>DUVF01000007.1 GCA_012841165.1 Clostridiales bacterium
CGGATCAATCCCGCCGGTTGCTCCGGCTCTTGACTGGGAAGAGCTGTTGCTTGCTTTGAAAGAGTACGAACTGGTTCTTTTCATATATGAAAACGAAGAGAAAAACACATTAAAAAAACTACTGCGCTCTCTGTCGGGAAAACCTTCTCAAACGGCTGTACTGATCGGACCGGAAGGAGGCTTCAGCGACAGCGAGGCTGAAGCGGTGTTGGCTGCCGGAGGACGGCCGGTCAGCTTGGGTTCTGCTATCTTACGTACGGAGACAGCCGGACTTGCCGTTTTGGCAATGTTGAAATATGAATGGGAGTTGTAGGAATGCGGGCAGCCATATATACTTTAGGCTGTAAGGTCAATCAGTACGAATCGGATGCGTTGCGGCGTCAACTGCTGGAGCAGGGATATACAGTCATGCAAGAGGACGGAGACAGTGATATGGCCGCCACCGGCGACTTTCAACCGGCCGACCTTTACATTGTTAACAGTTGTACCGTCACCCACCTGGCCGATCGAAAGTCGCGGCAGCTAATCCGCCGCCTGCGCAAAGAAGCGCCGGACAGCTGCATCGTCGTCACCGGCTGCTATGCCGAGACCGACCGGGCAGCTCTAAGTAAGATCGCCGGTGTCGACCTGGTGGCGGGCAACCTTGAAAAACCCGCGCTGATTGGCCAGATAAGGCAATTGATGCAAGAGCGTGCCGGCGGTGACACGAAAAGGCCGGCTTCGCCCAACGCTGCTGATGCCGGCCGGGGCAACCAGAGCGGTTCGTCATTAAGCCGTGTCGCTCAAGCCGGTCGGCGCGACCGGGCTTTTATTAAAATCGAGGACGGCTGTGATCGATTTTGCGCGTATTGCATCATTCCATTTGCTCGGGGCGCGGTGCGCAGCCGACCTGCTGACGAAGTTATCGTCGAAGCAAAGGCTGTATTATCTGCCGGCCATCGCGAGATCGTGCTGGTGGGCATCAACGCCGCTCTCTATGGCCATGATGTCGGTGACCCGGACGCACTGCTTCGGCTCATCAGCGATTTAGCAGAACTGCCCGGTGATTTCCGGATTCGCCTGGGATCGCTTGAGCCGAATGTGATCGACAAGGCGACAGCGAAAAAACTGGCCGCCATTGATAAACTTTGTCCACATATGCATCTGGCGCTGCAAAGCGGTAGCGACCGCATCCTAAAAGCGATGCAGCGCAGATATGCGGCGGATGATTATTTGGCCATCGTCCGGGAATTAAAACAGCAGGATCCGGGTTACGGCCTCACGACCGATATCATAGTCGGCTTCCCCGGAGAAACCGAAGAGGACTTTCAGGACACCCTGGCGCTGGTTGAAAAAGCAGGATTTTTGAAAGTTCATGCCTTTCCTTTTTCGCCCCGGCAGGGTACTGCGGCGGCCGGATTACCCGGCAGAGTTCCCGCGCAGATTGTAAAGGAGAGGATGCGTCGTCTGACGGAACGGTCCGATCAAGTGGCCGGTACAATTTTGAAAACTCAAATCGCAAAGCAGCGCCGGGTGTTGATAGAAGAAGTCGATCCGGTGGCGGGGGTGGCGGAAGGCTATGCGGATAATTATATCCGCGTTCGGATCGAATCGAAAGATGTCGCCGCGGAGTGGAAGAGAAATTTTCAAACAGTCGAACTGGATATTGCAAGAAACCGGACGGATAAAGAAATTTGGCCGGTCTGCGCCGGAACGGCGGCGATGCCGCTGATGACAGGCAGGAGGATAATAAAAGATGATTAGCCGTAAGATAGACCTATACAATAAAAGCCGCCGGGCATTGACTCTGATATTGGTAGGCGCGCTGCTGCTCAGCTTGCTGCTGGCAGGTGGCTGCGCCAAGAAAGATGATAGCCAAAGCGATCTGGACAATCATTCGTCTGTCACCAACGAGCAGCAGACGGGAGGTTCCGCTGGTGAAGACGCATCCGACGCAGACGAGGAGGAATCGTTGGCAGAGGGTGATAAACCGCAGATGCTGCCGGTGACGGACTATGAGTTTCCTGAGGAGTCGTCACCCAGTGGAGACATGACTAAATTCAAGACCCTCAACATCATGGGCGAGCCGGTCGATCAGACGATCTTCGCTGCCAATAAAGTAACTCTGGTCAATTTCTGGGGAACTTTCTGTACGCCCTGTCTGGAAGAACTGCCTTTCCTGGCGGAACTTAACAAACAATATAAAAATCGTGGCTTCGGCGTAGTGGGCGTCATTGTTGATGTTAAAAATGGCGGCTCGCTCGACGTCGACCAGGTCAATATAGCCAAAACGGCCATTCTCAATACAGGCGCTGATTATCCACAGTTGATTCCTTCTCAGGGGCTCGATGAAGGTATCCTCGGCCTCATCAGCTACATACCATACACGATTTTTGTCGACAGTAAGGGTAAACAGATAGGCGAGGGCATGGTGGGCGCACGGAGTAAGGCGGAATGGGAAACCGAGATCAAAAAACATATTCAGTAACGATACTGCTTTTTGCCGTTGCAGCAGTGATGCTCTTGATTGGCGTGACACGGGGAGAGGCGCTGATAGTTTTCACCAAGGCCTGCCGGATCTGTTTGGAGTGCATCGGGATTGGATAGAAGAGCGACATCCGGTTCACCGGCAGCAGCGGCCAGCTGTTTTAAGAAGCGGGAAAAACGCCGAAACATCACACAGGGAGCCTTTGCCTGCCTGAGCAACGCCTGGCTGCCGGGCTGGCTCTCCGGTGGGACCTACAGCGGTGCAGGCAAATATTTCTGTGTGCCTGGCCTGTCCTGCTATTCCTGCCCCGGAGCGTTGGGTGCTTGTCCGTTGGGCGCGTTCCAGGCTGTAATAGGATCTCGTCAATTTCAGTTTTCTTTTTATATAATCGGTTGGCTGAGCCTGATCGGAGCAGCGGCTGGGCGTTATGTCTGTGGCTGGATATGTCCGTTTGGTCTGGTTCAAGACCTGCTGAATAAAATCCCGGCTATAAAAAAAATGCGTGCTCTGCCTGGCGAAAAATGGCTGCGTCGTCTGCGCTGGGTGGTTCTGGCGGGCTTGGTCTGCCTGGCGCCACTGTTCTTGCTTGATCCAATAGGGCAGGGTCAACCGGCCTTCTGCAAATGGCTCTGCCCGTCAGGTGCATTGATGGCGGGGTGGCCTTTGGCGTTGCTGAACCAGGCTGTTCGGCAGGCGCTGGGCTGGCTCTTTGCATGGAAGAGCGGGTTTTTGATTACCTTGCTGGGCCTGGCGATTTTTTTATATCGACCTTTCTGTCGCTATCTCTGTCCACTTGGCTTAATATATGGTTTTTTCAACCGTTATGCCTTGTTGCGTCATGTGCATGCGCCGGAAGAGTGCCGGGCTTGCGATGCCTGTCAGGCCGCTTGTCCGCTGTCGATCGCAGTTCGCCAGAAGCCCAACAGCCCTGATTGTATACGTTGCGGGCGCTGCTTGACGGCATGTCCGACCAACGCTCTTAAACTGATCCGGCCAGGTGCACAAATGGTATCGCGGCGCCGATCAACGGATTGATGCGGTAGAGGCTAGAGAGATTGAGGGATTGCAGGAGCGGAATGAAAGGTATATTATAAAAAACGGAATAGAAGGAGGTCGGCTTAATATGAAGGATTGCATTTTTTGCAAGATTATAAACAAAGAAATCCCATCGGACATCGTATACGAAGACGAGAAAGTGGTTGCGTTTCGTGATTTGGAACCGCAAGCCCCGGTTCATCTGCTGATAGTTCCGAAAACGCATATCGCTTCGTTGAACGATGTCGAACCTAAGGATCTTGAAACCATGGGCTGGTTGCTGACCAAGGTCAAAGAAATTGCTGCCAGCCAGAATCTGGCGAACGGTTATCGCCTGGTCTGTAATACCGGTGAAGATGCTCTGCAGACAGTTAAGCATATCCATTTTCATCTGTTAGGACGGCGGCTGATGCAGTGGCCGCCCGGCTGAAGTTGTTGCGGTTGCTATTGTGATTTTACTTGATTCCATGTATAGATGTGTGTATAATATATACGCTGTATCCTTAAGTCCTGGTACGGAGGGAGGGGAAGGGAACGAATGGCACAAGTCGTTGTTAGAGAAGGCGAAAACCTGGAAAGTGCATTGAAGCGGTTTAAGCGTTCATGTGCGCGCGATGGTGTAATGTCAGAGCTGAGAAAACGCGAACATTACGAGAAGCCGAGCGTAAAGCGCAAGAAAAAGTCTGAGGCCGCCCGCAAGAAAGCCAAGAAATACTAGGGTTTGCCTGAAACGGGGTGTTGCCGATGTCCTTAAAAGACAGACTGGCTGATGATTTCAAAGCAGCCCTGAAAGAAAAAAATGAAATCAAAAAGAATACGGTGAATTTGGCCCGCGCCGCGATCAAGCAGTATGAGGTTGACCATAAAGAAGAGCTTGACGACGAAGATATTGTCGAAATTCTGACGAAGCAGGTAAAAATGCGCAAGGATGCTCTCTCCGATTTTAAGAAAGCAGGACGAGACGACCTGGTCGCGGATTACAGCAAGGAAATCGAGATCCTGATGGAATACCTGCCCAAACAATTGACAGAAACCGAAATAACTGCCATTATCGTCGAAACTGCGGGTGAGTTGGGAATAACCGAAGGAAAACAAATGATCGGCAAGCTCATGAGTGCGGTCATGCCCAAGGTCAAAGGCCGGGCGGACGGCGGAGCAGTCAAAAAAATTGTTGAAACTTGGTTGGCGAAATGACCGAATTCTTGGGAAAACTAATGATAACCCGGGTATATAAAACTATCCGGGTTATTTTCAATCATAGAAATAAAAAGCAATGCGGCTACCGCGCCTGGCCGCAGCGAGAAGGGCGCAAAGGAAGGAAGGACTATTGAAACAGGCAGACTGCCAGATGGCGGAAACAGCCGACCGGACGGATCAATGCGAGATCTTCATTGAAAGCGCCGCTGACAGCAAGGAGCTGTTCGGCTCACTGGATGGGAATATCCGCAGGCTGTGCGATTATTACAATGTGGAAATCATACAAAGACAGGATGCGGTGCTGGTAAGGGGCGAGCGGGCAGAAGCGGCGGCGGCGGTTTTAAACGATTTACTGCAACTGCTCAAAGATGGAGAAACGCTCGACCGCCAGAAGGTGGACTATATCCTGAACCTACGGGACAGCGGCCTGGCTTACAGCCAGACTCGCAAACCAAGCGGGGTGCTCTGCTTTACACACAAAGGGAAACCGGTGCGGCCAAAGACTTTCGGTCAGGCCGAGTACGCGGCGGCGATTCGCGAAAATGATCTGGTCTTCGGCATCGGTCCGGCCGGTACCGGCAAGACCTATATCGCCGTGGCGATGGCTGTCCAGGCCTATAAAAGCAAAGATGTCGAGCGCATCATTCTGGCCCGGCCGGCGGTTGAAGCCGGGGAGCGCCTGGGCTTTCTGCCGGGAGATCTTCAGGAGAAGGTCGATCCCTATTTGCGGCCTTTGTACGATGCGCTGTATGATATACTTGGTCGCGATGCCACCTTGCGTTTAAAAGAACGTGAAGTCATTGAGATCGTACCGCTGGCCTACATGCGCGGCCGGACTCTTGACCGATCGTTCGTCATTTTGGATGAAGCGCAAAATACGACCGGGGAACAGATGAAAATGTTTCTCACCCGACTGGGCAACGATTCAAAGGCGGTAGTCAATGGCGACATTACCCAGATCGATCTGCCGAAAGGCCGCCAATCAGGCTTGGTGATCGCGCTTGAAGTATTGGCGGGCGTTGAAGGTTTGGCCTTCAGCCATCTCAAAGAAGCTGACGTCGTCCGCCATCCGCTGGTTCGACGCATCATCCGCGCCTATCAGGTATACGAAGAAAGCCGGCCGGAAGCCGAAACGGAAAAGAGCCTGGAAACGGAGAAGGGCCTTGGAACAGAGACGGAAGAAGGAATTAACGATGGAATTACTGTTTAGCGAAGAGAGACGTCCGGGGCCTTCGATAATAAATCATATGGAACAGGCCGGAAAAATTTGCGTGCGCGAGGCCGGGCTTGATCCCGGCCAGGTCTCTGTATCTATCACTTTTGTCAGCAGCGAAGAGATCCGTGAGTTGAATCTGCTTTATCGGAAGATCGATGCGGTGACCGATGTGCTGTCTTTTCCTCAATATGCTCAGCTGGCAGACCTGCCGTCAAGCGGCCCTTTATGTCTGGGCGATGTTGTCATATGCACCGAACAGGCGTTGCTGCAGGCCGATGATTATGGACACTCACCGGAACGTGAACTCACCTATTTGTTTGTGCACAGCATGCTGCATCTGCTGGGACACGATCATATGACCGATGACAGCAGATCAACGATGCGGCGTGCAGAAGAAGCGATCATGGAGCAGGTCGGTTTATCCAGAGATTGACAAGTGAGAGGTGCCGGATATGACAGATCAGATTGTAACGGATCGTGAATTGTATCTAATAGCAAAAGCTGCTTTGGCCAATAGCTATGCCCCTTTTTCCAAATTTCGGGTCGGCGCCGCGCTGCTCACCGCGGAGGACAGGGTCTACAGCGGAGTAAATGTTGAGAACTCAACTTACGGAGCCACCATCTGCGCGGAACGGACGGCGATCGTTAAAGCGGTGTCGGAAGGCAGCCGCCGGTTCAAAGCAATCGCCGTGGCAACAGACGAAGGCGCGGTGACGCCCTGCGGTATTTGCCGGCAATTCTTATTCGAATTCGGCGATGACATCCGGGTGATATGGGGAACAGATGCCGACCATCTTGAAACGGCGCTTGTCGCTGAACTTTTGCCGAGGGGGTTTCGATTGTGAAATCAGGTTTTGTCAGCTTGATCGGTCGTCCGAATGTTGGGAAATCCACCTTGCTCAACACTTTGCTGGGACAGAAAATATCGATCGTGACCAATAAGCCGCAAACCACCCGTAATGTCATCCGGGGGGTTTACAACCGAATCGATGGCAAGGCGGACGACTGCCAGATTGTCTTCATCGATACGCCCGGCATCCATAAGCCGCGCACCAAGCTTGGTGAAAGCATGACGCAGGCCGCCTTGAACACTTTTCGCGAGGTCGACCTCATTTTGCTGTTGGTCGACGGAGGGCTGCCGGACGATCCGGCGCACCGCTATGTTTTAGACCAGCTGGCGAAAGTCGAGACGCCGAAACTTTTGGCGATCAATAAGATCGACCTGCTGGATCCGGAGAGCTTTCGCAGCACTTATGAGGCCTTTAGGGAGACCGGCTTGTTTATCGATGTTTTCGGCTTATCGGCCCTTTCCGGGAAAAATGTGCCGGCTTTGCTCAAGACCATCGTCGACCAAATGGAGGAAGGCCCGCCTTATTTCCCCGAATCTATGATCACCGATCATCCGGAGCGCTTTCTAGTACGTGAGATCATCCGTGAAAAGGCGTTGCGTTTTCTTGAAGAAGAAGTGCCGCATGGAATTGCCGTAGAAATTGAAAGCTACGAGGAAGAGCCGCATATCACGAAGATCGGCGCTGTCATCTATTGCGAAAAGAAAAGCCATAAAGGCATCATCATAGGTAAAAGAGGCAAAAAATTAAAGGGGATAGGCAAAAGCGCCCGTGAGGAGATCGAGGCTTTGTTGGGCGTCAATGTCTATCTCAGCCTATGGGTGAAAGTGCGCGAAAACTGGCGGGACAGCCGGTTTGCATTGCGAAATTTAGGCTATCATAATGAATAAGGTCTTCCTATGATTACAGAAACCAAAGCCATCGTCCTCCGGCTAACAGAAACGGTCGGCGGAAGACGAATGATCGCCTTGCTGACCGAAGATCATGGAAAGATCAGCGCCGGCGCTTTTTCAGAAGAAAGAAATCGTAAAAAGTCCGGGCTGGCGCTGCGGCCGTTCAGTCTGGGCAGCTACGAATTGCGTAAAACGGGTGAAAACTGGCATATCAACCGGAGCGAGGTACTGAACAGTCATTACGGCCTGGGCAGCGATGTCGAAAAATACATGGCCGCCTGTTATGCGTTGGAGCTGACTGATAAACTGCTGCCGGAACTAGCCAAAGCGCCGGAGCTGTTTTCCTTGCTGGCCCAGTTTCTTGATATGCTGGAAGAAAAATCCTGCCATTGTGGTCTGCTGCAAGCGGCTTTCACGCTTAAAGCGTTACAGACGATAGGCCAGGAACCCTTATTGGGCAGTTGTACCGGTTGTGGCGACAGTAGCAGCCTGATCGCTTTGAACCCGTCGGCCGGGGGTGCGTGGTGCAGTGCTTGCAAGACTTCTCTGCCGAATGAGCGATTGATTTATGCCCCGGGATTTGATATAGTAGGGATATTAAAATTTATGGCAGACCAACCGTTCGCGAGGATGCGCAGACTGGCTCTTGATGAAAAGGCGCTAACGTACATCCAAGCCTATTTGCGGGCGCATCTGTCGGCGCATTTGGATATCGGCGAACTCAAAAGCGATGTCGGCCGATGAGCGTTCTGAAAATTATAATGCAAAACCAAGAACCAGAAAAGGCGGTGAACACACAATGGAGATTACATTGGAAAAAATCGAATTAGTGAAAGATCGGACAGGTGTCAGTTATAAAGAAGCGAAAGAAGCTCTTGAGGCGGCAAATGGGAGCGTAGTAGATGCTATTGTGGCGATCGAGGAAATGATCGACCACAAGAGTGGCAGCAAAGTCAGCGAACACGGCGCCCAACTGATGGACAAGATCAAAACAGCCATTAAGAAAGGCAATGTTTCAAAGATAATAGTCAAGAAGGACGACGATGTTCTGCTCAACCTGCCGGTCAATATCGGCATTATCGGGACGGTTCTGGCTCCCTGGGCAGCGGTCGCGGGCGTCATCGCCGTATTTGGCACCAAATGCACTGTGGAACTGGTAAAGGATAGCGGCGAGATTGTTGAGCTCAGCGAGATTGCCAGCGATACCTTCAATGATGTGGTGTACAAGGGTTCGGTGCTGGCCGACGAGGTCAAAACCAGGGGCTCTGATGTCTTAGACAATGTTAAAACCAAAGCCAGCGAAGTCATGAGCAAAGTTAAAAAAGAAGACGAAGAATCAGAAGACTATGATGAGAACGAAGAAGACGAAGAATCAGAAGACTACGATTGCGCCTGTGGGAGCGACGAGGAATGCGATGCCGATTGCTACTGCGGCTGTACGGAAGACAACTCCCAAAAACCGATTGAATAGGATCGAATAGAGGATATTGCAAATAAGGAAACAGAAATTTAATGAACAAAGAAATTACTCTTGATGTTATTGTGGCTTTAGCGAAATCGAGAGGTTTCGTTTTTCCGGGTTCAGAAATTTATGGCGGTCTTGCCAATACATGGGACTATGGTCCGTTGGGCGTTGAATTGAAGAACAATATCAAAGCCGCCTGGTGGCAGAGATTCATCCGTGAATCGAAGTATAATGTCGGCCTGGATGCTGCTATTTTGATGAACCCCAAAGTTTGGGTCGCTTCCGGTCATGTCGGCGGGTTTTCCGATCCATTGGTTGACTGTAAAGGTTGTCGGGCGCGTTTCCGGGCCGATAAGCTGATCGAAGATCATCTGGCCGCTACCGGCCAGGCCGGCATCGTCGTCGATGGCTGGACCTATGAGAAGATGGAAGAGTTTATCAAGGACAATCAGATCGCCTGTCCCGACTGCGGTAAACAGGAATTTACACCGATACGTAAGTTCAATCTGATGTTTAAAACCTTCCAGGGCGTGACGGAAGATTCGCAATCAGAGATCTTTCTCCGCCCCGAGACGGCTCAAGGTATATTTGTTAATTTTAAAAATATTGCCCGCACCTCACGAAAGAAGATCCCCTTTGGCATCGGTCAGATCGGAAAATCTTTCCGTAACGAGATCACGCCGGGCAATTTTACTTTCCGAACCCGGGAGTTTGAACAAATGGAGTTGGAGTTCTTCTGCAAACCGGGCGATAATCTCAAATGGTTTGCTTATTGGAAGGACTTCTGCCTGCAATGGCTGGTCGATTTAGGGATGAAGCGGGAGAGAATCAAACTGCGCGATCATGAGGCCGCCGAACTCTCGCACTACAGCAACGCCACCACCGATATAGAATATTTATTCCCGTTCGGCTGGGGTGAACTTTGGGGCATAGCCGACCGGACGGATTTTGACCTGAGGCAGCATGCCGAACATTCGGGTGAAGATCTCAGCTTCCTGGATCCTGAGACAAACGAACGCTATGTACCACATTGCGTAGAGCCTTCGCTGGGCGCCGACCGGGTCACGCTGGCTTTTCTGTGTGACGCTTACGACGAAGAGACAGTCAGCGATGCTTCCGGTAAACCTGATAAACGGGTAGTGCTGCGCTTACACCCGGTGTTGGCGCCTTTCAAAGCTGCCGTGCTGCCGCTTTCCAAAAAATTAGCCGAACCGGCAGAAAAACTGCACGAAGAACTGTCCAAATATTTCCTGACAGATTATGATGCTTCAGGCAGCATTGGCAAGCGTTATCGCAGAGAGGACGAGATCGGGACGCCTTTCTGCATCACTATCGATTTTGACACCGAAACCGACGGTTCAGTGACGATCCGAGACCGCGACAGCATGGAGCAGATTCGCCTGCCAATCGAGAAGGTAAAAGATTATATCGAAGAAAAATTAAAATTTTAATAAACAATAAAATACGATAGGGGGGTCAGCAGCAATGAGCACTAAATATGTATACCGTTTCGCCGAAGGAAACGGGTCGATGCGTGAACTTTTAGGTGGAAAAGGCGCCAACCTGGCCGAAATGACAAATTTGGGCATGCCGGTGCCGCAGGGTTTTACTATTACCACCGAAGCCTGCAACAAGTATTATGATAACGGAGAAAGCATCAGTCCGGAGCTTAAAGAAGAGATTCTGGCCAACATTAAGCTGTTAGAAACTGAAACCGGTAAAAAATTCGGAGACACTGATAATCCGTTGCTGGTATCGGTCCGTTCCGGATCCAGAGCTTCGATGCCCGGCATGATGGATACGATCCTCAACCTGGGATTGAACGATGCTGTTACCGAAGCCGTTGCCCGCAAAACTGGAAACCCCCGATTCGCTTATGATTCCTATCGCCGGTTTATCCAAATGTATTCCGACGTCGTTATGGAGGTCGGCAAATCTTATTTTGAAGAGTTGATCGACAATATGAAGACCAAGCGGGGCGTCGAGCTCGATACCGAACTGACAGCGAACGATCTGAAAGAATTGGCTGATCAATTCAAGGCTGAATACAAAGCTAAGATCGGCAGTGATTTTCCGGCCGATCCGGTCGAGCAGCTGTTCGGCGCGATCAAAGCGGTCTTTCGCTCCTGGAACAATGAGCGGGCGATTTACTATCGGCGCATGAACGATATCCCATCATCCTGGGGTACTGCCGTTAATGTTCAGTCGATGGTCTTTGGCAATATGGGCGACACCTCCGGGACCGGTGTTGCCTTTACCCGCAGTCCGTCCACCGGCGAACCCAAGCTGTTCGGTGAATTTCTGATGAACGCTCAGGGCGAAGACGTCGTGGCCGGCATCCGGACGCCGCAGTCGATAGAACAGTTGAAAGAGATCAATCCGCAGGTTTACGACGAGTTCGCTCAAACCGCCAAGAAACTTGAGATGCACTACAAGGATATGCAGGATATGGAGTTTACCATCGAAGAAGGTAAGCTCTATATGTTGCAGACCCGTAATGGTAAACGAACCGCGGTGGCAGCGCTGAAGATCGCCTGTGATCTGGTAGACGAGGGTCTGCTGACGCAGGAAGAAGCGGTTAATATGATTGATCCCAAGCAGCTTGACGCGCTCCTGCATCCGCAATTTGACGATGCCGCACTTAAAGCCGCCAAACCTATCGGGTCGGCCCTGCCGGCGTCTCCGGGCGCGGCTGCCGGCCAAGTCGTATTTACTGCCGAAGACGCTACCGAATGGGCGAAGAAAGGCGCGGATGTCATTCTTGTCCGTCTGGAGACTTCACCTGAAGATATTGAAGGTATGCATTATTCCAAAGGCATCCTGACAGCGCGCGGCGGAATGACCTCGCATGCGGCGGTGGTTGCCCGGGGCATGGGCACCTGCTGTGTCTCTGGTTGCGGAGCCATTGTGTTTAACCCCGACAAATCTTTTACTTTGAATGGCAAAACGATTAAAGAGGGCGACTATATTTCACTTGACGGTTCCACCGGCAATATCTACGCTGAGAAGATCCCTACGGTAGATGCTTCGATTTCCGGTGAATTCGGGCGTTTGATGGGTTGGGCGGATGAGATCCGGACATTGAAAGTCCGCACTAACGCCGACACACCGCAGGACGCCGCCCAGGCGGTTACATTCGGAGCCGAGGGTATCGGACTGTGCCGTACCGAGCATATGTTCTTTGATCCTAAGCGGATCATGGCTATGCGTGAGATGATACTGTCCAAGACTGCCGATCAACGCAGGGCAGCTTTGGCAAAACTGTTGCCGATGCAGCGAGATGACTTTGAAGGAATCTACGAGGCTATGCAAGGTCTTCCGGTGACCATCCGCTTTCTTGATCCGCCGTTACACGAATTTCTACCCACCGAAAAGAACGACATTCAGGCTTTGGCTGAAGATATGGGAGTCACAGTTGAAGCGATCAATGAGGCGATCGTATCGTTGCACGAATTCAATCCTATGATGGGCCATCGCGGTTGTCGTCTGAGCATCACCTATCCCGAAATCGCTGAAATGCAGACGACGGCTGTCATCGAGGCCGCTATTAATGTGCAGAAGAAACATCCGGATTGGAAGATGGTGCCGGAAATAATGATACCGCTGGTCGGCGATCTCAAAGAGTTTGCCTTTGTCAAAAATATCGTCACCCGGGTGGCGGACGAATTGATTGCAAAATCCGGCATCGAATTGGAATATCTGGTCGGCACGATGCTTGAGATTCCCAGAGCGGCCTTGACTTCCGATGAGATTGCTCGTGAAGCCGAGTTCTTCTCTTTCGGGACGAACGACCTGACACAGATGACCTTCGGTTTCAGTCGTGACGACGCCGGTTCCTTCCTCGGCGCTTATTACGACAAAAAAATCTATGAGAATGATCCCTTTGCCCGCCTCGACCAGATCGGTGTCGGCAAGTTGGTGCAGATGTCGGTCGAACTTGGCAAACAGACCCGGCCCGACATTAAGCTCGGCATTTGCGGTGAACACGGTGGCGATCCGTCTTCTATCGAATTCTGTCATCGGGTCGGTCTGAATTATGTGTCCTGTTCGCCGTTCCGCGTGCCGATTGCCCGTCTGGCTGCCGCTCAGGCGGCCATCCGCAACCGGTAAAAGCAGTTGATTGTTACGACGCCGGCTAAGCAGCTGATTGTAACGGTTAAAATAAGATGCCGGCAGGAAAAATGACCGCATATATGAGTATAAATTTAAGTAGAGATAAAAAGGGTGCCGCAGGCGGGCATCCTTTTTATCTATTTTAATGTTTACACAATATTGATTTGATTTTAGCTCAGCAATTTGATACTATGACCTGTAATATAATTTTGTAAGGGAGAAACAAGATGCAGCAGTTCAAACGTATATTGGTTGCCAACCGCGGAGAGATCGCGATACGTATTTTTCGGGCCTGCAAAGAGCTCGGCATCCGGTCGGTAGCCATATATTCCGAAGAAGACTCGAACGCTTTGTTCCGCACTAAAGCGGATGAATCGTATAAAATAGGCCGGGGCAAGGCGCCGGTGGAAGCCTATCTGTCGATGCATGAGATCATCGAACTGGCTAAAGCCAAGGCAGTTGACGCCATTCATCCCGGTTATGGTTTTTTAGCGGAGAATACAGAGTTCGCACGCCTTTGCGAAGAAGCCGGCATCGTATTTATCGGACCGACCTATCAGATGATGGAGCAGTTGGGTGATAAAGTGCGTTCCAAGCTGGTAGCTTCTAAGGCCGGTGTACCGGCGATACCGGGCGTGGAAAAAGTCATCAGAACAGAAACGGAAGCACTTAAAGTAGCAGCAGCGGCGGGTTATCCGATCATTCTCAAGGCATCGGCCGGCGGTGGCGGTCGCGGTATGCGCGTGGTGCGTGACGAAAAAGATTTGATCAACGAGTATCGTAGCGCCCGCAGCGAGGCCGGTAAAGCCTTCGGCATCGACGATATTTTCATTGAAAAATATATTGAGAACCCCAAACACATTGAGGTGCAGGTGCTGGGCGACAACTACGGCAACCTGGTGCATCTGTTCGAGCGCGATTGTTCGATTCAACGGCGGCATCAGAAGGTTATCGAATTTACGCCGGCATTTAATCTTTCCAAAGAACAGAGGCAGGCGATTTGTGAGGACGCGCTGAAAATCGCCCGGGCTGTCAGCTATCGCTGCGCCGGGACCGTGGAATTTCTGATGGATCAAGATGGCCAGCACTATTTCATCGAAGTCAACCCGCGCATCCAAGTCGAGCATACCGTCACTGAGATGGTCACCGGCATCGATCTGGTGCAGGCGCAAATACTGGTTTCCCAGGGCTATCGTCTCGATTCGCCGGAGATCGGCATTCGCAGTCAGGCGGACATCAAAACCAACGGCTATGCCATCCAGTGCCGATTGACGACCGAGGATCCGGAGAACGGTTTTGCACCGGACATGGGTACTTTGGAAGTCTATCGCAGCGGATCCGGCTTCGGCATTCGCCTGGACGGCGGCAACGGTTTTACCGGCGCCAGGATAATGCCCTATTACGACAGTCTGTTGGTCAAGGTGACAGCCTGGTCAAGGACCTTCGATGATGCGGCGAACAAAGCTGCCCGAGCGATTTCTGAATTTAAGATCAAAGGCATTAAGACCAACATCGGCTTCTTGCTTAATGTGCTGAACCACCCGGTCTTCAGGGCCGGAAATTGCGATACCGGCTTCATCGCCGAACATCCCGAACTTTTCCGCATCAGAGCCAGTTCGGACCGTGAACTTAAGGTGATTCGTCACATCGGCAATATCGCTGTCAACCGGACATTCACTCCGCCGGCAGACTTTGATGTGCCGGTAGTGCCGGAGTTCAAACAAATGGAATTGCCGGAAGGAACCAAGCAGATCCTCGATCAACGCGGGCCGGCCGGACTTTCCCAATGGATACTCGACCAGAAGCGCCTGTTGATCACTGACGCGACGATGCGCGATGCCCAGCAATCACTGGTGGCGACCCGGTTGCGGACTATCGATATGACCAAGATCGCTCCCGCCATTGCGGCTTTGGCGCCCAATCTGTTTTCATTGGAGATGTGGGGCGGAGCGACTTTTGATGTGGCCTATCGCTTCTTGCGCGAATCGCCCTGGGATCGCCTGGCCGAGTTGCGCGAACTGGTGCCGAATATTCTCTTCCAGATGCTTTTTAGGGGAGCGAATGCGGTTGGATACAAGAATTATCCGGATAATGTAGTACGCGAATTCATTAAAGTTTCAGCTCGCGAAGGCATTGATGTTTTCCGTATTTTTGACTCTTTGAACTGGTTCGAAGGTATGGAAGTGGCGATCGACGAAGTGTTGAATCAGGGCAAAGTGGCTGAGGCCTGCATCTGCTACACCGGCGATATCACTGATCGCAGCCGGAAAAAATACGACCTCAATTATTATGTCAAAATGGCTAAACGACTTGAAAAAGCCGGCTCGCATATTTTAGGCATAAAGGATATGGCGGGTCTGTTGAAACCGATGGCTGCCCACGAATTGATTTCTACGCTTAAACAGGAGGTCGGAATTCCGATTCATCTGCATACTCACGATACCAGCGGCAATGGCGGCGCCACTCTGTTGATGGCGGCGATGGCCGATATTGATATCATCGACGCGGCCTTCAGCAGCATGGCCGGCCTGACCAGTCAGCCCTCCTTAAACGCGATCGCAGCGGCATTGGAGCATTCATCGCGCGAAGTCGGCCTGTCAATCGATGATCTGCAGAAAATCTCCGATTATTGGTGGGCGGTGCGACCGGTTTACGAACAGTTTGAATCGGAATTGAAGTCGGGTACGGCGGAAATCTATAAATATGAAATTCCCGGCGGTCAGTATTCAAATCTGCGTCCGCAGGTGGAGAGCATCGGTCTTGGCGATCAGTTTGAAGAAGTCAAAGAGATGTTCCGCGTTGTGAATGAAATGTGGGGCGATATAGTTAAAGTGACGCCTTCTTCAAAGGCGGTCGGCGATATGGCCATATTTATGGTGCAGAATGGTTTGACGCCGGAGAATATATATGAAAAAGCAAAGGATATCGACTTCCCGGATTCCGTCGTCTCGTATTTCGAGGGTATGATGGGACAGCCCGAAGGCGGTTTCCCGGAAAAATTACAGAAGCTGGTGCTCAAAGGCAAACCGGCGATCACCGTGCGTCCGGGCACTTTGTTACCGGACGAGGATTTTGACGCCATCCGCAGAAATCTGGAGGAAGCATACGGCCCCGAGATCGATGACCGGGATGTTCTCAGCTATGCGCTTTACCCCAAAGTCTACGAAGATTATCGGGCAGCCCTGGAGGCTGACGGCGATCTCAGCCTGATGGGCAGTGACGTTTTCTTCCACGGGTTGTGGGAAGGCGAGACCGCTAATGTCAAAATTGAAGAAGGTAAAGAGCTGGTTGTCAGATTGATTGAGGTACGCTCGGTAGACGAAGAGGGCAACCGTGAGGTCGTCTTTGAGATCAACGGCAATCGTCGCGGCGTAACCATCAAGGATAATCGGGTGACCGGCGTGGTGCACAAAAGCAGCACAACGATGGCCGATCCCAATGACCCCGGCCAAATTGGCGCCAATATGCCCGGCATCGTCATCCGTCTCTTTAAAAAAGAGGGCGACAGCATAGCGGAAGGTGAGCCGATTGGTGTACTTGAAGCCATGAAAATGGAAACCAACATCCTGTCGCCGGTCAGCGGTCAGATCGAAAAACTGCTGGTCGAGGAGGGCAGTACGGTGGTTACCGGAGAGCTGCTAGCAGTGGTTCTGAGTTAGTCGCAATCGAATAATTAAAGTATAAGAAAGAGGGCTGGAGCAGCTTCTGTCACAGGGAGCAGGCTCCGGTCTTTTTTTGTCGGCCAGTTTTTAGGAGACGATAAGCGGATTCTGTCGGAAGCATGAAGCTTGTAGAATATAGCCGGCAAGCATAGCATGGAATTTAGAAAGGGAGTGACGGCGTGGGTTTTGAAGATCGGTTTCGAATTGAGATACATAGCCGGGATAAAGAATATGCGGAAGCTTTAGCAAAGATATTGGCGCTTCGATATAAAAGCCTGCAGGTCGTTCTGGTCGATCAGCTGACAGAAATTGACAGCGATGAAGCGGTGCTGCAATTGGTGGAAGGCAACGACAAAGCAACACCTGTCGTTGATCGCTTTCCGGCCCGTTTGTTGCTTTGTGAAAACGAAGCAGCCTGCGACGAAAAGGCCGGCCGGCTGTTTAAATATGCCGCCGTAACCGAACTTGCAGGGCAGTGTCTGGATTTATTCGGCCGCCTGTCCGGACATCCGCGCTTTATCGGCGCAAGGGCGGAGTTTCGCCTGATCCTCTTTGGCGGAGTTGCCGGCGGCGTTGGCACGACGGCGCTTTGTCTTTCTGTAGCGCGCGAATTGGCTCGCTTCCATGAAAAAAGAGTTCTGTTTCTTTCGTTTGAAAATCCTTCGTCGGCAGCTGTTTATTTCACGGAAGCCGAAGCGAAAGCAGCGGCGCCGGCCGGCGATTATCTTTACTATTGTTTTTCTAATAATCCTTCGCACATGTTGGCTTATCCCGAACGCTTCATCGTCACCGACGGTTGGGGGATCGATACGCTGCTGCCGGGGCCGGGCTTTAATGAAATCGCTGCGCTTGAAAGCGGAGAGTTTGAACGCTTGCTTGAAATACTGGGGCGTGTCCGGCGATATGATTATATATTGCTCGATCTGCCGTTGACCGGCGATGAGTGGAAAAAAGACCTGATTAAAAGAGCCGCGCTGTTGGTCACCGTGAGCGACCAAAGCGCAGTTTCGCAGATCAAACGTCAAAACTGGGCGGAATTGTTGCCCGGCCGCGAGGAAACCGTAGACGACGGATCTATCGACCGGCTTGATGTTTACAATCGCTGGACATTGCGGGACGGCTTTAATGCGGAAGACAGCGAGACCGGCCGGGCCTGCTGGATAGCCGAGGATCCGGAGAGTTTTACAGTGCAGGACGGACACATACTAATAGATTTAAACAAGGCCTATGGATTGGGGGTGAAAAAGATTGCGGATGAACTCATCCGGGCGAAGTGATGCGCCGGTTTCAATTAAAGAAATCACAGAAAGTGTTCGCGGCATCATCAATCAGCGTGAAGAAAAACTGACCGACGCCGAGGTGCTCAGCCTGATCGAAGATTTTGTACTGCAGGATCCCCGCACGGCGCCATATCCTTACAAAAGAAAACAACATGTCGTGCAGGGCGTATTTTTGGCTACCCGAAAGGAACTGGATTTTTTGCAGCCGTATGTCGACGACCCTGAGGTCAACGAAATCATGGTCAATGGGCCGGAACGAATCTTTGTTGAACACCAAGGAGAATTGCGCCGACTGTCACAGTGTTTTGACAGCCGGGACGAACTGGAGGAAATGATTCGCCGGCTGGCCGGCAAGGTGCACCGTGAGATCAATGAACTCAATCCCATATTGGATGCCCGTCTGGCGGACGGTTCGCGGGTGCACGCCGTTTATCGAAATGTGGCCTTGGATGGCCCTATCTTGACGATACGTAAATTTCCGGAAAAACGTATTACAATGACAGAATTGATCGAATTAGGAACGATCAGCAATGAAGCTGCCGCGTATTTGGAAAAACTAGTCATAGCCGGCTATAACATTTTTATATCCGGTGGCACCAGTTCGGGTAAAACAACATTTTTGAATGTGTTATCAAATTTTATACCGGCGTCTGAACGTATTATTGTAATTGAAGATTCAGCAGAATTGCAGATAGAAGGCATTGCCAATCTGGTGCGTTTGGAGAGCCGGCAGGCCAATGTTCAGGGAAAGGGCGCGGTCACGATCCGGGATCTGATTCGGGCCAGCTTGAGGATGCGGCCTGATCGGGTGATAGTGGGAGAGGTTCGTGGAGCAGAAGTTGTCGATATGATACAGGCTATGAACACAGGGCACGATGGATCCTTATCTACTGGACACGGCAATTCGCCTAAGGGTATGCTCTCGCGTCTGGAAGCTATGTTTTTGATGGCGGCGGATTTTCCGGTAGATGCAATCCGAATTCAAATTGCCGAAGCTCTCGATGTCATTGTTCATCTTGCCAAACTGCCCGATCATAGCCGGCGCGTGATGGAGATCTGCGAGATTGATGGATACAATGGCCAAGCAATTAATATAAATCCCTTGTTTGCTTTTACAAGAGAGGGTGGACTGCAGCCGACCGGTCGTAAACTGAAAAACCGTTCCAAGTTGGAGTTGAAGGGAGTGATGTTGAATGAAGTCTGAGCCGCTTTTCTATCAACCGACCGATCTGGAAAAAATGCGCATAATTGGTTGTGCCGCGGCATTATGGGCGGGAGTGGGATTTTTGTTTTACCGATCTATTATCGCAATGATTTTACTGACTGTTCTGTCCTGGCCAAGTTATCGGCATTATATAAGGCTGCGGTCAGAAAAAATGCAGGCGGCGCTGGCTGATCAATTTCGAGATCTGCTTTATTCTTTATCTGCTTCTTTTTCAGCCGGTCGGCAAATGCGCGAAGCTTTGATTGAAGCGATCGATCACCTGCGGCTGATTTATGGCGACAGAGGCTTGATCACCTTGGAATTGCTGCGAATTGAACATCGCATGAAGCAATCCGGTACATCCGAAGATGAGTTGCTTTGGGAGTTTGCCAGCCGCAGCGGAAGTCGTGACATCATCAACTTTGTAGATGTTTGTTCCGTTTGCCGGCAAACCGGAGGCGATATAGTCCGGGTGGTTACAAAAGCGACTCAGCTGCTGATCAGCCAAATCGAAATGAGGCGCGAAGTACGCAAGCTGACAGCGCAAAAACGTTACGAGACGACTGTTATCGCGCTGCTTCCGTTGGTGCTCTTGGCATTTTTGCAGATTACATCGCCTGCATATTTAGATGTAATGTATCAAAGCGGAGCCGGACGGATCCTGATGACACTCGCCCTGTTCATCATGGCGGCAGCCTATCTTTGGAGCACCCGGCTCTGCCGGATCAACTGGTAAGCGGCATGAAAAGACGGGCAATTGAGAAATGGCGCGGGCTTTTGGACAGATTACAGCGAAGCTGGCCGGAAAACTGGCTGGGGGAGACAAATGTTCTGGAGCGTCACTTCAGCCATCAATATGGGAGAAAAAATATCTCTGAAACAATTGCGGCGGCACAGCGGCGAAACATGGTCTATTATCTGCTGACTTTGGCAGCTTTTTCAGTAATGATTTTTCTGTGCGGACAGGCAGTGCTGACAGAACCGGCAAAGGTTGATGAAATTTATAGGCCGGCTTTTGATGAAACTACTAATGCTTTGAATTTGCGAGCGACACTTAGATATGGAGAAGTTGAAGTGAAGAGAGATGTGCGCTTACGGCTTGCACCTGAAATTCTCAGCCAGGCTGAGGCTGAGCGGGAGCTGGATCAAGTCATAGGGGAATTGCCCGACATCATTCAGGCAGCAAATCCGAGTCTGGATCAGGTCTGTCAGGATCTTAACCTGCCGAACAGTTTACGTGGCGGAACGATTCGTTTGGAGTGGGTTTCGGATCAGCCGGAGCTGATCGATGAAACAGGTAAGTTTGATCCTCTGGCGGCTCAAACAGGGCAGACAGTTCACTTATCAGCCTTGGCCGAACTCGCCGGACACAGCCGTGAAGTGATCATTCCGGTCTGCCTAAGCCGTCCGCCGGCATTCGATCCTGAAGCAGCCATGCTGAAACGGCTGGACGCCGGTGTGCGTAAAATAGAAGCCGCGCGTGACAAACAACGAATCGAATTGCCGGTTGAATTGGCAGACAAGGTGGATGTACGCTGGCAGACGGCAAAATCCGGCCCGCCGATCGGAGCCTTGGTACTGATAGTCGGTCTGTTCCCATTAATCTATATAAATCGCTATCAGCGAGCAAAGCAGGAGTTGTTTCATTATCAGAGGCGGATAATCCGTGAAATACCGGATTTTATAGACAAATTGGTGCTGCTGTTGAATGCTGGATTGGTTTCGGAAGCTGCGCTGCGCAAGATAGCGGATGATTATCGAAAACACCTTTCATATGTCGGGCAAAGCCCTCTCTATGACGCTCTAATTGAAATTGACCGGCGGGTAGCACAGACAAACAGTTCTCTGATCGGAGAACTGCGCTCTTTTTCTCAAAGCAGCGGCGTGCGGGAACTGATGCGCTTCGCAGCCATATTTGACGACAATCTCGATAAAGGAAGCACTTTAAGCGAAAAACTGGAGGCAGAAGCCGAACTGCTTTGGATGAACCGGAAAAAACAGGCCGAGGAAAGCGGCCGGCTGGCGGAAAGCCGTCTGACTTTTCCCATGATGCTGCTTTTGATGGCATTGATCATGATAACAATCGCACCGGTACTGCTGCGGATGTAAAACCATTAAAAAAGACATAAATTATAAAAAGAAAAGGAGGAGGCGGAGAGTATGCGAAACAGTAAAAAAGGTATGGAGATGGTTCAGGTGGCAATTTTAATCGCGATCGCCATAGCCTTGGGCTTGATTTTTCGTGAGCGTATAATGGATTTCCTGAATACGACCTTCGATAAATTATCGGTAAGTGGCTTTTGATGTGCTTCAACAAAAGAGGCAGCACTTTGGTAGAAGCGGCGTTTGTATTTCCGATGATCATTCTCATAATTATGGGTCTATTGGTATATGCCGGGAAAATATCCGAGAAAGTCAGCGATCAGGCCGACTGGCATATCCGGCAGAGAGAGCAGCTGATGAAAAAAGGAACAGCGATCAAGCGGGGAGAGGCCGATCTGATCCGGATGACAGAATTTGGTATCGAGCTGACTGGCCGGATAGGTCCCTGATGCGGCGTATGAGTAAAAAAGATTATATGTAAAAAGTCTGTGGGTGTCTGTGTGTGAAAAAGAAAGATGGTCGATGCGAGATGATCGTAAAGCAAAAATCAAAAAAGCGTGGCTCGGTGACGATTTCGTTGTTGGTATATATCATGGCAACGGTTTTGGTGGTGGGTTATTTTGCCGAGGCTGCGGCCGGCCTGGCTTCCCGTTCATATGCGAACAGTGTAATAGATTTGGCGGGACGGTCGGTGCTTTCTGAATTTGACCGTCATTTACTGCGCGATTATGGACTGATGGGCATGTTGCTAGACAGTGAGATGGCTGAAGACAGATTGAAGTTCTATATCTGCAATAGCTTTATCAGTCAGCCGGGAAAGCTCGATTTTTTTCGTTTAAATTTGACAGAGCTGCAGGCTGATACCGGAGCATATAGTTTGACAGAACCCAAACGTCTGCATGAGCAGATTGTAGCCTACATGAAACCGCGGGCAGCCGTTGAAGGAGTGAGCGCTTTGAGCCTGTTGACAGGCAATCGACTGTTGGTTAGCGCACCCACTTCCAATCAGTCTGTCGGCGCAAAAGAGACAGCAGACGTGACGAAAGAGCGCCGGCTGGGCAACAGACAAATAGTTGAGGCGCTGCCATCGCAAAATATCGCGGGAATAAGCGGTTTGGGCGGTTCTTTGCCGACTTCTTTGAACCCCTCCGATCTGGCGAAATCGACCGGCCGCGATCTTTTGCTTAATCTCTATATTTTGAGTCAGTTCAGGAATCATATGAGTGCAGATTTTCCGAAGACAACTTTCTTTCGAAACGAAGTGGAATATGTCCTGGCCGGACAGACCAACGATAAAACAAATCGCATTCTGGTGTTGACATCGCTACTGGCAGTCCGCAGCGCAATTAACCTGACGCATATTTATCAGGATCCGGCAAAACGTCAGGCCGTCATGACCATGGCATTATCTTTGGCAACGGCTACAGGACCGGCTGTCGCAGTCATCTTTGCAATGCTGGCGACGATCTGGGCCGCCTTTGAAGGTCTCAGCGATATCCGGCGGTTGTTGCGCGATGATGGGGTGCCCTTGATCAAAACTGCTGCCGATTGGAGAACTGATCTGCGCTATGCAATCGATCATCAGGCAGATCTGCTGTGCCCGTTTGAGCGCGCCCAAAATTTTGCAGGGCAGTCTCAGAACGGACAGTCTGCGCAAACTGCCTGTAACCTGAGCGATCCGCATTACCAAGACTATCTTTTGCTCCTGCTCTGCTTCAAATCCGCTAACTGCAAGTTATTCCGGGTGATGGACCTGATTCAATTAGATATGAAAGGCCGGTACTACAAGGAATTTCTGATGAAACGCTGTTATGCCGGAGTGGATTTCAACTGTCGCATCCAACGGCAAAGCGGCTACTTTTTGTTCTCAGGCAAACGAATGGGTGAGTTTGCCTCCTGCCATGAATATTAACCGGCGGATTTATGAGGCCGGTAATTGCCGGAATAGTAAACGCGGTTCCTTGATAGTCGAGGCAGCCATCAGTCTGCCGATCTTTGTGTTGGCGGTGCTGACATTGATATTGATTATCCGCCTGATTGGCTGTGCCGAAAATGTCATGTATTATTTCGCTGAAGAAGCCGGCCGGGTCGGTAAAGAAGCGTATGTAGCAAGCCGTTTAGCTGAAACGGCAGAAATCGATCCGATAGCGCCGGTGGCTGGCAGTGGCCTTCCTCAAATGGTGCTGCAGCAGCGTCTGCGCGGCTGTCTGGAGAAAAATGAGGCTGTCCATATAGAACATTTGCGGGTCGATCAGTTTATATATCTTTTCCCGGGGGTTTGCCTTGACGGATTGATCACCGGTCGTCTGACCTACGATATTGAACTGCCCTTACCGGCGTCTTTCAACCGTCGGACTTACTTTGGTGAACGCTTGCTCTGGCGTGGTTTTATAGGCCGGACAGGTTCTCCGTCGCCGCTACCGTACAGCAAGATGGAAGAAAACCAGTCTGCTCACCCGGTCTATGTATTCCCCAAGGCAGGAGAACGCTTTCACGCCTCAGGCTGTCGCGTCATCGCGGTCGATCCGGTGGAACGGATCCTGAATACGGAAATCCGGCGTTCCTATGCGCCCTGTCGGCTTTGTCAGGCACAGCAGGCAGCCGACGGAGGAATTGTCTATTGCTTCGCCAAAGGAAGATCCTATCATCGGGGGAGTTGTTTTTTAGTAAAGCGTTATGTTGTTGAAATGGAAAAATGCGATGCGGAAGCACGTGGCTACACACCTTGCAGTTTCTGCCAATAGGAAACCGACATATGTTATACGCCAAAGGAGAAGAGAAAATGGAAAATCGCTTTCAGGCATTGAAAGGCCAATTTGAATACTTGAACGGGCGGCGGTATTTAAAGATTGAAGCTGACAGTTCGGGCCTGGCGGAATACCAGATAAAGATTCTGGAAACAGAGAGTTGTCCGGCGCTGCTTCCTCTATCACGGATTCGCAGCGGAACGGTCGATTGGTTGTATTATGATGTTACAGCGTTTGAAAATTTAGCGGAGGCGCTTTTGGCAAGAGCCGGACAGCCAGGCTCGGCAGCGCTCTGGCTTATGCAATTGCTTAGTCGAGTAGTGTCGGCGTTAAATCTGGCAGAACTCCATCTTTTACCGGCGGATAATTTCAGCTTGCAACCGGAGACGATCTATTACCGCCAGCATGACGAAGCGATACGTTTAATCCTGCTGCCCGGCAGGTCTGTTACAGGGACTACGGATGATCATTTGGCTGAATTGCTCAAATGGTTGATTCAAATGTCAGGAGAGGATGAATTCGAAGCTTATGCCGAAGACCTGCTCTTGCAGATGGAAGCGCAAAATCCGGGTCTGGTCGGGATTCAAAAGCGGATCGATGAAAAAATGCGCCGGATGCACCTGATCAGATGGCCGGCAGTTGAGATAGGCCGGCAACCGGTTGAAAAAAGTGACCAGGTTTAAATATCCTTGTCTTAAAATGCAAAACATGGGGGTATGATGGTATAATAAGCGAGCATAGTCGAGTTTATTTCAACATAAACTACCTTACAGCAACGCTGTGTCTTGCTCGCTCATGGTGAGCAAAGTATAGTGCGAGTTTATGTTATAATAAGAGCGAGACATTTGAAACAGGAGCGGCGGCAGTCAGCCGCCGAGGGGGGAGAGACCAAAAATGAAGGACTTTTTAATGGGCTGGACATACAAGAAAGAATTCGCTGCTAATGTTTTGATTTATACGGCGATCGGGGTGGCGGGGAATTTACTGTTCAATAAGAACAAGATAAGGCAGTTTGAATCGACATGTTTTTTAGAAAACCCGATTGAAGCGGTCCGGGAGATGCCCAAAAAACAAAAGATTTTCAACTGTGCGCTGTTCGGCACATTTGCGCTTGATACAACGGCCAGCCTGTTATTTCTGAAATATATCAAAAGCAAACTGGCGTAGCTTTATCAATGCTGGGTTATATTGTTCCCGACCGACCTGAACTCAAAGTCCGTGAATTTGAACTGTACAAAGGCTACTATTGCGGCCTGTGTAAGACCGTTGAAAAAAGACTGGGTCAGCTTCCGCGAATGGTTTTGAACTATGACTCAGTCTTTTTGGCTTTGGTCTTGTGCGCTCTAGAACCCGAAAGTGAGCAGACAAGATTTGAGCGCTGTCCGGTTCACCCGGTCAAACGGCAGACCATAATCAACTATCGGCCCGGCTTGGACTATGCTGCGGATATGATGGTGCTGTTGGCGATCAACAAGCTTGAGGACGACCGGCGGGATGAGGGCGGGATCAAACCGGCTGTCGGACTGGCGCTTCTTCAAGGCGTCCGGAAAAAGTTGATGAAAAGCCATCCGGAAAAAGGTATAATAATAAAGCGATATTTGGCGAAATTAAGACGATTGGAAAAAAATGGATGTATCTCGCCGGATGAAGTCGGCGAAACCTTTGCCCGGATAATGGCTGAGGTCTTTGCGGCTTCCGGTTGCTCGTTCCCGGAAGGGAGCGAAGTACCGTTGCGCCGGCTGGGCTATCACTTGGGCAGATGGATTTATTTGATCGATGCCTTTGACGACATAGAAGCCGATTATAAATCCGGCGCCTATAACCCGCTCATCCGTCAGTATAAACAGCAGCACGAAGCCGAAGAGACCAAGCGTCCGGCTACAGCAATTGAGATTCGTCAAGCTATCCGGGACAGGGTTCGGTTCAACTTGCAGATTCATCTGAGCAAGCTGGCCGAAGCCTGGGAAGATTTAAAACCGCTGCGAAATAAAAATCTGATAGACAATATAATATATTCGGGTTTATCGCAAAAAACCGAACAGATATTACAGGAAGGAACGACAGAGCATGCGCAACCCCTATGAGGTGCTGGGTATCCGGGAAGGAGCTACCAAAGAGCAGATCAAAGAAGCTTACCTCAAGATGGTAAAGAAATACCATCCGGATCGACACCAGGACAATCCTTTGAACGAGCTGGCACAAGAACGGCTTAAGGAGATCAATGAGGCCTACGACTATCTGACAAAGAATCCAGGTTATGCAGGTCCGGGCAGCGATTATGGCGCCGGTACAGCTCGGACATATACGTCAGGCAGTTCCGCTTCGCCGGAATTTAATCAAGTCCGGATGGATATCAACCAAGGCAATCTCGCAGCCGCCGAGGCGGCGCTGAACCGCTCACAGGCGCGCAACGCTGAGTGGTTTTTCCTGACCGGTGTTTTGAACATGCGCAAGGGCTGGTTTGACGAAGCGCTGAACAACCTGCAGGTAGCTGTTAGCATGGAGCCGAACAATATGGAATATCGCAGCGCCATTAACAGCCTGCTTCATCAATCGGGCGCTTATCGGACGGCAGCCGACAGCCATGGTTACGGCTTGAACAGAAATGATGAACTCTGCCGGATGTTGCAGTGCTACTGCTGCGCCGATCTGCTCTGTGACTGCTTCTGACAAGGGAGGTTCAATTTGACGGAAAAGAAAAAAAACGCCGGTCGGGTCGCGCTGGGAGGCGTACTGGCGGCGCTGACGATCGTGACACTGTTTCTGGCCACGGTCATTCCGGGTATTGAATTAACGCTCTTTGCCATCAGCTCGCTCTTCGTGGCGCTCTATCTGGCCGAAACCAGCCTGGCAGCTGGTTTTTTGTTCTATGCCGCGACTTCCGTTTTAGCAGTCTTGATAACTCCGGCTAAATTATCCTTGATTCCATATCCTTTGTTCTTTGGCCTTTATCCCTTGTTCAAACCGGCGCTTGACCGGATCGTTTCAAAGCCGCTGGCTCTGACAGCTAAACTGATCGTTTTCAACGGAATCTGGCTGATCGGATTTTGGCTGTTTAAACAACTGGTTTTCGGTTCCATCAAATTACCCGCATATCCGCTGTACTTGCTGTGGGCCGGCTCTCAGCTTTTATTCTTGCTCTATGACGCGATCTTGTCTCGCTTGATCGTATTTGCGCGGCAGCGGATCAAGGGTCTTGGAGGCAGCCGATGATGCCCTTATCCACCCGGCTGCGGCCAGAAACGCTCGATGAATTTATCGGCCAAAGTCATTTTTTCTATCCGGGATCGCTGGTCTACAATGCCATCAAGCGCAAGACCTTCGGTTCGGCGATTTTTTTCGGCCCGTCCGGGACTGGCAAGACGACATTGGCCCGCCTGATTGCCAAAGAAATGGATTCTGAATTTTATGAGTTGAACGCGTCGGTGGCGGGAACCAGGGAACTCAAGGAAATCATCGGCCGCTGCCAGGAGAACCTCTTCAATTACCAGCGCGAACACACTTACCTGTATGTTGATGAATTTCACCGCTGGAACAAGCTGCAGCAGGATTCTCTGCTCAAGGCGTTAGAGGAGGGTTTGTTCCGCTTCATAGGGAGCACGACCGAGAATCCCTGGTTTGCAATCAATAATGCTGTGCTCAGCCGGATCGGCGCTGTGTATGAGTTTAAACGTCTGTCTCCGGATGAGATTGAAATCGTATTGACGCGGGCATTGACCGATCAGGAGAGGGGGCTGGGAAGTCGATCGATCGAGGTTAAATCCGAAGCGCTGACTGCTTTGGCTGATCTGGCATCCGGCGACGCCCGGGTGGCGCTTGACGCCTTAGGCTTCATAGCCGACAATCTCAATCCGGGGCAGGCAATTGATCTGGCTGTTGTCGGAGAAGCGGTGCAAAAACCGGTGGTTTTTTACGACAAGCGGGATGATAAATATAATTTGCTCTCGGCGCTACAGAAATCGATCAGAGGAACCGATCCCGATGCTGCGCTGCATTATCTGGCTCGTCTGATCGACGGCGGAGCGGATCCGCAGATGATAGGCCGGCGTCTGATGGTCATCGCCAGCGAAGACATAGGGATGGCCTATCCCCAGGCTATCTCCATCGTCACCGCCTGTGTCCAGGCAGCTCTTTTGACCGGCCTTCCGGAGGCTAGGATTCAGCTGGCTCAAGCTGTTATTTTGCTGGCATCCTGTCCGAAAAGCAATTCGGTCATTATGGCGATCGATGAAGCTTTGAATGATTTGAAAAAATATAAGACCGGTGAGATTCCGCCGCATCTAATGGACACCCATTATAGCGGCGCAAAGAAAAGAGGTTTCGGCGGCTATAAATATCCGCATGCCTATGGCGGATATGTAAAACAAGATTACTTGCCGGAATTGCTCAGAAAAGCCGGTGCCGAGTATTATAAGCCGACGGGAAACGGCAAGGAAGGCGCTTTTCGGACATTTTTGGAAGAGATCAGAAAGAGGCTGAAAAATCATGAAGATAACTCTGGCTGAACCGACAGGATTTTGCTTTGGCGTTCGCCGGGCCTTGAACAAGGCAGGCGAGACACTTGAAAAGAGCCGTGGCTTTTCCGGCGCCGAAGGGTTGGTATATGCCTGCGGCTCCATAATCCACAATCGCCAGGTGACTGCTGAACTGGCAGCCGCAGGTCTTTTGACCATAGACCGGCCTGAGCAGGCGGCGGAAGGCGCTTCCATCATTGTCCGTTCGCATGGGGAAGCTGAAGCTTTTTTCGCCGCTGCCGAAAAACGGAACCTGAAGGTGATAGACGCGACCTGTCCCTTTGTTTCCAAGATTCATGAAATAGTCTTTCACGCTTCACGCCAGGGCAGGCATATCGTTGTGGTGGGCGATCCCGACCACCCAGAAGTCATAGGAACAATAGGCTGGGTCGATGGAGACTGGTCCATAGTCCGGGAAGCGGAGCAGGCAGCCGGCATCGCTGCCGATTGCCTGACAGTGGTTGCGCAGACGACCATCCCGCAATATCTCTGGGATGAAGTTGTGAAACGGCTGCAGCATGAAAAAACAGACGTCGTGGCCATACCAACGATTTGCAATGCGACGATCGAACGTCAGACAGCTTGTCGCGAGCTGGCAGCCCGGTCCGATTGCATGATAGTGATTGGCGATCAAAACAGCGCGAATTCGAACAAGCTCTTTCAAATTGCTAAAGAGGTCTGCCGGAAAACCTATTTTGTAGAGAAAGCCGAAGATTTAGCATTGAAAGAAATGTCTGAATGCGATAGAATAGGTGTTGCGGCAGGTGCGTCTACACCTGAACGCATTATTAAGGAGGTTATCACCACGATGAGTGAACAAATCACTGACAAAGAAGTAATGTCGACAGAAGAGGTTCAAAATGCTGCAAACGAAGCGGCTGGCGCAACAGAGGAAGCCGGCGGAAACGAAGTCGTTACTCTGGCCGATGATGTCGCTACCGATGCAGCAGCCGAAACAGTCGCGGAATCAGCTCCAGCAGAACAAACGGTCGCTCCGGTTGTCGATGAAGGCGCAGTGGAAGAAGAAAAGAACGAGATGCATGACTTTATGGCAGAAATCGATCGATCCATGCGTCTGCCCAATCGCGGAGAAATCGTCGAAGGCGAGATCGTACAGGTGACAAACCGCGAAATCGTGGTCAACCTTGGCTGCAAAAAAGATGGTATCATTCCCAAAGAAGAACTGGTGCTTGAGGGCGATCAGGAATTAACCGAACTATTTAAGGAAGGCGACGACATCCAAGCCAAAGTCCTCAAGACAGATGACGGAGACGGTAATATACTCCTGTCTCGTAAAAAGCTTGAAGTAATAGAACATTGGGAAGAAATAAACGAATCGTTCGAAAATAAGACGGTCGTCGATGTCAAAGTCATCAGAGAAGTCAAAGGCGGCGTGATAGCGCTGTACAAAGAAGTCTCCGGCTTTATCCCGATGTCGCAGTTGTCCGATAAATATGTCGAAAAGGCCGACGAATTCATCGGCAAGGTGCTGCCGGTGAAAGTCAGTCGTGTCGATCAGCGGCGCAATAAGGCTGTATTTTCACACAAAGCATTTTTGGCGGAAGAAAAACAGCAAAGAGTCAAAGAGATTTGGGAATCTTTGGAAGTCGGCAACAATATTGAAGGAACGGTCATGCGTTTCACTGATTATGGTGCATTTGTCGATATTGGCGGGATCGACGGTCTGCTGCATATTTCCGAGATATCCTGGGGTAAGCTCAAGCATCCGCAGGAAGCACTCAAGATTGGTGAACGGATCAATGTCAGGATCCTTTCTTTGAACAGCGAAAAGGGTAAGATTTCGCTGGGCATGAAACAAAATCAGCCTGAGCCCTGGACAGTCATTGATCAGAAATATGAAGTAAATCAGGTGATTGAAGGAAAGGTTGTTCAAATTAAAGAATACGGCGCGTTTGTCGAACTTGAACCGGGCCTTGATGGATTGGTGCATATTTCTGAGATTGCGCACAAGCGTGTTACGAACATTACCGACGAAGTGGAAATTGGCGAAATCGTAAATGTCAAGATTCTCGACATCGATAAAGATCGCCGGCGGATTAGCTTGTCCATAAAAGAGACCCGTGATCCGGCCGATGAAGATGATCGGCCGTCCAAGGACGTTGTAGCCGCCGCAACAACTGGTGACTCTGAAGACAGCACTACCGAATCGGCCGAAACCTTGACCGATAAGGCGGAAGAGATCATCGAGCAAGCGAAAGATCAGGCGGAGGCTTTAGCCGACAAGGCGGAGGAGATTTTCGAACAGGCGAAGGACAAAGCGGAAGACCTGGCAGAAAGCGTCGGCGAAAAAACCAAGGAGATTTTCGAGAATCTGAGCGATAAAGTTGAAGATCTGGTCGAAAAGATCAGCGGTGATGATGTCGATGAAAAAGCAGACACGTCTGATGCCGATGAAAAAGCGGACACGATGGCTGAAGCTTCAACTGAAGCAACGGAAGAAGCGGACGATCCATCTGCCGACGAAAAAGAATAACACGTCTGATTAGGTGATATTCGGCGGTCAAGCATGTGGTGCAGACTGGCCGAAAGACAAGTGTAAATTGAATGATCTAATAGAACCGTCTCACAGCTAACATGTAAGACGGTTCTTTTTAAAATCCCGTAGACCAGGCTTGACATAAAGCTTAGGGGTTTACGGCATTAAAAGGAGGCGACCATGGGCTCGATCAGTTTGATAGGAATGCCGGCCAGCGGCAAAAGTACAGTTGGGGTAGTTTTAGCAAAAACCGCCTGCCGTAATTTTATCGATACGGATTTGTTGATACAGGAAGCCAGCGGGTGTTCACTTCAGGAAATCATTGACCGGTCGGGAATGGATGTTTTTTTGGAGGCCGAGAAAGCGGCGATCTGTTCGGTCTTTGATGAGCAGGCAGTGATTGCGACCGGCGGAAGTGCCGTATATATTCATGCAGCCATGGAACATCTTAGCAAGCTGAGCGATATCATCTATTTGAAATGGGAATTGCCGGTTTTGCTGGAACGACTGGGAAATATCAAAACCCGGGGAGTTGCCATGGCACCGGGTTTTTCGCTGGAGGATCTCTATCGGGAGCGAACACCGCTGTATGAAAGGTACGCCGATCGAATCATCGAATGCGATGGCCTAAGTGTGGAAGAGATCATTGAAAAGATTCTATCAGTTCGCGGGCGTTAGCCAATGCTGCTTCGGTCACGGCTAAACCGCTGGTCAGCCGGGCGACTTCTCTGATTTTGGCTTCTTTGTCAAGCAGGTAGACGGCGGTGCGGGCCGCGTCTTCGCTGGTGACTTTATGGATCAGATAGTGTCTATCTCCACCGGCTGCGATCTGTGGCAGATGGGTGATGCATAGGACCTGTCGATTGCCGGCGATATTTCTCAATTTACGGCCGACCACACTGGCGGTTTGGCCGCTGATGCCGCTGTCGATCTCATCAAAAATAACGGTTGGGATATTATCTAACTGACCGATAACGGTTTTCAGGGCCAGCATCACCCGGGAGATCTCACCGCCGGAAGCGATGCGGGCAAGTGGCTTCGGAGTTTCGCCGGGGTTTGTGACTATCATGAATTCAACCTGATCAATTCCGTTTTCGCGGAAGAGAGCAGGTTTCTCTTTTGTCTGTTCGCCTGTCTGTTCGCTGCCGGCCGTAGTTTTGGGCGGAGAATTTTTGAATGCGACTGTAAGATGCGCGTGAGGAAAGTTTAACTCGTCAAACTGGGCGGCGACACTATGTTCCATTTCGCGGGCAGCTTTTCGGCGCAGACGGCTCAACTGTTCCGATTCGTCTGCCAGTTGGCTGGAGATCATGTCTAACTCTTGCTCCAATGTCTTTGTAAGACCTTCGTCTTCATCTGCCTCGGCCAGGCGTTCAGAAATTCTGTCCCTATGATCAAGAACCGCTTCAAGAGTGCCGCCGTGTTTGCGTTTCAGTTGGCTCAGCACATCGATCCGCTCCAGCACAGCCTGGAGCGTCTCCGGAGAATAATCTATGGAATCCTGAATAGAGCGGATATCAGTTTTCAGTTCGTCTAATTGGTAGTACAGGTCGCTGATGGAAGAGTTGAGCGATGCCAGGGGCTCTGATAGATGACAGAGTTCTTCCGACCTTTTCATGGAGCGGCCTAAGCCGTCAAGGGCGGCGGCTTCAGAGTTGAACAGCATTTCGGACAGTTCTGCTAAGCGATCAGCGACTAACTGGCTGTTTTGGAGCAGGGCGGCTTGTTCGGCGAGCAGCTCGTCTTCCGCCGGTTTGGGAGCAGCCGCTTCGATTTCCGCCAGCTCAAACCGCAAAAAATCCGCCTCCCGCAGGCGTTCAGTTTTGGAACGGCGCAGGCGGTTGAGACGCTCGGAAATCGTTTGATATTTATGATATAGATATCCAACGGAATTCAGTAAAAGTTCGGCCGGTTCACCGGCATAACCGTCCAGGAAGTGTATGTGCTGATCCGGATCGAGTAAAGACTGATGGTCGTACTGTCCGTGAATATCGACCAGGCGACGGCCAAGCCGATTGAGAAAGCCGATCGCCACCAGACTGCCATTGACGCGGGCCAGGCTTTTACCGGCAGCGGTGATTTCCCGGGTGAGAATCAGGGTGGGGCTTTCCGGCAGTTCGTTTTCTTGTAATAAAGTCGCGATTTTTTCATCGTCGGTTTCGACTGCCAGTTCTATAGTCGACCGGTCGCAGCCGGTTCGGATCATGGCAGTGTCAGCCCGGGCGCCTAAGGCCAGGCTCAGCGCTTCTATTAAAATGGACTTACCGGCGCCGGTTTCGCCGGTAAAAACGTGAAAGCCTTGATCAAAATCAAGGCTGACGTCTTCTATTACCGCAAAGTTTCGGATACGTAGATGTGTAATCATGCAGTTACCTCGGTCGCTTTTATCAGGATCGGCTGATCATCTCGGTGAACTGGGCGACCAGCGGAGGCACATTGGCCGGATCATCAATTACCAACATGATCGTGTTGTCGCCGGCGATCGAACCGATAAGATTGGGAAAATTCATATTATCGATCGCTTCGGCGGCGGCATTGGCGCAGCCGGACAGTGTCTTCACCACAATGATGTTGCCGGAGGCAGCTACGGATTTGATGGTTTCTTTGAAAATCGTCACAAAACGCTCGGTCAGCGGTTGTTCCTGGTGGGCGCTGATAGTATATTTATACCGTCCGTTGGCTGCCAGGGTCTTGACCAGCTGCAATTCTTTGATGTCGCGGGAAATGGTTGCTTGTGTTACCTGATAACCGCTTTTTTTCAACAATGCGACTAATTTGTCCTGTGTCTCGACATCGTGGTTGTGTATCAGATCCAAAATCTTATTCTGTCTGGAATATCTCATGACGGACCTCCGTACAGAAAGAGCAAACGAACAGCGTGAAATTTGAATATTTATAAGCTGTGATTTCGATTATTATAACATACATTATTTGCATAGAAAAGACTAATCATGATATAATATTTCCAACAGATTATCCAGCCTTACTCTTTGCAATTGCTGGATTACGGCGTTGCCGCAAGGTAGGAAACATTATATCATAGTGAGATTTGTGCCTATGATATAATAAATAATCTTAAGGAGGCTGTAAATATGAGAATTCTGGGCATCGACCCCGGTTTTGCCATCCTGGGTTACGGTGTTGTCGATATGATAGGCAACCGCTTTAAGACCTGCGGATATGGCGCAGTGACCACGGCGGCCGATATGTTGATGCCGGATCGTCTGAAATCGCTCTACAGCCAGTTGATGGATCTGATCGGAGAGTACCAGCCAGATGCTGCTGCGGTTGAATCGCTCTTCTTCAATAAAAATACTAAAACTGCGCTGCTGGTCGGGCAGGCCAGAGGAGTGGCTCTTTTAGCTTGTGCCAATTCGGGCTTGTCTATCTGTGAGTACACGCCTTTGCAGATTAAACAGGGCCTGGTCGGTTACGGCCGGGCAGAGAAAAAGCAGATCCAACAGATGGTGCGTGTCATTTTAAATTTGAACGAAACCCCAAAGCCGGACGATGCCGCAGATGCTTTGGCAGCGGCAATTTGTCACGGACATTCCGCCGGAACCATGCACCGAATGGCGCAGGCCGGCCTGACAGGAACTGGAAAATGATTCATTCAGTCAGTGGGCGCCTCTCTTTTACGGATGAAGGTGCTGTTGTAATTGAAACATCCGGTGGCATCGGTTATCTGATCCATGTGCCGGGAAATACAAGCCTGCACGGACGGCAACCAGGTGAAACTGTTCGCTTATATACCGAGCTGATAGTTCGGGATGACGATGTTAGTCTATATGGTTTTACTGAACTTGAGGCACTGGAGGTCTTCCAAAAGTTGCGAACAGTTAACGGAATCGGGGCCAAAGCGGCCATGTCCATTCTGTCTGCCTTAACGGTAACTCAGATACGACAGGCGATCGTCTTTGAAGATATTGCGCCACTGACTCTGGCGAACGGAGTAGGGAAGAAAACGGCGCAGAGAATCATATTGGAGCTAAAAGACCGGATCGGCCTGCCTGCCGACGAGACCACGCCCATAAGTCAGCCGGACGCTGGCGGCCCGCGTGAAGAGGCGGTCGCTGCCTTGGAGGGCCTGGGTTATAGCCGCAGCGAGGCAATGATCGCGGTGGCTGATGCCGATAGCGCGGCTTCGGTAGAAGATTATATTAAATTTGCTCTGCGACAAATGTCCGGCAGACGCTAAATGTTTTATTTTTAACGATCAATAGAGAAAGAAGATTCTTTATGGAAAACGATCCTCGCCTGACAGCTGCCGCAGCTCGTCCGGAAGACCAGGAAACAGACCTGACGCTGCGGCCGAAACATTTTCACGAATACATTGGTCAAACTACTGTCACCGACAATTTAAAAATATATATTGAAGCTGCCCGGATGCGCCGGGAGCCGCTTGATCATGTGCTGTTTTACGGTCCGCCCGGGCTGGGTAAGACAACCCTGGCCGGCATAATCGCCAATGAACTGGGCGTCGATCTCAGAATCACTTCCGGGCCGGCAATCGAACGGGCCGGCGATCTGGCGGCCATTCTGACCAATCTATCCGACCACGATGTGCTGTTCATCGATGAGATTCATCGCTTGAATCGCTCTATCGAAGAAGTGCTCTATTCGGCGATGGAGGATTACTGTTTGGATATTGTGATCGGGAAGGGACCATCGGCGCGTTCTATCCGTCTGGATTTGGCTCGCTTTACCCTGATCGGCGCCACCACCAGAGCAGGCAGTCTGTCTGCTCCGCTGCGTGATCGCTTTGGTGTGATCTGTAAATTTGAGATGTATACTCCCGATGAGCTTGGGCGCATCATACAGCGTTCAGCCAATATATTGGGCATTCCGATTGATGGTAAATCCCTGACTGATCTGGCTCATCGGTCGCGCGGAACGCCTCGGGTAGCCAACCGTTTGCTGCGCCGGGTGCGTGACTTCAGCCAGGTGCTGGGCAGCGGTGTCATCGATCAGGCGATTACCGACCAGACCTTGCAGGCATTAGGTATTGATCATCTGGGTCTGGAAGGACTGGATCGTGATATTCTGGCAACCATAATCCATCGTTTTAATGGCGGGCCGGTCGGTATCGATACGATCGCTGCCGCCATAGGCGAAGAACGCGTTACGATTGAAGATGTCTACGAACCTTATTTAATTCAATCCGGATTGCTGCATCGGACGTCAAAAGGCAGGATGGTGTCCGATCTGGCTTATCGCCATCTTGGTTTATCCAGCCCGGAGAATGTTCAATTGACTATAGATTGAGAAAGAAGTAACTATAGATTGAGGAAGAAGGTTCTGCGGACTCACTAAAAGGTTTTGTTTTAATGTAAAGGAGAACCCATGAAAAGCATACAACGAATAGCCCTGACTCTATTGATCATGCTCGGCCTCAGCAGCTGGTGGCTGCCGGCGGCAGTGTCCGCTTACGATTTACCGGCCCATGTCGGGGTGGGCTTGAAATACGGCAGTACAGCCGTTCAGAGTTGTACCGTTAATTCTTCCAGCGGCTTCTGGCTGGGCAGAGTTACTTCTATTGGTTTGCAGCCGGATAGCAGTTTTCCCCAAACTCAATTGACGGTCAGTGTCGACAATGGCGTTATTTCACTCATGGATGATGCCGGCACGGTGGTAATGCCCGATATCGGAGAGACCAATTGTTTGATGCCGTATGACTTTATGACAACACGGCTGGCACTGGACGGTCGCGAATATCGCGGCGGTTTGCAGTTCAAACCGGCGACCAACGGGGCATTGACTGTTATCAATGTACTTCCGGCGGAGCACTATCTGTATGGTGTGATACATCGCGAAATGGGGCAGTCCAGACCGCTGGAGGCTTTGAAAGCCCAAGCCGTGGCAGCGCGCAGCTACATGGCTGGAAACCCCGGCCGGCATAAAGCCAATGGTTTTGATTACTGTGCGACCACCCACTGCCAGGTTTACGGGGGTTTTAATGATGAATACGATTCAACCCGCCGGGCCGTCGACCAGACAGCCGGGCAGGTCCTGCTTTATAACAACGTGCCGGTGAGCGCGAACTACCACAGCAACAGCGGAGGTCATACTTTGAATTCCGAAGATGTCTGGAGCGGAGTGGTGCCATATTTACGCGGGAAGCCGGATCCCTGGACGCCGGTCTATTCCTGGACGGCCAGCTTTACTTTTGAGGAGCTGCAGGAAAAACTGGCTGCGGCCGGCTTTAACATCGGAACAGTCAAATCCGTTCAGATTACAGGCCGCAACAGCGCGGGCGCGGTTTCCCGACTGACCATCGTTGGCGAGAACGGACAGGCGGATCTTTTGAAAGACAGGATTCGAACTGTTCTGGGAGCGACTCAAGTACGATCGACCATGTTCAATATCGGCAGCAGTTATACCGGAACTAATCCGGCACCGAAACCGGCGCCGGCTCCTGCTCCGACAATGCCGGGAACGGTTCACATGCTTGGCGCCAGCGGCGGCTCGCGGCCTTTGACCGAACAGCTGACAGTCATGGGTGCCGATGGCCGGGCAATATTGAAAACGCCCGCCGAGTTGTTTATAAACAATGGCAGCCGGACTCTGGCGTTGGCTTCATTTTATGCGCCGGCTGATTCAATACAATCGCCGGCAAACTTGCCCATTACAGGCGGCGACAGTACAATCGCCACCGCCGGCAGCGTCAGCTTAAGCGGCCGTGGCTATGGCCATGGTGTAGGTATGTCGCAGATGGGCGCCATTGAGATGGCTCGCAAAGGCAAAAACTATCAAGAGATATTGAAATTCTACTATACCGGCGTTGAGGTGCGTTGATGCGCATCGATGATTTTGACTATGAGTTACCGGAAAAACTGATTTCACAATATCCGACAGAGTGCCGCGACCAATCTCGTTTAATGGTTTTGGATCGGTCTGCCAATATCATAGCGCATCGCCATTTTTATGACTTACCCGACTTTATTAGAGCGGGGGACTGTCTGGTGTTGAACGATTCGCGGGTTTTACCTGCGCGATTGTTTGCTCAAAAAACAGATACCGGAGCCAGCGTTGAAATTCTGTTGATTCGGCGCCTGTCCGGCGACGTTTGGGAAATTATGGCAAAACCGGCTAGGCGCCTGAAGGAAGGGGCACAGTTTTCTATAGGCGGCGGCCAGTTGCAGTTTACGGTACTTGAACAGCTGGCGGAGGGCACGCGCAAAATTAAATTTACCTATAAAGGAGACTTCCACGGCCTTTTGGAAAAGCATGGCGCTATACCGTTGCCACCCTATATCAGGCGCAGCGCGGAGACGATCGACAGAGAGCGCTACCAGACGATCTACAACCGTATAGAAGGGTCAGTTGCCGCACCGACAGCCGGGCTGCATTTTACGTCCGAACTGCTGAAGCGGATCGAAGATCAGGGAGTGCATTTGGCGAGGGTGACGCTGCATGTGGGAATAGGGACGTTTAGACCGGTTAAGTGCGAAAGAGTTGAAGATCATCGTATGCACATTGAGGAGTATCATGTTTCTCAGGCGACGGCTGATCTGATCAATCAGAGCCGGAAGGCCGGCGGCCGCATCATTGCGATTGGAACAACTTCGACCCGGACCCTTGAAAGCGCTGCCGCCGAAGACGGAACGATTGCTGCCGGTTCCGGCGAAACAGGCATTTTTATCTATCCGGGCTATCGTTTCAAAGCGGTTGACGCTCTGGTGACGAACTTTCATCTGCCGAAATCAACTTTGTTGCTCCTGGTATCCGCTTTTTATAATCGTGAAAAAATGATGGCCGCTTATCGGGAGGCGGTATATCAGCAATACCGTTTCTTCAGCTACGGTGACGCTATGCTGATTCTGTAGCCAAAGGTATGAGACAATGATCCAATTTGAACTGTTAAAAACCGCATCCAGTGGTAAAGCCAGAAGAGGGCGCTTGAAAACACCGCACAGTGTGATTGAAACGCCGGTGTTTATGCCGGTCGGAACAGCCGCCACGGTCAAAGCAATGCGGCCCGATGAAGTTGCCGCCCTGGGCGCGGACATTATTCTAGCCAACACCTATCATCTCTATCTGCGGCCGGGGCACGATATCGTTCGCGAAGCCGGTGGTCTGCACCGGTTCATGAACTGGGAGCGCTCAATTCTGACGGATAGCGGCGGGTTCCAGGTCTTCAGCCTAGGAGATCTGCGCAAGATCACCGAAGAAGGTGTGGCTTTTCGTTCTCATATCGACGGTTCAAGTCATCTCTTCACGCCC
>DUVF01000008.1 GCA_012841165.1 Clostridiales bacterium
AAAGCGGCAATAGTCGCAACTTACATATTCATGCGGCTGATTCAACCGCTTTCTTACTCCGCCGCCTTGAAATTATACAGCGGTTTTACCCGTTCCAGGATCTCCGCTGTCGGGGCGATCTGCGCCGTGATCTCTTCCACACTTTTATAGGCCATCGGTGACTCATCGAGCGTATCCGGCGTCACGCAGGTCGTATATATATCTGTCATTTCACTCCTATACTGATCCATTGAAAGCTTGCGGAAGGCGGCCCGGCGACTCATCAGACGGCCTGCTCCATGCGGCGCGGAGCAGTTCCAGTCTTCATTGCCCCGTCCCCGGCAGATTAGGCTGCCATCGCGCATATTGATAGGGATAAGCAGCATCTCTCCGGCCTTGGCGGAGACAGCGCCTTTTCGCAATATCATCGCGTCGGTATCAATGTAATTGTGAATAGTGGTAAAGGCAATCTCCTCAGACCAGTCTATGCCTTTGAGAATCACTTCGGCCATCGCCTGGCGATTGAGTTCGGCGAAGCGCTGAATGATTTTCATGTCGTGGATGTAGTCATCAAACAGGCGGCCTTCAACGTAGACTAGATCCTTGGGCATGCCCGGCGCCAGCCGCCCCTGAGCCTGATAGTAACGGGCGACCTCGTTGCCTAAATGACGACTGCCGGAGTGGATGGTCAAATACAGCGCTCCGCTGTCTCCCCTGCCCAGCTCGATAAAATGATTGCCGCCACCCAAAGTACCGATGCTGTACCGGGCGCGGGTCAGATTGACTTCCGCGGCGCAGCGCAGCTCGGTCAGATCGATCAGGTCAAGAAAAGGGTGCTCTGTTTCCCGGACATCCCGCCCACAGGGAATCCGCTCCCGGATCAGTGAATCCAATTGCCCAAAATCGACCTTCGTCTCTTGCAGGCGGATGGTTTCCACCCCACAGCCAATGTCCACTCCCACCATTCCGGGAACGATTTTATCGCTGATCGTCATGGTGGTGCCGATCGTGCAGCCTAAACCGGCGTGTACATCGGGCATGATGCGGATTTTACTGTCGGCAAAAAACGCCTGATCGCAGACGCTGCGGATCTGGCTCTCGGCCAGTTCCTCCAGCTCCGTGCAGTAACAGACCGCTGTATTATGTTTCCCACGAACTCTGATCATTGGTCTCCTCCAATAAACAAAAGAGTGCCTGCACTAATTATACCGTGCAGGCACTCTTTTACAATACAACTGTGTTCTTCTATCTGTGTTCTTCTATTGTGTCGTGTTATCTGCCGCAGTCTGCATGATGTTTGTGGTCATGGCAGACAGCGCCGGTTGATTTAAGATCACCCTTCAGATAATTTTCTACAGCGGTTTTGGCATCACCGGAAGCGCCGACCACTACCTCGACATTTCTTTCGCCAAAGATCGCCACCGCGCCGCCGCCCATACCGCCGCTGATAATGACATTAACGCCCTGGTCGGCCAGAAAATTAGGTAAAAAGCCTGGTCTGTGACCGGGGTTAGCGATGGTTTCACTTTTAATGATCTGGCCATTTTCGGTATCAAAGATCATAAAGCCTTCGCAATGTCCAAAGTGCTCTGTTACCTTCCCGTTTTCGCTTGCCACTGCAATTTTCATCATTTTTACTTTTCCTCCATTTCTTGTAATATTTTTGCAACCGGGTCAAGCCAGTCGCCGTCAAATAACTCTATCAAGCCTTTATCGCAAGCCGCTGATATTTTAGGATCAATCGGCAATTTAGCAAGAACTTTTAAATTATGTTTTTCGGCGATCTCTTCTATGTGGCTGTCGCCAAATACCGAATAGTTTATGCCATTGTCCGGACATCTAAAGTAGGACATATTTTCCACCAGGCCGATGATCGGGATCTTCATCATCTCGGCCATCTTTACCGCTTTGGACACGATCATCGACACCAGCTCCTGCGGCGAAGTCACCACAATAATCCCGTCAACCGGAATGGATTGAAAGACCGTCAGCGGGACATCGCCGGTGCCCGGCGGCATATCGATGAACATGAAGTCAATGTCACTCCAAATCACATCCGTCCAGAACTGTTTGACTGCGCCGGCAATCAACGGCCCCCTCCAGGCAACCGGGTCGGTATCGTTTTCTAAAAGCAGATTGATGGACATAATATCGATGCCGGTCTTGGTTTTCACCGGAAAAACACCGAAATCATCGCCTGAAGCCTTCTCTTTGATGCCAAATGCTTTCGGGATAGACGGCCCTGTAATATCAGCGTCCAAAACAGCGACCTGATAATCCATTCGGTTCATCGTCACTGCCAGCATCGAGGTTACCAGCGATTTACCGACTCCCCCTTTGCCGCTGACGATCCCAATCACCTTCTTCACGCGACTCATCTCATGCAGGCGCGCGGAGAAGTCTGTTTCCGGTTCCTTTCGATCCTGGCATTCTTCCGTGCAGCTGTTGCAGTTTTGATTGCAGCTTTCACTCATCACTTTTCTCCTTTGTCTTGAAATAATATATTATTTTACTGCCTGATGTTCCCGTCTTAAACGCTGGCATCCGCAGTATCAAGCAAAGCCATGGTTTTATGGTAAACCGCTTTCACGGCTGTTCCGGAGATGCAGTTCACGTCCACTATGGTTCGGCCATTATTGATAGCGCTTACTGCCGCCTGATCAAAGGGTATCCTGCCGACAAAAGGCTGCCCGCGGTCTATGCAGAACTGCTCGATTTTTTTAGTGTTTTCTATATTTATATCATATTTATTGATACATACCGCCGTTTTAGTTCCAAATACCGCTGCCGTGTTCAATATGCGCTCCATATCGCTGATGCCTGATAGAGAAGGTTCGGCAACTACCAAAACCAGATCGACGCCGCTCATAGAGGCAATGACAGGACAACCTATCCCCGGAGAGCCGTCAATTATGGCTAATTCGGCATGAGCCGCGGCAGACTTCATTTGATTTTTCACCTCGCTGACCAACTTGCCCGATGTGCCGCTGCCCATGCGAAGTCGCGCTGTGGAAAACACATTTTTTTGATCGGAATACAACATCAGATCCCCTGCCGCTGCCGGCTTTAAGCTAACTGCTCCTGTCGGACAAATATACTCGCACACGCCACAGCCTTCACAGGCAAACGGATCTACCTGATACTGCGGTTTTGCCGCGATAGCCTCAAAGCGGCAGTTTTGCCTGCACAGATCGCACTCGTCGCACGATTCAGAATCGATCTCCGCCTTAGGCAAACCAAAATAATCGCTTCTTCCCGGCTGAGATTCCCAACCGGTCACCAGATGCAGGTTGGGGGCATCGACATCGCAATCGGCATAAGCTTCGACAGCGGACAATTTGATAAACGCGCTCGCTATCGTCGTCTTTCCGGTGCCGCCTTTACCGCTCAGGATCAGCATCTGCCGCATGACGCCGCACCTCCTTTGTCACCGTTTTTAACAGATCGGAAAACAGATTCCGATACCTTTCGTCTTTGTAAACGGCAATTTCCGCATTGGAATTCAGAGTTCCCAGATCGGCATCAAAGGGAATCCGACTTAAGATTCTGATGCCCTTTTCTAAACAGAACGCCTCAACCGGATCCGGCCCTTTCAGACACTTGTTCAGCACCACCCCGAATGGCCGGTCAAACAACTTCACCAATTCATACACCATGTCGAGATTATGAACGCCGAATAAGGTCGGCTCGCTTACTAAAATACAGTAATCGGCATCTTTAATGCTTTCCATGACTATGCAAGCGCTTCCCGGCGGACAGTCGATCAAAATCGGCCGCTGCGCCGGCAGGCTGTTATCTGAAAGCAACTTTTTGATGATAGGAACGCCCGATACCTCTCCGGTGTTTAAAATCCCGCTGTGTATGTCGGTTTGACCTGAAGTGCCTCTTTGAACTTTACCGATAGCCCTTACCCGCTCGGCCATGGCTTTTTCCGGGCAAACTATAATACAGCCGCCGCAGGAATGGCACACTTCGTCAAAGACTATCATCTGATCCTTGATATAGGCCAGGGCATTGAATTTACAAAAATCGACACATTTCCGACAGCCATTGCAACGTTCTGAATCCACACGGGGGATTTCCACAGTAATTTCTTCTTCCCGAATGTCCACTGGCTTAAAAAACAAATGCCCATTTGGCTCTTCTACATCGCAGTCTATATATGTCGCCGTTTGTGCTGCCGCAGCCAGATTCACCGAAACAAAGGTTTTTCCAGTCCCGCCCTTGCCGCTGAGCACGGCTATCCTCACTTTGTTGCTTCCCCGCGCCCATGAAGGCCGGCATGAAACTCTGACAGCAACGAAAGCTCTCCTGCAGTATATGCCTCTATATTATCCCTGACAAGCGCTTTTGATATTTTATAGATCTGGATATCTGCTGATTTAAGCAGACCCGCGGCATTTTCTCCCAGGCGGGTAACCAGCAACGCATTGACTCGCTGATCGACTATCATTTGAGCTGCTTTAATTCCCGCTCCACCGGGGCTGCTTGCCGCGGCGTTATCGATAAACAAACTTTCCTTTGTTTCTGTATCGTAAAGCAGGAAATAGGGCGTGCGGCCAAATGACTCACATACATTCGATTCTAAACTTTTCTCTTCTGCCGGAATTACTATCTTCATTGTTATGTGCCTCCGTTCTTAATCCTTCACTCTTTGCCAAGTTTATGGCATATGACATCTACTTTTATTATCAGGCAGTTTGCGGCATATGTCAATTATTATTTCTTTTAGTGTCGGTAGTCACCAGATAAAAACCCCCGGAAGGATTAACCCGCATCCTTCCGGGGATTTTTTTAAGTGGGGCACTGCCTACCGTTTTATCAATTATATGTTTAACCGTGCCCCTAGTAGAGGAGGAGATAGGCTTAGCAAATTATTTTACTACGGCTTCTATAAATCTCATAAGCATTGTAGCAAACTGCGCCCTTGTCGCCGTACCGGCAGGATCTAAAGATGTAGCGGACACACCGCTGATTATCCCATGACCTTTGGCCCAGGCCATAGCCTCTTTTGCCCAGGAGCTGACAACACCTGCATCCGTATACATACTCAGATCTCCGGTCGCTGAAATATCATATTTCATGAGCTTAGCATAGTTGAACAACATAACGGCCAACTGCTCGCGCGTTATCTCTTCATCGCCGCCAAAGAACCCGTTTCCATACCCGCTCACGATACCGTTTGCCACCGCCCAGGCGACGGCTTCGGAGTAATAATTTTTCTCCGAAACATCCCTGAATTCGTTTCCTGTCACAGCAGGGCTTCCGGCCAGGCGATGCAACACGGTGACTATCATTCCCCTTGATGCCGGAATCTCAGGGGCAAACTTTTCATCGTCGACGCCTTTCATGAGGCCTTTCTCGCTTACATATTCAACGGCATCGTAGAACCAATCATCGCTCTTAACATCCCCAAAGTCCATTTTTGAGGCCGGAGCGGGCGCTGGTTCAGACGCAGGGATTTCCGGTTTCACTTTGGAGCCTCCGGTCGAACCGCCCCCGCTACTTCCTCCCGGCTCCGAATCGGCAGCGACTTTTTTCTGCTGAAAGACAGCCACTGTCCCTGAAACCTCATTTGCCACCAGCAGAAGCGGATATCCCGTGGGACTGTCTTCGGCCGGAATTGCACAAATACCCTCCGGCGAAACATCGCCCTGCGCCGGATCCGTCGTTCCGTCTTCGCGAAAGTCAACACCAAAGTCCCTCGTATTTATATAATCTTTGAAAATAGCATTACGCGGGTTCGTTATATCATAGAGCATGACACCACCTATGCGTTCAAGCCCTATATATGCATAGACCTTTTGTCCGAATCTGACGATATCAACGTCTTCCGGCTCCGGGCCTTTCGCGTCGCTGCGACTGTCCAGCTTGTTGTTCTTATTCGAAGCGTTGAAATAATCCGGATAATACTTTGCGGTAACCTTCTCGAAGTCGCTGCCGCTGTCAAAGACCTGATTGAGCGAATCTCCCGAAACCTCATATATAGAGAACGAACGTCCGCCCAGGATGAACTCCACGGAATCCGGCACCTCAGGAAAACCGTCCATCTTATCTTTATCCATCACTTCGACTTTGTTATCTTTACCGTTGGCGCGTTTTCCTATCACAACATCCTTCATATTGGTATATTTGTTGGGTTTACTGCCCCACTCGGAGGCATCGCCTTCATTGGCGGTTAAAAGGTAGGTCTTCCTGCCGGCCTCATATATTGAAATGCCGTCGGGCATATAAACGCCCATCAGATCCTCATTCTTTATATTTACACTGTCATCTCTTACTACATCGATCTCGTTGCCGGCTATGCGGTGATCCTTAAAGCCCAAACTGTTGATGGCCGTAAACTCGCCGGCGGCTATGTCCAGCGTTGCTATTGCGTTGGCTTCCTGAAGCGCCACATAAGCTTTTGAGCTGTCCCGCGAGACCACTATATATTCGGGCTCTAAGTCGACGGAAGGCATCAGACCCTTCTTTAGCAGCACATTGGCATTAACCAGTTCTTCGCGCCTGTTATCCCAGTCTGCAAAAGTGACTATGTGGGAAAAGGGCTGCTCGAAACTTAAATCCACGATGGTGACAGAACCCCTGGGATCGACCGCGCCTTCGGCGACGTATCCCTCTCTCGGCTCGCCCTCATCGGCTGTCAGCACATATCTTCCGCAAGGGGAAAAAGTGACCATGTCCGGCTGAACCCCCGCTGCGTAATGAGCAATATAGTTGCCTTCGTAATCCAAAATCAGGATCGCACCGCCGGACTTATAATCCGCAGCCTGTACCGCTACGGCTACCATGTCGCTTTTCGTATTTACGGCTATTGAGGTCAAATCGCCGAACACTAAATCAGGAATCATTCCGCTTACATCTATGCGCTTTTCGAGAACTAAATTCTGATCATTCTGCTCCGCCGAAAGATTTTCAAGGCTCACCACATCGACTTTTTTCTCTCTTCCGTTTACCAGATAGAACTTCTTATTGTCGGAATTATAAGCCACTATCTCCGCCACTCCACCGTCCTTGTCGGAATAACCGGTCGAGTAACGACCAGAAAAGAGAGCGCCCCGTTCTTCTCTAAAGAGTCGTCTACCGCAAAAGCAACGGGAGACATGCTCAGGGAAAGGGCGCAAACCAAAAACAGCGCCAGCCCTCTTGTTTTCCACCTGCCTGAATTCATATTTTTTATATCTCCTTCCAGTTCAAATTATTTGCTTTGAAGTTCATAAATCGCCAAGCCTGTCTTTTCTTGCTTACATTATAAAAAAACCGGCCCCAGCCCTTCCACCAATGCGAAGTAAAACCTTGGCTAAATTTCTGTAAGGTGAAATTGCCGACATGTCAAAATTTACCATTTGCTGAAAGTAAAGCTTTTGCCAAATGACAGAACATAAACATATGAGTTTTATAGCAAAATTTGTGAGGAAAATTGAAAGGGGCAGATAACGCCCGCGATATTAGCCCTGGTCCGCAGGCTTTATGCCGGTTAACTGTCAGATTTTATCTTCTGCCTTCGCACCGGAATAAACCGTGCCGCTTTCCGCGTCCATAGTCACGATTATTCCGCTCCTTAAAATCTGTGTGGCATGCTCGGCGCCGCAGATAACCGGCACATCCAGGCTTAAGCCCACTATTGCCGCATGAGATGTCAGTCCGGCTTCTTCAGTGATGATTCCTTTTGCTTTCCGCAGTACATTCATCAGCTTATTAGTAGTTTGGGGTATGACAAGGATTTCTCCATAATTGAAATTTTTCAGTGCTTCTTCTTCATTTTTACATACACAAAGAGTTCCTACTGCGGTCTCTTGAGTAACGCCCGTTCCTTTAATCAGTATGTTGCCAACCATGTGAACTTTCAGGATGTTGGTCATGCCCGGAATTCCGATAGGCAGACCGGCTGTCAGGACAACCAGATCGCCGCTTTTAATGATTCCGGTTCCTAACGCCCTGTCCACCGCAAGCTCAAAAAGTCCGTCGCTATCCTTCTTTTCTTCATATAACACCGGAGCAACGCCCCAGGACATAGCGAGCTGCCGGCATACTCTTTCGCTGGTAGTGCAGGCTATGATAGGACAGGATGGTCTGAATCTGGAAATCATACGCCCGGTAGTTCCTGATACGGTAAGAGCAATGATTGCCGCCGCGTCTAAATCGTGAGCCGTGGTGCAGGTAGCATGGCTGATCGCACTTGTAACATTTGAATTGGATCTGGCGGACTCCGTTTGATTAAATCGTCTTTTATAATCAATGTTAGCTTCTGTGCTTCTGGCAATCTTTGCCATAGCTTTGACACTGGCCACCGGATATTTGCCGATCGATGTCTCTCCTGAGAGCATGATCGCACAGGTTCCGTCGTAAATAGCATTGGCCACATCGCTGGTCTCGGCTCTGGTCGGCCTGGGTTTTGCTATCATGGAATCCAGCATTTGTGTGGCTGTAATAGACTTCTTACCGTGGATCATCGCCTTGTTTATCAGCAGCTTCTGAATTCTCGGAATCTCATCATAATCAACTTCGACCCCCAGATCGCCCCGGGCGACCATTATGCCGTCGCTGGCCATGAGAATCTCATCGATATTATCCACACCCTCGCCATTCTCTATCTTAGCTATGATTTGAATATCCTGACCGCCGTTTTCCTCAAGAATGGTTTTTATTTCTATAACATCCTCAGCTGTACGGACAAATGAGGCGGCTATATAGTCAAAATCATGCTTTATGGCAAATTTAATATCCTCAACATCCTTATCACTCACATAAGGCATGTCCAGCTTTACTCCCGGAACATTGAGACCTTTTTTGTCATTAACGATTCCGCCGTTAATGATCCGGCATTCTATGTCGGCATCTGTCAGGCCGGTTACAACCAATTCAACAAAGCCGTCGTCTATGAGAATTATGTCGTCTTTATTGACAACCTGAGGCAGTCCGCTGTAGGAAACAGAAACTATACTTTTATTGCCCACAAGCTCTCGACTTGTCAATATAAAACTATCGCCGGCTTTCAGCTCAACTTCCCCTTTTTCAAATTTACCCAATCTGATCTCGGGCCCTTTGGTATCTAAAAGCAACGCCACCTGCCTGCCCGATTTCTGGCGGAGTTTTTTTAGTGACCTGACTCGTTTCAAATGCTCTTCATGGCTGCCATGGGAAAAATTAAGTCTGGCTACATCCATGCCTTCCGCGATCATGTCGCGCAATATTTTTTCATCATCCACTGCCGGGCCAAGGGTACAGATAATTTTTGTTTTTCGCATAAAGATCAACCTTTCTTGTATCCATCACCTTTAAGAGCAGCTATGCCGATAATAGCATTTTTGTTGCATCACATGCACAATTACTAAAGATTTTTAAAATATATTCACGAAGTTTTTACACTCAGGCTATATATTATTTTCATAGCGGAACATTAATCAATAAGTAATACAGAAAAGGCAGCCCCAGAAAACCTGAGGCTGCCGACATAAACTTTGTGTGTTCCGGAAGAAGAACTGCGTCAAAAGCTTTCTCTTTTAGTTTCTATTCCGCGATTCATCTTCTTGATTCTGTCTCTCCACACAAGATACGACACTGCCCAAAAGACGATAAAGATTATAATGAAAATTCCAAAGTAGCTGAGAAATCCGGAAACGCTATGCTCCATCCATCTCATAAAATACGCGATCGGCATCATTACGACTGCGGTAATCGCAAAATATATACCCGTTTGCCTGGCGATGCTCCAATGTTCCATCTCCCATATTGCCGA
>DUVF01000009.1 GCA_012841165.1 Clostridiales bacterium
ATGGCGGTCGGTGATATCGAAATGCGCGATGCTCTCAAAGTTTTGTGGAAAGAACTGCGGGTCGCTGTTCTGGTCGGCCTCGGGCTCAGCGCCCTCAACTTCGTCAAGATCCTATTGTTTGACCGGCAGACGATCTTGATCGCCCTGACGGTCTGTTTATCCATGCTGCTGATTATCACCCTGGCCAAAACCATCGGCGGCCTCCTGCCCATGCTGGCTCGCCGCATAGGCATCGATCCCGCTTTAATGGCCAGCCCGACCATCGCCTCACTCACCGATATGATCTCCATTATCACCTATTTCGCGCTCGCATCGTTAATATTGCAAGTTTAGGAGGTGCATACCATGTCTAATTTACTTGAACAAGCCGCTCACAACCTGGCCCGCAATGGCTTTACTGTTCACATAGCCGATTCCGAAGCGGAAGCCGCAGACTTCCTCCTGAGGGAAATCCCAACCGATTGGTCGGTCGGTTTCGGCGGTTCGATCAGCCTCGATCAAATAGGCATTTATCCGAAACTGGCGGAACGGGGAAACCCGGTCTACTGGCACTGGCAATCTGTCCCGGGTCTGTCCCGTCAGGAAGTACAACAGAAGGCCTCCACCGCCGACGCCTTCCTCCTCAGTTCCAACGCTATTACCGCCAGCGGCGCCATCGTCAATACAGATGGCTACGGTAACCGCCTGGCCGGGCTGCTGTATGGGCATCAGCGCGCCTTCATCGTCGCCGGAGTAAACAAACTGGTTCCCGACTTAGACGCCGCCAGAATCCGCATCGCCAACCAGGCGGCTCCCCCCAACACCCGGCGCTTGAAATTAGAGACGCCCTGTGCTGAAACCGGCTACTGCATGAACTGCGATTCGCCAGCCCGCATTTGCAACGCCACCTTGATTTTACACCGCCAACCGGGCGCGGTTCCCATCACGGTTTGCCTGGTCAAGCGCACGCTGGGTTTCTGATATAAATATTCTCGTATTTATATGCTATTTATCCCTCTGGTCGTCTTGACTAAAAATTCACATTGTGTTATCTTTATCGTGGGTTAAACCAAAGGCTGATCAACTTTTTTTATTAAAAAAATAATATAACGAAAAGAGGAAAGAACATGAACAGCTTAACAGAAAAGTATCTCGACATCGTCAAAAAACGCAACCCCGGAGAAGCCGAATTTCACCAGTGTGTTGAGGAGATTCTCGTCTCCCTGGAGCCGGTTTTGGCAAAGCATCCGGAATATGAAAAAGCCGGTCTTATCGAAAGATTGATCGAACCGGAAAGAATTATTTCCTTTAGAGTACCTTGGGTGGATGATTCCGGAAAAGTTCAGGTTAACAGAGGCTACAGGGTTCAGTTCAACAGCGCCATCGGCCCCTACAAAGGCGGCGTAAGATTCGCACCGAACGTATATCCCGGCGTAATGAAATTCCTGGCATTCGAGCAGATCTTCAAAAATGCCCTTACCGGTCTCCCGATCGGCGGCGGCAAAGGCGGGGCGGACTTTGATCCCACCGGAAAATCTGACGGCGAAGTCATGAGATTCTGTCAGTCCTTCATGACCGAATTATACAGACATATCGGCCCGACCACAGACAGCCCCGCAGGAGATCTCGGTGTAGGTCCCAGAGAAATTGGTTATCTCTTCGGTAAATATAAGAGACTCGCCAACAGCTATGACGAATCAATCACCGGAAAGCACATTATCTATGGTGGATTGAACGGCAGAACTGAAGCGACCGGATACGGAATCGTATACTTCGCAGATTGCATGCTCAAGGCAAACGGCGAAAAAATGGAAGGTAAAAAAGTCGTCATCTCCGGTTTCGGAAACGTTGCCTGGGGAACCACTGAAAAATTAGACGAGCTCGGCGCAAAAGTCATCGCCTTCTCAGGTCCGGACGGATATATCCTGGACGAAGCCGGTGTCACGGGCGAAAAGATCGATTACTTCATCGAATTGAGAAACAGCGGAAAGAACATCTGTCAGCCTTACGCAGACAAATTCCCTGGTGCAAAATTCATTGCAGGCAAAAAACCCTGGGAAGTCAAAGCCGACCTTTACATCCCCTGCGCAATGCAAAACGACATCCAGCTTGAAGATGCAAAGAACATCGTAGCTTCCGGCGCAAAATTCATGTGCGAAGGCGCGAACATGCCTACCACAAACGAAGCTCTTGAATATTTAATGGCTAACGGCGTCATCGTCGGACCTTGCAAAGCTGCGAACGCAGGCGGAGTTGCATGTTCGTGTATCGAAATGGGGCAGAATGCCGGTCACACAGTATTCTCACCTGATCAGGTTCACGCGCAACTCAAAGACATCATGGTCAATATTCACGACAGCGCAGCTGCGGCAGCCAAAGAATATGGCCTCGGCTATAACCTGGTTGCAGGTGCGAACATTGCGGGCTTCATGAAAGTCGCCCAGGCAATGATGATGCAGGGTGTTGTATAATATAATATAGAGATTTATACCGCTTAAAATACGAATCCTAAACAAACAGAAAGGGTCCTCAAGGAACCCTTTCTGTTTGTCTATGAGCACTTTTTTTCATCAGCCTGGCAGCGTTTTTCAATTCTTCTTGGTAGCTGATGTTCAGACGGGCGACGCCTGATTTTATCGCCGCTTCAGCAACGGCCGCCGCCACTCGCGGACCGACTCTTAAATCAAACGCCGCCGGTAAAACATACTCTTCATTCATATTGGGAGCAGCAATCTCCGCTAAGGCAACCGCCGCAGCTATTTTCATTTCCTCATTGATGTCCTTTGCTCTAACGTCCAAAGCACCTCTGAATATTCCCGGAAAGGCCAGTACATTATTGACCTGATTGGGGAAATCCGACCGCCCTGTACCGACAATGCGGGCGCCGGCCGCTTTAGCTTCATCAGGCATTATTTCAGGCACCGGATTTGCCATGGCAAACACGACCGCGTCTTTTTTCATAGATTGGACCATTTCTTTTGTAACGATTCCCGGAGCCGATACACCTATGAAGATATCCTTTTCCCGGACGATGTCTGCTAATGTCCCCTGCTGATTATCAATGTTCGTTTCCTCTGCCAGCAACTCCTTTTCGCTGTTCATACCCTCTTTTCTTCCGCGGTAGATCGCCCCATTAGTGTCGCAGAGCACGACATCCTTCATCCCCTTGGCCTTCAGCAATCTGGCGATGGCTATTCCGGCTGCTCCGGAGCCATTTATAACCGCGTCCACTTTTGCGAACTCTTTACCAACGATTTTAAGAGCGTTGATCAGACCCGCCAATACAATGACCGCTGTCCCATGTTGATCATCATGAAAGACCGGGATGTCCAGGTTTTTTTTAAGCCTTCTCTCTATCTCAAAGCACCGCGGCCCACTGATGTCTTCCAGATTGATACCTCCGAAAGCAGGCGCCAGTTTTGTAATGGTGTCGACAATATCATCGACCTCATGAGCCGCCAAACAAAGCGGAACGGCATCGACTCCACCGAATTCTTTAAATAAAATCGCTTTACCTTCCATTACCGGCAGACCGGCTTCAGGTCCTATATCTCCTAAACCAAGAATGGCTGACCCGTCGGTTATTACCGCCACATAATTTCCTTTAATTGTATAATCATACACTAAATTGATGTCCCCATGAATGGCCCGGCAGGGTTCGGCGACTCCCGGAGTATAACCAATCGACAGATCGTCCTTATTATTGAGCGGGACTTTGCTGACAACCTCCATTTTGCCCTTGTTTTCTTTGTGGACCCGTAAAGATTCTTTTTTATAATCCATTTTGCCTCCGCTATGCTATCTTGAGTCACTTCTCACTTCTTATATTTCAAAAAGCCGGTTTCATATAAATTATTTCCTTCGCAATCTATAACCACGGTCAGGGGGAAGTCCTCAACTGTCATTTTCTGTAAGGCTTCGGCGCCCAAATCTTCATAGGCTATCAACTCTACCTTTTTTATACGCTTGGCGATCAAAGCCGCGGCCCCTCCAGTGGCCGCAAAGTAAACGGCGTTGTTCTTTTTCATGGAAGCAATTACCTCTTCACTGCGCAGGCCCTTGCCTATCATGCCTTTTAACCCTCTCTCCAACAGCGTGGGGGTATAGGCATCCATGCGGTAGCTGCTGGTCGGCCCGGCTGATCCACTGGCATGTCCGGGAGGCGCCGGCGCCGGTCCGACATAATATACTACCTGACCACTGAGATCTATCGGCAGTTCTTTCCCTGCCTGAATTGCCTCTGCCATTCTTTTATGCCCGGCGTCTCTTAATGCATAAACCTCGCCCGAAAGCAGCACACTATCTCCCGTTTTCAAGCTGCACACGACCTCATCGCTTAACGGCGTCGTGATTTTTTTATACTTTATTGTCATCTCAATGCCTCTTCTTTATATTTCTGCCACGGCATGCCTTATGGCGTGACAACACAGGTTTACCACGCAAGGCAGAGAAGCCATATGAGTCGGCGCATAATTTATATTTACTGCTAAAGCGGTAGTGGTTCCACCCAGCCCGCCCGGTCCGATCCCCAGATAGTTTATCTCTTCCAGAAGATCTTTCTCCAACCGGGCATAACGGGGGTCGGCGTTTTGTTCACCGACAGGACGCAGCGTGGCCTTTTTAGCAAGCAAAGCGCAGCTTTCGATCGAACCGCCTATACCGACGCCTACTATTACGGGCGGACAGGGATTAGGCCCGGCGGCGCGAACAGTTTCGACGACAAAATCACGGACGCCTGCCTCACCGGCGGAAGGCGATAGCATTTTCATCTGACTCATGTTCTCGCTGCCGAAACCTTTGGCTGTTACTTCAATTTTAATCTTATCTCCGGGAACGATTTCCAGATGAATGATCGCCGGGGTGTTGTCCCTGGTGTTTTCCCGATCATAGAGAGGATCATCCACCACAGATTTTCTCAGATAGCCGTCGGCATAGGCTTCCCGCACACCTTGGTTGACAGCTGTATTAAAATCGCCGCCGACAATTCTTACATCCTGACCCAGCCAGATAAACAAAATGGCCAGACCGGTATCCTGACACAGAGCAACTCCCTCAGCGGCCGCTATTTTATCATTTTCAATGATCTGTTCCAAAATCACTCTTCCGGTTTCTGATTCTTCTGTTTTCAATCCTCTTTCCAAGGCAGCCAGAACATCGGCGCCAATATTATAATTGGCTTTCATGAAGAGTTCTCTGACCACCCTGGTGATCGTATCAGTACTGATCTCTCTCAATTAAAAACACCTCTCGCCTTCTCTTCCCGCTATCTTCCCGTTCCTCTGTCTTTTCACCACTTCGTCTTCTCACTTCTCTACTGTAATCCTATTTCCCGCTTCTGCCAAGCTGCCGGTCGGACAATTTTTTCTTTATTGCACAAAACTGCACTCTGCCAGGCACAATATAAAAACTGTTGCCCGCTCTAAGGCCGGCAACAGTTTTCTGTCTCTTGCTTAAATTATTTTTAAATTGTTCAAAATGCTCCGGCGCTCCGAACAAATTTGTTCTGTCGCCAGTTTATTTTTCCGGTTGATAATCAGCCATTCGGCGGTAGGACTCATAGCGCTCCCGAGCGTCTTTCTCAGCCTTGGCAAACAGCTCTTCCGCCTGATCGGGGAACTCGCTCAGAAGCGACGCGTAGCGCACCTGATCGAGCAGGAATTCACGATAGCTGGCGGTTGGCGGCTTAGAATCGAGTGTGAACGGATTCTTTCCTTCTTCCTTCAGCATCGGATTATAGCGGTAGAGATGCCAATAACCGGCCGCGACCGCCTCCTTAATATTTTCCTGTGTTCTGCCCATGCCCTTTTTCAGGCCATGATTGATGCAGGGTGCGTAACTGATGATGAGGGACGGGCCGTTGAACTTCTCCGCTTCAATAATCGCCTTCATCAGTTGATTCTTATCCGCCCCCATGCCCACCTGGGCAACGTACACATTGCCATAGCTCATCGCCATCATGCCCAGATCCTTTTTCTTAGTCCGCTTGCCGGAGGCAGCAAACTTGGCAATCGCCGCAGTCGGGGTCGCCTTCGAAGACTGGCCACCGGTGTTGGAGTAGACTTCGGTATCAAAGACCAGGATGTTGATGTCCTCACCGGACGCTACAACGTGGTCAAGTCCGCCATAGCCGATATCGTAGGCCCAGCCGTCACCGCCCAACGCCCATACGGATCTCTTGACCAGATAGTCCTGATGTTCACGAATATTTTTTATGAGGTCGGCGGCTTCTCCGCTCATTGCGCCGGCTTTATCAAGCGCCGCTATAATAGCGTCAGAAACGGCCCGGCTGATATCACCGTCATTCATACCGGCAATCCAATTCCGGAAGGCGCCGGCTAGCTCATCAGTCACGCCGATCTCCAGCAGACGCTCCATCGAGCCGCGGATCCGTTCGCGAATCTGGCGATTTGCTACCACCATGCCCAGCCCGAATTCCGCGTTGTCCTCAAACAGGGAGTTTACCCAGGACGGGCCGCGGCCGTCAAAGTCGGTACAGTAAGGCATGCAAGGCGCTGAAGCGCCCCAGATCGAGGAACAGCCGGTGGCGTTGCAGATCATCATCCGGTCGCCGAACAGCTGAGTGACCAGTTTGATGTAGGGTGTCTCGCCGCAGCCGGCACAGGCACCGGAGAATTCCAAATATGGTTTGGCGAACTGGCTTCCCTTGACCGAAGTTTTGGCCATCACTTTATCGCGCGGCCGCACGGACTGGCCGTAGATCCAGTTTTCCGCCTGATCCATCTGCGACTGCAAGGATCTCATGACCAGCGCTTTTTCTTTAGCCGGACAAACATCGACGCAGTTGCCGCAGCCAAGACAATCGAAGGGCGATACCTGCATACGGTAATGCAAATCTTCAAAACCTTTGCCGCTGGCCTTGAGGGTCTCAAAGCCCTCGGGTGCTGCTGCCTTCTCTTCTGCAGACAACAGGACAGGACGGATCGAAGCATGCGGACAGACAAAGGAGCACTGGTTGCACTGAATACAGTTGTCGATCAACCATTCCGGTACGTGAACCGCTACGCCGCGTTTTTCATATGCCGAGGTACCGGATGGGAAAGTGCCGTCCTCCCGACCCACAAAGGTGCTTACCGGCAACGATTCACCTTCCTGTCTGTTCATCGGCACCAGTACTTGCTCGATGAATTCAGGAGCTTCCAATTGTTTTTCGTCTTCAGCAACGACGGTTGCCCAGCTTTCCGGAACCGCGACCTCGGTAAAGCCGGTCGCCCCCCTGTCGATCGCGGCGTTGTTCATGTCAACGATCTTGCCGCCCTTCTTGCCATAGGAGTCTTCAACCGCCTCTTTGAGATAGCTTATCGCATCTTCCAGCGGAATCACCTTGGCCAGAGCAAAGAACGCCGACTGCATGACCATGTTTATGCGATTGCCAAGGCCGACCTCTTCAGCGATGCTGGTCGCGTCTATGGTGTATAAGCGTATATTTTTCTCTGCAATATAGCGCTTCATGGCGGCCGGCAGCTTCCGGTCAAGCTCTTCCGGGCTCCACAAGCAGTTCAGCAGGAAGGTGCCGCCTTTTTTGAGGACCTTCAGCATATCGTATTGATAGACATAGGCCTGATTGTGACAGGCGACAAAATCGGCTTCATCGATCAAATACGTTGAACGTATTCTGTCTTTACCGAAGCGCAGATGAGAGATCGTCACGCCACCCGACTTCTTTGAATCATAAGCGAAGTAACCCTGGGCATAGAGGTCGGTTTTGTCACCGATGATCTTGATTGCGCTCTTGTTCGCACCCACTGTGCCGTCGGAGCCGAGGCCCCAGAACATGCAGCGGATAGTGCTTTCCGATTCACTGTGGATCAGTCGGTTGACCGACAGCGAGCTGTTATTGACATCGTCGTTAATACCGATCGTAAACTTGTCCTTAGGCTCTGCCTGAGCCAGATTTTCATAAACCGCGTAGAGCTGCGACGGGGTTGTGTCTTTAGAACCCAGCCCATAGCGGCCTCCGTAGATTTCGGGAGCATCTTTCTGATTGAAGTACATCGAACGAATGTCGAGATACAGAGGGTCGCCGGGCGCTCCCGGTTCCTTTGTCCGATCAAGCACGGCGATCCTCTTGACCGACTTGGGCATGACCGCCCTGAGATACTCCGGCGCGAAGGGACGATACAGCCTGACCTTCACGAGGCCGACCTTCTCACCTTTTTTAATCAGATAGTCGACGGCTTCCTCAGCTGTTTCGCAGACCGACCCCATCGCTATGACTACCCGCTCAGCTTCCGGGTCGCCGTAATAATCAAACGGATGATAAGACCGTCCGGTCAGCCGGCTGATCTTTTCCATATAATTAGCGACAATCGCCGGAACCTTATCGTAAAATGGCGTACTGGCTTCACGTGCCTGGAAAAATATGTCAGGATTCTGGGCAGTACCTCTGATAACCGGGCGCTCGGGATTGAGCGCATTGTCGCGGAATCGCTTGACCGCTTCTTTATTCAATAGCTTATCGAAATCTTCATAGTCGATCACTTCGATCTTCTGAACTTCGTGAGAGGTTCGGAAACCGTCGAAGAAATGCAGGAAGGGCACCCGGCTTTCTATCGACGCCAGATGCGCGATACCGCCGAGATCCATCACTTCCTGAACGGAGCAGGAAGCCAGCATGGCAAAGCCGGTCTGGCGGGTTGCCATTACGTCCGACTGATCACCGAAAATGCACAGCGCGTGAGTCGCTAATGTCCGGGCTGTTACATGGAACACTCCCGGCAAAAGCTCACCGGCTATTTTATACATGTTGGGGATCATCAAAAGCAAGCCCTGTGAGGCTGTATAGGTAGTTGTCAGGGCGCCGGCAGCCAAAGAACCGTGTACTGCTCCGGCGGCGCCGGCCTCCGACTGCAGCTCAACCACCCGAACCTTTTGTCCAAACAAATTCTTTCGACCATAAGCTGCCCATTCGTCAACGATCTCAGCCATCGGGGAAGACGGCGTGATGGGATAAATCGCGGCCACGTCCGTAAACGCATACGATACGTGGGCGGCCGCGGTGTTGCCGTCCATGGTTTTCATTTTACCTTGTTTCATACCCTTTCACTCCTTACCCACTTCTATATACCATTGCTATATTTAACAGTTCTTTGAGGCGTCAGATCTTTAAGACGTCACTATCTGTATTTTAGCGATAATTTACTATGTTATAGTATTTTAATTTTAAAATCAATAGGTCCGCCGGCAAATCTGCCCGCTTGTCAATAATAGAAATTTTCTGATTAGTCTAATGTGCTAAATAATCACAAATCTCACCGACCGGTTGTTTTTTAGCGGGTTGTTTTCAGCCATACTGCCAAGTATTTTTTACTATACTTTGAACCGGCTTTCCTATATGATGTTGACGAAAGGAAGACAAAGCTATGCCTAATTTCAAGCAGTGGCTGACAGACCGGCGCTATCTCAAAATTTCGCTCTATATAGTGCTTACTGTTGGTTTACTATATATCCTTTTTTTCAGTATTAAAAACATCGATGTGGTGATGGGAACATTTTTTGGCAGTTTGAGCAAGATTCTGACGGCCTTGTCCCCTCTCTTTATCGGCCTGTTTATTGCCTACCTGCTCAATCCCATCGTTGAATGGATAGACCGTCATCTGATGACCCGCTTTCTGCCGGACCGGCCGGCTCGGCCCCGGCGCGCCGCCAGGCGCGCTAAGAACCGCCGCCTGATCAGCGTCCTGTTGACTGTCATACTGGTTGTCGTCCTGCTGGTGCTGCTGATTTACGCCTTTGCCTTCCTCATTGTCGGCCGCCTGGCCTTTGACAGCCTGTCCATCATGCTAACCAAGATCACCGAATACTTTCTCCAATACAAGGACATCTTCGATGAGCTGGTCAGGAAAATGTCCAACAGCGGCCTTGAGGAGAAAGCGCAGGAGATTGCGACCATTGCAGCCAAATGGATATCCGAACATGTCAATGCGACTTCCGTGTTCCGCTACATCGGAAACTTCGGCAGCAGCCTCCTGGGCATATTACTTGGCCTGGTCGTCGCGATTTATCTGCTCAAAGACAAAACGCTGTTTCTCAATCTATGGGAAAAAACCCTGCGCACCCTCTTCAAACCCAAAACCTGCGGTCAGATCAAATCTGTGCTCGACGATATCAATACCGTCTTTTCCAAGTTTCTCCGCGGCCAGCTGCTCGATGCGCTGATCATCGCCATCCTGTCCTCAATCGCGCTGACAATGGTTGGTCTCCGCTTTTCAGTTCTGATCGGTTGCTTCGCCGGCCTGACCAACATCATCCCCTATTTCGGCCCCATCATCGGCGCCGTTCCGGCAGCGCTGGTCGGATTGCTGGACGGCGGGATAGGCAAAGCGATTGCGGCCGTCGTTGTTTTATTCGTATTGCAGCAAATCGACGCCAATCTTATATACCCCAAGGTAGTCGGCCAAACGACAGGCCTGCACCCGGTGGCCATTCTCATTGCCGTTTCCTTTGGCGGATATTTCTGGGGGCTGATCGGCATGGTGCTGGCAGTACCCTTTGCTTCCTGCCTTAAATTATTCGGTATGCGCCTGGTCAAAAGCCGACAGATCGTCACACCCTTGCCTGAAGAAGGCCGGCCAAAACAAAATAGAACAAACCGATCCGCCGAAGATCCTCCCGATCCGAAAGCATACGGCAGCAAAAAATCTGCCGAGACAGATCTGATCGCTCAGGAACTCGAATTAGAAGCCGAACGTTTAAGAATAGAAAACGAAAGACAAGCTGCTCAAGATTTTGCGTTTGAACAGTCTATCGCTGAATCCTTAATGGAAGAAGCCGCTTTCCGAGCCGCCGATGAAGAATACTACAGCGATAGCGACGATCTGCGATAAATCGGCTATAACGTAGCCAGCAATACCGCCTTGATCGTATGCATCCGGTTTTCCGCTTCATCGAACACCACCGAATGCCGGCTGCGGAAGACCTCGTCCGTCACCTCACGAATATCCAAACCCTTTTCCTTCCAAGCCGCGGCCACACGGGTGTCAAAATCGTGGAAGGATGGCAGACAGTGCAGGAAGAGTACTTCCGGGTTTTTCGTCATTTGAATCATATCCATATTCACCCGGTAGGGTGTCAGCATTTTCACCCGCTCAGGAAATTGCTCCTCTTCACCCATCGAAGCCCAGACATCCGTGTACAGGACATCGGCTCCCAGCAGGCAGTCCGGTTTAGCCGAAACTTCTATCATACCGCCGGTCTCCTCTGCCACCGATCTGGCATCGGCCATAATCTTTTCATCCGGCATCAGAGTCTCGGGGCCGAAAGCAACATAATGCATCCCCATTTTGGCGCAACCGTACATCCAGGCGTAGCTCATATTGTTGTGAATATCGCCGCAAAACACGACTTTGACCCTGTTCAAGGGCTTATGGCAATGCTCTTCTATGGTCATCAGATCGGCTAAGATCTGCGTCGGATGGTCAACATTGGTCAGGCCGTTCCACACCGGCACGCCGGAAAACTCTGCCAGTTCTTCCACTACTTTCTGATCGTAGCCGCGATATTCGATACCGTCATAATAACGGCCCAGCACACGGGCGGTATCTTCCAGCGATTCTTTCTTGCCCATTTGTGAACTTGCCGAATCTAAGAAAGTGACATGAGCGCCTTCCTCAAGACAAGCGATCTCAAAAGCGCAACGAGTACGGGTGGACGATTTTTCAAATAGCAGCACGATGTTTTTATGTTTCAACGCCTCATTAAAGATGCCGGCCCGGCGCTTTGATTTCAAATCATGAGCCAGATCTAATAAATAGCGGATCTCCGCCGGAGTAAAATCCATCAGCGTCAAGAAACTTCTGCCCTTCAAATTTACTGCCATTTTTGCTTCACCCTTTCCTGGCCGGACCGAGGCCGGTTTGTCTGTTATTCATTATCTCAAATATAATACTATAATCTACTCAAAAACAAAAGTCGGAAGTTGATATTTTGATTGCAGAAGATAGGGTTTTGGTTGTAGTATATTGTGACGGAAAAATGAAAACCGCAAGACTGCTTATGTAAAACGGAGGATGCATATTCATGGAAAAAACAAAGATCATCGTAGCCCTGGGCGGCAACGCGCTGGAAGAAGCCGGCAGTCCCGCTACCGCTGAAGCACAGCTGGCTGTCGTCAAAAAAACCTGCACCTATCTAGCCGAATTAGCCTCTCACGACTATGAGATGGCGATCGTCCACGGCAACGGCCCGCAGGTCGGCCGCATCCTCCTGGCCTCTGAAACAGCCAGGGAAGTGACCCCGCCCCTGCCCTTTGATGTCTGCGGCGCTATGACACAGGGCTACATTGGCTATCATATTCAGCAATCGCTCAAAGAAGCCCTGGCAAGAGTTGGCAAGGGCCATACTCCGGTGGTCACTTTGGTGACGCAGATGGTGGTTGAAAAAGACGACCCCGGCTTTCTCAACCCGTCCAAGCCGATCGGCCCCTTCTACACGGAAGCCGAAGCACAGGTTCTGATGGCAGAGCGCGGCTTCACCATGAAAGAAGATGCCGGCCGGGGCTGGCGCCGCGTGGTGGCCTCACCCATCCCCAAAGAGATAGCTGAGATTGACAGCATCCTTAAATTGTGGGGCTCCACCATCTGCATCGCCTGCGGCGGCGGCGGGATACCGGTCATCCGCCAGGCGAATAATGAACTCTCCGGTGTCGCGGCTGTCATCGACAAGGATTTTGCGGCAGCCCTACTTGCTAAACAGGTCGATGCCGACATACTAATCATCCTGACCGAAGTCGAAAATGTCGCGCTGAATTTCAATACACCCGAAGAACAACCGCTGCGCCACATAACGGTCGCCGAAGCCGAGCGCTATATCGCCGAAGGCCACTTCGCCGCCGGTTCAATGCTGCCAAAAGTAAAAGCCGCGGTTCAGTTCGCCCGCGTCAGCCCCGCAAAAAAAGCCATTATCACTTCATTATATAAAGGAACGGAAGCGCTGGCAGGCCAGACCGGCACTCTGATCACTCTGGAGTGAGCAGAAGATGGGAAAAAGCGTTTGTGTTTTAAGATACCACCTTATATAATAGTAGAGCGGATGCCTTGGGCGCCCGCTCTCATCATTTACAACGAACAATCGATTCACATATATAAAAGGAGTGATCAGCTTGGCTTTCGTAGAAGAAGTTGGCATTGACCTCGGTACTGCCAACGTCCTGGTTTACATAAAAGGAAAAGGAGTTATCCTGGAGGAACCCTCCGTTGTAGCCATCAACAAAGATACCGATGAAATAGTTGCGGTGGGTGAAGAAGCCCGCCAGATGCTCGGCCGGACCCCGGCCAACATCGTCGCTGTCCGACCGCTGCGCGACGGCGTTATCTCCGATTATGACGTCACAGAGCGAATGCTTAAATATTTTATCCGCCGCACCTGCGGCAGCAGCGGTTTCTTTAAGCCTAAAATCATGGTCTGCGTCCCTTCCAGCGTCACCGAAGTAGAAAAACGGGCCGTCAAAGAAGCCGCTATCCAAGCGGGCGGCAAATCCGTCTATATGATGGAAGAACCGGTCGCGGCGGCTATCGGCGCCGGCTTAGACATCACCCGGCCGAACGGCATCATGATCATCGACATCGGCGGCGGCACTACCGATGTGGCAGTAATCGCCTTAGGCGGCATCGTCACCTCCAACTCGGTCAAAGTAGCCGGTGACAAATTCGATGAAGCTATTGTCAAATACATGCGTAAAGAACATAAACTCTACATCGGCGAGCGGACGGCCGAAGAAATTAAGACGACTCTTGGCACTGCCTATCCGCGCGAACAGGTGGTGGTGCAGGAATGCCGCGGCCGTGATCTGGTAACCGGTCTGCCCAAGTCAATCGAAATTACTTCTAAGCAGATGATGGAAGCGCTCGAAGAACCGCTGCAGATCATCTGCGAAACCGTTCACGGAGTGCTGGAGCGGACGCCGCCCGAACTGGCTGCCGACATCGCCAATTCCGGCATTGTCATGACCGGCGGAGGCGCCCTGCTGCACGGCATCGACCGGCGCATAGCCGACCGCACCGGCATGTCGGTGACGATCGCCGAAGATCCCAAATCCTGCGTCGCTATTGGCACCGGCAAGGCTCTCAATTCTATCGAGATGCTGGAAAAGAACCGCATCAGCCGTCGCAAAGACTCTATCTAATGGCTAAGCTGGAATTAATTGCCACCGCCACCTTTGGCCTTGAGGCAGTCGTCCGCCGCGAAGTCGAGGCTCTGGGCGGTAAAATCCTACGCGGTGAAGACGGCAAGGTGACCTATCTGGGCGATGAACAGCTCCTCGCCCGCTCAAATCTGTGGCTGCGGTCAGCCGACCGCGTCCTCCTGAAGATGGGTGAATTTACAGCGCTCAGCTTTGAAGAACTCTATCAACAAACACGCGCCCTGCCGTGGGAAGAGTGGATCCCTCCCGACGGCAATTTTCCAGTCAACGGAAATTCAGTTAAATCCAAGCTGTTCAGCATTTCCGACTGCCAGGCCATCATAAAAAAGGCTGTCGTCGACCGCCTGCAGGAGACCTACCCGATTGATCGTTTCGCTGAAAGCGGAGCGCTGTTTCCAATCCGCTTCACCCTGCTTAAAGATCGCGTTACTCTAACGTTAGATAGTTCGGGCACCGGTTTGCATAAACGCGGTTACCGGACGCAGGACGTCGCGGCGCCGATCAAAGAAACGCTGGCCGCCGCCCTGGTCAGCCTGTCCTTTTGGAAGCCGGACCGGCTGCTGGTCGATCCCTTCTGTGGCTCCGGCACCATCGCTATTGAAGCAGCGCTGATAGGCTGCAACATAGCGCCCGGCCTGAACCGGCGCTTCGCCTGTCAGGATTGGCCGGCCATTCCGGAAAAAGTCTGGCAAACCGAAAAAAAAGCCGCCTATGCGGCAATCAGGCAAAGCAATCTGGCCATTAAAGGCTACGATATCGATCCCCGGGCAGTCCGGGTCGCTCAGGCAAACGCTGAAGCAGCCGGCGTCGATGACACTATTGAATTTGCCGTCCAACCTGTTAATCAGCTGACTGCCGAACAGCCATCCGGTATTATAGTAAGCAACCCGCCCTACGGCGAAAGAATTGGTGACAAAGGCCAAATCGACCAGATCTATCGGAATCTGAACCGGTTTATATCAGAAAACCCGGATTGGTCACTGTTCATGGTCACCGCCGACAAGGACTTTGAAAAAAACTTTAGGCCAACGCCGGCCGATCGCCGACGCAAACTCTACAATGGCCGGATTGAGATCTGCTATTATCAATACCACGGCAAAAAACCTAATAAGGATACTGAACATGGAAAAGAAAATACTATCCCCTCCTGAAATACCGGAATATGCTGCCGATATTGCCTGCGCCAAATGCGGGCAAAAAGCATCGCGGCTGATCGTCCTGAGCATTCTGGCCGGCGCTTTTATCGCCCTTGCCGCCCAGGCTTCCAACATGGCGGCTTTCAACCTGCTCGCCCTGCCGGAGAGCTATGGGCTGGGCCGGGTCCTGGCCGGAGCGGTTTTTTCGGTCGGCCTGATGCTTGTCATTCTGGCCGGGGGCGAACTCTTCACCGGCAATACTCTGATGGTCACCGCCGCCTTTGAACGGCGCATCCATGTCGGGCAGATCCTGCGCAACTGGGCCTTCGTCTACCCAGGCAACCTAATAGGTTCGCTGCTGATCGCCGGCATGATAGTCCATTCCGGTCTCTTGAATAACGGCGACGGCATGCTGGGCGCGGTCACTCTGAAAATTGCCGTTTACAAAGTTTCTCTAGATTTCATGGCTGCTCTTTTCCTGGGCATCCTCTGCAACTGGCTGGTTTGTCTGGCTGTCTGGCTAAGCTACGCGGCAACCACCATGGCGGGCAAGATCCTCGCCATCTTTTTTCCCATCTGGCTCTTCGTCACCTCAGGTTTCGAGCACAGCATCGCCAATATGTATTACATACCGGCCGGGCTGCTCATAAAAAACAACCCGGCCTTCGTAGAAGCGGCCGGGCTGACCCAGACGGCTTTGGCAAAGCTCAGCTGGGAGTCGTTCTTTCTTAACAATCTGTTGCCGGTGACCATCGGCAACATCATCGGCGGCAGCCTGATGGTGGGCTTCGCCTACTGGTACGCCTACCGGCGCGCCTCTAAATAAGCGGTCAGACGGAGCTTAAACCAGCCGCCGCGAAACAATTCTTGCAAAACGGTTCCTGCAAAACAACGTTCTTAAAACAGCCCTGATATCCTGCCTTCGGCGTCGACGTCTATCGCCTCTGCGGCGGGAATTTTCGGTAAACCCGGCATGGTCATGATCTCTCCGGTAATGGCCACGATGAAGCCGGCGCCAATTGACGGTTTGACGCTGCGCACGCTGATGCGAAAACCCTTAGGCGCCCCTAACTTAAGCGGGTCATCGGACAGCGAATATTGTGTCTTGGCCATGCAGACCGGCAAGGCTCCAAAGCCCAGCTGCTCCAGTTCGCTGAGTTGCTTGTCCGCCGCCGCCGAATAATCGACGCCTTCCGCTCCGTAGATCCGCTGCGCGACGGCTTCGATTTTCTCACGCAGTGGCAAATCTAACTCATAAGCGAACTTAAAACCGCTACCGCCGCTCTCTGCCGCCCGAATGACCTCTTCAGCCAATTTCAGACCGCCGGCGCCGCCCTTCTCCCAGACTTCCGACAGAACAGCACAGACTCCCAGCGCAGCGCATTTCTTTTCAATTAATTCCAGTTCGGCCGGGGTATCAGTGGGAAAGCGGTTGATTGCTACAACCGCCGGAAGCCCATATACGTCGATTATGTTATCGACATGCTTGAGCAGGTTGGTGACCCCGATCTCCAGGGCGGGCAGATTTTCTTTGCCCAGATCCGCCTTAGCCGCTCCGCCATGATGCTTAAGTGCCCTTGCCGTCGCTACGATTACGACCGCCGCCGGTTTTAAATTACTCGTCCGGCATTTGATATCTAAAAACTTCTCCGCGCCCAGGTCGGCGCCGAAGCCAGCCTCCGTGACTACATAGTCTCCTAATTTAAGTGCCATCCGGGTCGCCGTCACGCTGTTGCAGCCATGCGCGATATTAGCGAAAGGACCACCGTGGATAAAGGCCGGGGTTCCTTCTAACGTCTGCACCAGATTAGGTTTCAAGGCATCTTTGAGCAGCGCGGCGACCGAGCCCTGCGCCTTGATATCACCGGCCGTAACCGGCTGGCCGGTAGTGTTATAAGCCACGACCATGCGGGCGGCTCTCTGCTTCAGGTCTTCGATGTCTTTGGCCAGACAGAGCACCGCCATGATCTCAGAAGCTACCGAAATATCAAAACCGTCTTCGCGGGGCACCCCGTTGGCTTTGCCGCCCAGACCATCGACCACGAAACGCAGCTGCCTGTCATTCATATCGAGACAGCGCCGCCAGACCACGCGCCGGGTATCGATGTTCAATACGTTGCCTTGCTGTATGTGATTGTCCAGCAAAGCCGCCACCAGATTGTTGGCTGTCGTAACGGCATGGATATCGCCGGTGAAATGGAGATTTATATCTTCCATAGGCACGACCTGCGCGTAACCACCACCGGCCGCTCCGCCTTTGACGCCAAATACCGGTCCCAGCGAAGGCTCTCTCAGGGCAATGACCGTTTTTTTACCCAGCCGTTTGAGCGCGTCGCCTAAACCAACTGATGTGGTGGTCTTGCCCTCGCCCGCCGGAGTCGGGTTGATAGCAGTCACTAAAACCAGCTTGCCGTCCGGCTGATCTGCCATTTCATTCAGCAAACGCAGGTCGATCTTAGCCTTGTTGCTGCCATAGTACTCCACATAGGCCGGATCCAACCCCAAACCGGCGGCCACTTCAGAAATCGGCTCTACCTGGACAGCCTGCGCTATTTCAATATCCGATAAATGTGACATACTGCTTCCTCCAAGTTTACATTTATATTATTTTCCTGCCAAAATCTTCCATTGCTAAATTTCCGAACATTACATTAGTAATAGTAGGTCATCCGTTAAAAGATTTCAATAATATTAAGCAAATATATCGTAAAATCGGTTGACAGGCCGGGATTGAAACTGTAAAATCGCTTTATTATCATATTTTAATGCTATGACGAGGAAGAGTAGAGGACAGGCCCCCTTTCAGAGAGCCGCCGGACGGTGCGAGGCGGCAGAACCTGTCGGTCGAATGTCACCTCCGAGCAGTCCGCTGAAGAGGCTTCAAAGCCCTGCGTAGGCGGCACCGGCCGGCGCCCGATAGCGCGCCCGACCCTGACCGGCAACGGTCGTGGTCTCAGAGTGGCTCCCGCTTTTATTCATTTCCAGCACAGTTTTATGGATAAGGGGGCAAGTAGAGTGGTACCGCAGAGCTTTAGTCTTTGTCTCTTAACAGCAGGCAAAGACTTTTTCATATAGAAAAACGAAGGAGGACTGTAAATGAAGCTGAACGGATCACAGATTTTAATGGAAACACTGATCGAACAAGGCGTCGATACGATATTCGGTTATCCCGGCGGAGCTGTTTTGAATATTTACGATGCGCTGTACGACTACAGCGACCGCATCAAACACATTCTGACAGCTCACGAACAGGGTGCGGCACACGCTGCCGACGGCTATGCCCGATCCACCGGCAGACCGGGAGTCGTACTGGCGACCTCAGGCCCCGGCGCGACCAATCTGGTCACCGGCATCGCCACCGCCTACATGGACTCCATTCCAATGATCGCGCTCACCGGCAATGTCAGTACCAATCTGTTGGGCAAGGACAGTTTTCAGGAAATCTACATCACCGGCATCACCATGCCTATCACCAAGCACAATTACGTCGTCCGCGACGTCGAAGACCTGGCTGATACGATCCGCGAAGCTTTCCGGATCGCCACTTCCGGACGCCCCGGGCCGGTTTTGATTGACCTGCCAAAAGATATCACTGCCGCCATCTGTGAGCATGAAGCCGCCTCTCCGGTCAATGTCACCGATGAGATGGAAGCAATTCCTGCCGAAGATTTGCAGACGATCGCCGATGTCCTGAATGAAAGTCAGCGGCCCGTCATCCTGTTTGGCGGCGGGGTGGTCGCTTCCGGCGCCTCCGCTGAGTTGGCTCAGCTGATCCGAAAAATGGACTGTCCCAGCTGCCACACCGTCATGGCCACCGGCGTCATGCCGGCCGATGACCCCTATAACCTGGGGCTGATCGGTATGCACGGTACCGTATCTTCTTCGGTCGCCGTTCACCGGGCGGACGTCCTGCTGGCGATCGGCTCGCGCTTTTCCGACCGCGTCGCCACCAACGCCTCTAAATTTGCCCGCAATCAGAAGATCATCCACATTGATATCGATGCGGCAGAAATCAATAAGAATGTACCCATCGACCACAGCTATGTGGGAGACGTCAAAGCAGTTTTGAAAACTATGCTGCCCCTGATCGAAAAGAAAAGCCGCAGCGACTGGAACCATGAAATTTCGGTCATCCGCGAGCGCGGAGAATACCGGTCGATCAACTGCGAAGGCGAACTGAAGCCAAACCAGATCATTCAGGATATCTACCGCATCATGGGTCCGGATATAGCCATGACGACCGATGTCGGCCAGCACCAGATGTGGGCCGCGCAGTATTCCCAGGCGACCGATCCGCGGCGCTTCCTTACCTCGGGCGGGCTCGGCACCATGGGTTTCGGCTATGGCGCGGCAATCGGCGCCGCCATGGCCCGCCCCGGCGAAACGATTGTCCACATCACCGGCGACGGCAGCTTCCACATGAACCTGCAGGAGTTATGCACCGCTGTCAGCCATCAGCTGCCCATCATCACCATCATTTTCAATAATATGGTGCTGGGCATGGTCTATCAGTGGCAGCGCATTTTCTACAACAACCGCTTTTCCTTCACCGAGCCGAACCGGCAGACGGATTTCGTCAAGCTGGCCGAAGCCTTCGGCGCTCATGGCCGGCGCTGCCGGACACCGGAAGAATTCCAAGATGCAATCACTGAAGCGAAGCGCCTCCAGGGGCCTGTCGTCATCGAACTGGTGATGCGTGCCGACGAACGCGTACTGCCCATGATTCCCGCCGGACTGACGATAGACGAAGTCATTCTTGACTGAGAAAGGAGCCTCTCATGCAACAATATATCTTGGCCGTGCTGGTTCGCAACAACGCCGGCGTTTTAGCCCGGGTAGCCAGCCTGTTTGGCCGCCGCGGCTACAACATTGATTCTTTGACTGTTTCGGAGACCAATAATCCCGGAATTTCTTACATCACGCTGACCGTCACCGGTGACGAGGCCATTTTAGACCAGATCACCAAGCAGGCGGTCAAGCTGGAGGAAGTCTTTGAGGTGCGCCATATCAACGAAGCCAACGCCCTTGGGCACGAGCTGCTGTTGATTAAGATGGAGATAGATCCCGCCACGCGCACAGCCCTGCGCGAAATCACCGATATCTACAATGCCAAAATTGTCGATCTGGCGCCAACGACGATGATCATCGAGCTGACCGGTTCGACTTCAAAAATCAACGCTTTCTTGAACATTATGAAAGGTTTTTCCATCGTGGAAATGTGCCGCACCGGCGTCACTGCCATGGAGAAGGAAAGTTCCAAATAAATTACACCCATCTGTTAATAATAAGGAGGCACAAACAAAATGGTTAAAATGTATTATGATTCCGACTGCAATCTCAATCTCCTGAAAGATAAGACCGTCTCCATCATCGGTTACGGCAGCCAGGGTCACGCCCACGCGCTGAACCTTAAGGACAGCGGCGTCAATGTAGTGGTTGGTTTAAGAGCCGGTTCAGCCAGCCGGAAAAGCGCGGAAGAAAGAGGCCTGAACGTAATGGACGTCGACCAGGCCGCTGCCGCCGGCGACATCATCATGATACTGGTACCTGATGAAAAAGCCGCCGATATCTACGAAGCACAGATCGCGCCGCAGTTGAAAGAAGGCAAACTGCTGATGTTCGCCCACGGCTTCAACATCCACTACAATCAGATCGTTCCCCCGGCCAACGTTGATGTTGCCATGGTCGCTCCCAAGGGCCCCGGACACACCGTGCGCAGCCAGTACGAAGAAGGTCGCGGCGTCCCCTCCCTGATCGCCATCCACCAGGACGCTTCCGGTAAAGCCAGAGACCTGGCGCTGGCCTATGCCTCCGGCATCGGCGCCGGCCGGGCCGGTATCATCGAAACCACCTTCCGCGAAGAGACCGAAACCGACCTCTTTGGCGAGCAGGCTGTCCTCTGCGGCGGCGTCACCGAATTGATGAAGGCGGGTTTCGATACTTTAGTCGAAGCCGGCTATTCTCCGGAAATGGCCTATTTCGAATGTGTTCATGAAATGAAACTGATCATCGATCTGGTCAATGCGGGCGGCCTGGCCATGATGCGCTATTCGATCTCCGACACCGCCGAATACGGCGATTACTCGACAGGCCGGCGCATCATCACCGAAGATACCCGAAAAGAAATGAAAAAAATACTGCGCGAGATTCGTGAAGGCGAATTTGCCAGCAAGTGGATCGCCGAAAACCGCGCCGGCCGCCGGGCCAACTTCCTGGCCAAGCGCCGGGTCGAAGCCGAGCATCCGGTGGAGATCGTCGGCAAAGAGCTACGCAAAATGATGAGCTGGTTAAAGAAATAGTTTGAATGCGAATTCAAGTGAAGTTAAAGAAATATTTTCAGTGCAACTTCCGATGAATGGTGGAAAATGTCATAAATGGAAAAAGGAGTTATTGGAATGGGCCAGAATGAGAAACGGCTTGCCAGCCATCAGGTGACCAAGGGCGTGGAGCACGCGCCGCACCGGTCTCTCTTTTACGCGATGGGCTACACTAAAGAAGAGCTGGACCAGCCGCTGATCGGCGTGGTCTCCGCCTTCAGCGAGATCGTGCCCGGTCACAGCCAGTTAGACAAACTGGCCGACGCTGTCAAGACCGGCGTCAGGATCGCCGGCGGCACGCCTGTTCTGGTGCCCTCGATCGGCGTCTGTGACGGCATCGCGATGGGCCATACCGGAATGAAATACTCCCTGCCCAGCCGCGAACTGATCGCCGACAGCGTTGAAACAATGGCGCTGTCCCACTGCTTCGACGGTCTCGTCCTGGTTCCCAACTGCGATAAAATCGTTCCCGGCATGATCATGGCGGCTGCCCGTCTGAATCTGCCGGCCATCGTCATCAGCGGCGGCCCTATGCTGGCCGGCCATTCACATGCGACCAACGCTGCTGCGCCCGACGCCCGCACAACCGGCAACGGCACAGCGCCCGACAACTGTGCGGCCGGCAGCGGCACAGCGATCAGCCTGTCCACCATGTTTGAAGCGGTCGGCGCCCGCAAGGCCGATCTGATAAACGACGATGAGCTCTATGAAATCGAACTCAGCGCCTGTCCGACCTGCGGTTCTTGTTCCGGCATGTTCACCGCCAATTCGATGAACTGTCTGGCCGAAGCGATCGGACTGGCTCTGCCCGGCAACGGCAGCATTCCGGCGGTTTATGCCCGCCGCCTGCAGCTGGCCAAACAGGCCGGAATACAGATCATGGATTTGGTGCGCCGCAACGTCAAGACCCGCGATATCCTGACCCTGGCGGCTGTGAAAAACGCTTTAGCGGTCGATATGGCGTTAGGCTGCAGCACCAACAGCGTTCTGCACCTGCTGGCGATCGCCCACGAAGCCGGCCTGAAAGTTGATTTAGACCTGATCAATCAGATCAGTTCCCAAACACCGAATCTCTGCCGCTTAGCGCCTGTCGCGCCTACTCATATGGAGGATCTGGACCGGGCCGGCGGTGTACCGGCAGTGATGGCCCAACTGGCAGAAGCCGGCCGGCTTGATTTGAGCCTGCCGACGGTCAGCGGAAAAACGGTCGGCGAAAACATCGCCGGAAGAAGAAACCTTGATCCATCGGTGATCCGGCCGATCAGCAATCCCTACAGCCAGACCGGCGGCATCGCCGTGCTGTGGGGCAACATCGCTGAAGACGGCGCGGTGGTGAAGCGCTCGGCGGTAGCCGAAGAGATGCTTTGCCACAGCGGCCCGGCCCGGGTCTTCGACAGTGAGGTTGAAGCCATCGAGTGCATTTACGCCGGAAAAATCAAGCCGGGCGATATTGTGGTAATTCGCTACGAAGGCCCCAGAGGCGGCCCCGGCATGCGCGAAATGCTCAACCCGACAGCCGCTCTGGCCGGAATGCAGTTAGACAAGAGCGTCGCCCTGATCACCGATGGACGCTTCAGCGGCGCTTCGCGCGGCGCTTCGATCGGCCATGTCTCTCCGGAAGCCGCCGCCGGCGGCGCGATCGGCCTGATTGAGGAAGGCGATCTGATCGACATCGATATTCCGAACAACAGCATCAATGTACGTCTGACCGACGCCGAACTGGAAGACCGGCGCGCCAGGCGGCAGCCGCTGCCTCCTAAACCGCTGAGCGGCTGGCTGGCCCGCTATGCCCGGCTGGTCACCTCGGCTAATACGGGTGCCGTGCTCGAATAAGATAGTTAGAGCTCTAAATCATGGTTTGCCTGATCTCCTCAGCAGATCTCCGCGAAAGATACACCGGCGGAATATCGACCACTGTTTTGGCCCCCGAAACGCCTTCCCGATTCAAACGGTAGGCTGCCCGGGCAAAGGCCAGCAACACACTGGCGGTGAAATCCGGGTTCGATTCTAAAGTCAGCTTATATTCAATGGTGTGTTTATGTTCGCTGTTCCAGCCCGTCAGACCGCTGCGAATGACCCTGCCGCCATGCGGCAGACCGCCGTGCTCCCGGTCCAGCTCCTGCTGACTTATGAAGTGCACCGTTGTGTCATAATCAGAGAAATAGTTGGGCATGGTCTTGATTTCCTGCTCAATGCATTCCTGATCGGCGCCCTCTTCAAGCACCACGAAGCACTCCCGCTGATGTTTCTCCCGCGTGGTAAGATCCGGCGCCTCACCCCTTTGAACGGCCGCGACCGCCTCTGCTACTGGAATGGTATATTGCTTGGCGTCTTTCACGCCGGCAATTCGACGGATAGCGTCGGAATGCCCCTGGCTGACGCCCTTCCCCCAAAATGTGTAGCTGTGGCCTTCCGGCAGGATGGCTTCCGCGTACAGTCGATTAAGGGAAAACATCCCCGGATCCCAGCCGCTGGAAATTATGCAAACCTTGCCGGCGGCAACCGCCTGCTGCTGAACCTTTTTGAAGTGTTCCGGAATTTTAGCGTGCGTATCGAAGCCGTCAACCGTGTTGAACAGCGCGGCAAACAACGGCCCCTGTTCCGGCAAATCGGACAGACTGCCGCCGCACAGGATCATGACGTCGATCTCCCCTACTTTTGCGGCCGCCTCAGACAGCGGAAACACCGGCGCGCCGGATGCGGTTTTAATCGCCCCCGGATCGCGGCGGCTGAACACGCCGACAAGCTCCATATCGTCATTCTGGCGGATCCCCGCTTCCACACTCTTGCCAATATTCCCATAGCCGGCGATCCCTATCCTTATTTTCTCCATCTCGTAGCCCTCTCTTACAGCAGCTCTCTTCATAGGTCTATTCTAAAATATTATCATACTCTATTCAGTTGCTAACTGACAAGAAGTGGAAACAAATTGGCGGAATTTTAAAAATCCGGCCTGCCGATTCGCCATTTTTTTATCGCTATCGACTTGTTTTCGGCCCAATCTCTTCTATAATATAAGAGTGTTGAATAAATCATACATATTTAAGTTTAAGCTCTGCAGTCAGATATAATAAAAACGTCCGCACAGGGAAGGAGTTGCCCCATGGAAGCCAGAAAAGTTGCCATCGTGATGGGCAGCGACAGTGATTATCCGGTGGTCAAGGCTGCCGAAGAAACACTGCGCAGCCTTGATATCCCCTTTTTTACCCGCGTGCTATCGGCTCATCGAACACCAGCGGCTGTAGCAGAGCTGGCTTCCGGCGCGCGTGACTCCGGAGTCGGCGTGATCATCGCCGCGGCCGGGAAGGCCGCACATCTAGCCGGGGTCATTGCAGCCCACACGACTTTACCGGTGATCGGCATTCCGATCAAATCATCGACTCTGGACGGACTTGACGCATTACTTTCAACTGTCCAGATGCCCAAGGGCATCCCGGTCGCCACCGTTGCGATCGACGGCGCGGAAAACGCTGCCTTGCTGGCAGCCGAAATCCTCAGCCTGGGCGATGATATACTGACCGGTAAATTAGCTGCCAAACGCCGGCAGATGGAAGCCAATGTTTTGGAAAAAAACCGTCACTTTAAAGATGAGAAAGGATTTTCCGGCAATGACTAATCCTGTCGCTGCGCCGCCTTGCGACGCCACTCCCGAATCCGGTCTGCATGAAGCCTGTGGCTTATTCGGCATCTACAACGATTCAAAAACCGAGGTCGGCTCTATCGCTTACCACGGCCTGTACGCCTTACAACACCGCGGCCAGGAAAGCTGCGGCATAGCTATAAACGATGACGGCGTCATCGTCGGCGTGAAGGACGCCGGCCTGGTCGGCGAAGTCTTCACCCGCGAGGTGCTTGAATCTCTTCCCCGGGGCAATATGGCAATCGGCCACTGCCTCTACGGTGCGCCTGATGTGAATACGCCGATCAATGCTCAACCGCTGATTGTCCGCCACATCAAAGGCAACATGGCTATCGGCCACAACGGCGCATTGACCAACGCCAGCCAGTTGCGTGAGGAATTAGAACTGACCGGCGCCATCTTCCAAACCGCCAGTGACGCCGAGGTAATCGCCTACATCATCACCCGCGAACGCTTGACGGCAGCATCGATCGAAGAAGCCGTCACCCGTGCCATGTATAAATTGGCCGGAGCGTATTCACTGGTCATCATGTCGCCGAAAAAACTGCTGGCAGCCCGCGATCTGCGCGGTTTTCGACCCCTCTGCATCGGCCGCATCGACAACAGCTTCGTCATCGCCTCCGAAAGCTGCGCTTTAGACGGTATCGGCGCGCGTTTTGTGCGGAATGTCAAACCGGGCGAGATCATCCTGATAGACGAAAACGGCATGAAAAGCATCGAAGAGCATTGTCCGCCCGAACAAGATCTGAAAAAACACACCAGCATGTGCGTGTTTGAATATATTTACTTTGCCCGACCGGATTCGGTGATCGACGGCAGCTCTGTCCATGTCGCACGAAAGCGGGCAGGAGCCATCCTGGCGCAGACTCATCCGGTTGACGCCGATGTCGTGATCGGCGTTCCCGACTCCGGGCTTGACGCCGCCATCGGTTATGCGCATGAAGCGGGCATCCCCTATGATATGGGTTTGCTTAAGAATAAGTACATTGGCCGGAGCTTCATAGTACCGACGCAGGTGCAACGCGAAAGCGTGCTGCGCATTAAGTTGAACGCTATCTCTTCTACTGTAAAAGGCAAACGAGTGGTCATGATCGATGACTCCATCGTCCGCGGCACAACCAGCCGGCGCATCGTCCATATGCTGCGCATTGCCGGCGCCGTCGAGGTGCATATGCGCATCTCAGCGCCACCCTTTGCTCATCCCTGCTACTTCGGCACCGATATCAAATCACGCAACAACCTGATCGCCGCCAATCATTCGACAGAGGAGATCGCCCGCATCATCGGCGTCGACTCGCTCGGATTCCTGCCGATCGACAGAGTGAACGATTTGGCTGCTCTTACGCCACTTGGTTTCTGCAACGGCTGCTTTACCGGTGACTATCCGATTCCGCCTCCGGAGCAGGATTCTGACCAGATCGCCAAATATGCTAAGCCGCTCAAGAGCGGTGGCGACAATACAAAAAAGGATAATAAAGATGAATAGTTTCAGCCAATCGTATAAGGATTCAGGCGTTGATATCACCGCCGGCTATAAGGCGGTCGAATTGATGAAGGCTTCCGTCGCCCGCACACTGACTCCGGGCGTGGTCGGCGGCCTGGGCGGCTTTGGCGGCCTCTTTCGGCCTGATCTGACCGATATGAAAAAACCGATTCTGGTCTCCGGTACGGACGGCGTCGGCACCAAGCTGAAAATCGCCTTTCTGTTAGATAAGCACGATACTATCGGCATTGACTGCGTAGCGATGTGCGTCAATGATGTGCTTTGCAGCGGCGCCAGGCCTCTGTTTTTTTTAGATTATCTGGCGATCGGTTACAACCGGCCGGAAAAGGTAGCCGCCATCGTTTCCGGCGTCGCCGAAGGCTGTGTTCAGGCTAACTGCGCCCTGATCGGCGGGGAAACCGCCGAGATGCCCGGCTTGTATGGCCCGGACGAATACGATCTGGCAGGCTTTGCGGTCGGACTGGTCGACGAGGATGCGATCCTCGATCCCAACGCTGTCAAAAAAGGCGACGTTTTAATTGGCTTAGCCTCTTCAGGAATTCACTCGAATGGCTATTCGCTGGTCCGGCGAATCTTTAATGTTGATGATCAGGCGGCCAACCGGCTTAATATAATGGTAGACGAATTAGGCGAAACGCTGGGTGAAAATCTGCTGCGGCCAACCCGGATCTATGTCCGGGCGATCGACAGCCTGCTTGCCGAAGTGCCGGTTAAGGCGATCTCGCACATTACCGGCGGCGGCTTCTATGAGAATATACCGCGCATGCTGCCGAACGGCTGTAGCGCAAAGATTCAAAAGGGAGCGCTTCCGGTTCTGCCTATTTTCCAACTGATGCAGCGAACCGCCCATTTAGAAGAACGCGAGATGTACAATGTCTTCAATATGGGCGTCGGCCTGATGCTGGTAGTCGCCCCGGAATACGCCGACCAGACTCTGCGCCTGCTGACGGCGCAGGATGAGACCGCGACGGTGATTGGCGAAATTGTCGCCGGTTCGCCGGGCGAAAAGAGCGTGGTACTATGGTGAATATAGCAGTGCTGATTTCCGGCGGCGGTACCAATCTGCAGGCTTTGCTCGACGCTGAAGCAGCCGGTAAGATCCCCCGCGGAAAGATCGCCCTGGTCGTATCGAGCAAAGCCGACGCCTATGGCTTAGTGAGGGCGGCCAACCACGGCGTTCCTACCGCCGTGGCCGAGCGTCGCGCCTACCCTGACTGCGCGGCGTTCGAAGCGGCCATTCAGGCCGCCCTGGCCGCCCATCAAATCGACTTAGTCATCCTGGCGGGCTTCCTTTCCATCCTGAGTCCCGCCTTCACCGAGGTCTGGCGCGGACGCATCGTAAATGTCCACCCTTCCCTGCTGCCCGCCTTCGGCGGCGACGGCATGTACGGCCTCAAGGTTCACGAAGCCGTTCTGGCCAGCGGTGTTCCGGTTACCGGGGCTACCGTCCACCATGTCAATGAAGTTATCGACGGCGGCGATATCATCCTTCAAAAATCTGTCGCCGTTCAAGCCGGCGACACACCGGAAATCTTACAACGCCGGGTCATGGAAGAAGCCGAGTGGCGCATTCTCCCGGAAGCAGTTGCGCAGCTCTGCCTTTTGTGGGATGATAAACAGAAAGCACCGGGCGTCCTGCCGTCCGCTTCCAAATCCACGAAAGGCGAGGTGACAAACATATGAAAAGCATCGAACTGAACGACTATCTGCGCAACAAATCCTATCCCGGCCGGGGCATAATAATAGGCACCAACGACAAAGGCAGCCACGGCGTCATCGCCTACTTCCTCATGGGCCGCAGCGAAAACAGCCGCAACCGCGTTTTCAAATCCGAAGGAGACGGCCTGCGCACCGAAGCTTTTGACCCTGTCAAAGTAACCGATCCCTCATTGATCATCTATTCGCCGGTTAAAGTCCATTCCCGCGTCACCATTGTCACCAACGGCGACCAGACCGACACCATTTATGACGCGCTGCTTCGCTTGGACGCCGCCAAGGGCAACACTGAGGGAGCTCTACTTACCGACAGCTCTCAATCTGTTCTCAGTTTCCGGGCTTTCACCGAAGCTCTGACCACGCGGACCTTTGAACCTGACGCACCCAATTATACACCGCGCATCTCCGGTATGCTCTATGCCGGCGGAGATTTTTCCAGCTATCATCTGTCAATTTTAAAAACCGCTGAAGGCGATCCGATCACCTGCCATCGTTTTTATTACTCCTACCAATGCGTCGCGGGCATCGGTCACTTCCTGCACACCTATCAAGTTAACACCGAGCCGCTGCCTCCCTTTGAAGGCGACCCGCGACCCGTCACCATCCGCGGCAACATCGATAGCTTCACTTCAATGCTCTGGAAAAACCTCAACACCGAAAATAAAATTTCTTTGTTTGTCCGCTATATAAATTTGGTTGATCGCAGCTATGAAGACCGCATCATCAACCGCCACGAGGAGGCTGCTCTCTAATGAAAGAAATGGAACTCAAATACGGCTGTAACCCGAATCAAAAACCGGCCCGCATTTTCATAGACAACGGTGAACTGCCGCTGACCATTTTGAACGGAAAACCGGGCTACATCAACCTTTTAGACGCGCTCAACGGCTGGCAGCTGGTGCGCGAACTGAAACAAGCGACCGGGCTGCCGGCGGCGACTTCTTTCAAACACGTCAGCCCGGCGGGGGCCGCCCTCGGCCTGCCCCTGTCTGATGAATTGCGCGCCATCTACTTCGCGCCGGCCGATCTCAGCCCCCTTGGCTGCGCCTACGTGCGCGCCCGCGGCGCCGACCGGATGTCCGCCTTCGGTGATTTCATCGCTCTTTCCGATGTCTGCGATGAGGCTACCGCCCGGCTGATCGAACACGAGGTATCGGACGGCATCATCGCCCCCGGTTTTGAGCCGGTCGCCGTCGAGATTCTGAAAAAAAAGCGTAAGGGCAGCTATCCCGTCATTGCCATAGACCCGGCCTATGAGCCGAAAGCTGTCGAAACTCGGGAAGTCTTCGGCATCTCCTTCGAACAGGGGCGCAATGAATACAAAATTGACAACAGCGCACTTGATCAGATTGTCACCAAAAAGACCGCCTTCCCTGCGGAAGCCCGACGCGATCTCGTCCTGGCTTTAATTACATTGAAATACACGCAGTCCAACTCGGTCTGCTATACCTATGACGGCCAGACCATCGGCGTCGGCGCCGGACAGCAGTCGCGCATCCACTGCACCCGTCTGGCGGGAGATAAAGCCGATCTCTGGCAGCTCCGGCGACATCCCAAGGTAATCGACCTGCCCTTCCGCTCCGATATCGGCCGGCCCGACCGCGATAATGCAATCGCCGTCTACCTGAGCGAAGATTTTGCCGACGTCATTAGCGAAGGCAACTGGTCGCGTCTTTTTACCTCACAACCAGCCCCGCTCACCACCGAAGAACGCAAGGACTGGCTGTCCAAAACAAGCGATGTCTGCCTGGGCAGCGACGCCTTTTTTCCCTTTGACGACAACATCCGCCGCGCCTACCGGAGCGGCGTCCGCTATGTCGCCCAGCCCGGCGGCTCAATTCGCGACCAGCTGGTGATCGATACCTGCAATGAACTCGGCATCGTAATGGCCTTTACCGGCCTGCGTCTGTTCCATCACTGATTTGAAATCGCGCAGAATATGACCAAATGCCTGTCGATCATCATGATTGCCGGGTATTCCGGTTCCAAAAAGCTGCGCCTTAGCAGGAGTTGTTAATATGAACTTATTAGTCATCGGCGGTGGCGGCCGTGAGCACGCAATTATTAAAAAGCTGCGCGAAAACCCCACCGTTAAAGAAATCTATTGCCTGCCCGGCAATGGCGGCATTGCCGACGACGCCATCTGCGTGCCGATCAAAGCCACCGACATCGAAGGCATAGTCGCCTTTGTGAAATCACAAACGATCGATTTCGCCCTCGTCTGTCCGGATGACCCACTAGCTATGGGGGCGGTCGACCGTTTGACGGAATTAGGCATACCCACCTTTGGGCCAACCGCTTTGGCAGCTGAGATCGAAAGCAGCAAGGTGTTCGCCAAAAATTTAATGAAACAAAACAACATCCCCACCGCCGCTTACGCCGTCTATGATGATCCCGACCAGGCTCTGTCCGCCATCCTTACTCAGAATCGCTGGCCGGTCGTCATCAAAGCGGACGGTCTGGCACTGGGCAAAGGCGTTCTCATCGTGGAAACAGCTGAGGCAGCCGCCGCAGCGTTAAAGATGATCATGACCGACCGCGCCTTTGGCAACAGCGGCAAACATGTAGTCGTCGAAGAATTTTTGACCGGCCCGGAAGTGTCCGTGCTGGCCTTCACAGACGGTCGGACGCTGGTTCCGATGATCTCTTCAATGGATCACAAGCGGGCGCTTGACGGAGACAAAGGTTTGAACACCGGCGGAATGGGCGCCGTTGCACCCAATCCATGCTACACGCCGGAGATCGCTGAACGCTGTCGGCACGAAATCTTTCTTCCGACCGTTAACGCCATGCGCGAAGCCGGCCGGCCTTTTAAAGGCTGCCTTTATTTCGGCTTAATGCTTACAGCAGAAGGTCCTAAGGTGATCGAATATAACTGCCGCTTCGGTGATCCTGAAGCCCAGGTAGTGCTGCCCTTATTGGAAACCGATTTGCTGACCATCTGCCAGGCAGTCGTTTCTGAAAAGCTTGACGAACTGCCGGTGCAATTCAAAGATGCCTCGGCTTGTTGCGTAGTGGCGGCTTCCGGCGGTTATCCGGCCGCCTATCAAACCGGCTATCCAATCAGCGGCCTCGATCAGGCAGTCTCTGATCCGGCCATCTCGATTTTTCATGCCGGCACCAAATTAGAAGCGACACAGACCGCAGATCTGTCCCATTCCACCCAGCCAGCTCATTCACCGGCCCTTTCAACTGCCCTTCCAGAAGGCTCCTCCGACTCCTCGATCGGCCCAACCAACAACAAAGCCTCCCCGGCAATACTGACCGGCGGCGGCCGGGTACTCGGCGTCACCGCCATCGCGCCCAGCCTGACTGAAGCGATCGACCGGGCTTATCAGGCAATCAACAAAATAAATTTCAATAATATCCACTACCGCCGCGACATCGGTCGCCGGGCTCTCACAGAGGAGGAGACATGCCATGGCCGTTCAACGAATCTATGTTGAAAAAATTTCCGGTTTCAATGTGGAAGCCGAACAGCTGCTGAATGATTTACGAACCTTCGTCGGCATTCGCAATCTAACCGGACTGCGCTTATTAAATCGCTATGACGTCGAGGGAATTGACGAAGCGACCTTCATAAGTTGCCAAAAAACGATATTTTCCGAACCGCAGGTCGACCGGATCTACTTCGCCATTCCGGCGGCTGACAACATCCTGGCTGTCGAATACCTGCCCGGCCAATTCGACCAAAGAGCCGATTCCTGCGCTCAATGCATTCAAATACTCTCGCAGGTAGAAAAGCCCTTTGTGCGCACCGCCCGTGTCTATCTTTTCGACGGTCCGCTCACCACAGAAGAACTGACCGCCATCCGCGATTATCTGATTAATCCGGTCGAAAGCCGGGAAGCTCCTCTGGCAGCTTTTACAACACTGGTCAAGGAATACCAGAAACCGGATCCGGTGCCTGTCCTATCGGGCTTCCGGCAGTTTTCAACCGAAGGCCTGCGCGCTTTCTGCGACGAATATAGCTTGGCGATGGATCTGGCCGATCTCGAATTCTGCCAATCATATTTCCAAAGCGAAGATCGCGATCCGACCCTAACGGAGATCCGGATGATAGACACCTACTGGTCCGATCACTGCCGTCATACCACATTCCACACGATCCTGAATCCCATTAAAATAGAACATCCTTCCGTAAGACAAGCTTACGAACGCTATCGTCAGTTAAGGCAGAAGCTGGGCCGCGAAGACAAACCGGAAAGCCTGATGGATCTGGCGACTATCGGTACCCGGGCGCTTAAAGCGGAAGGCCGCCTGCCCTACCTTGACGAATCGGAAGAGATCAACGCCTGCTCGGTAAAATTGGACGTTGACGTCGATGGCCAAAACGAACCCTGGCTGCTGATGTTTAAAAATGAAACCCACAATCATCCGACTGAAATGGAACCCTTCGGCGGAGCTGCTACCTGTGTCGGCGGCGCTATCCGCGATCCTCTTTCCGGCCGGGCTTATGCCTACCAGGCCATGCGTGTCACCGGTGCCGGAGATCCTCTGACGCCGTTTTCAGAAACGCTGCCCGGTAAATTGCCACAGCGGTGCATCACTAGAACGGCTGCGGCAGGCTACAGCTCCTATGGCAACCAGGTAGGTCTGGCAGCCGGCCAGGTGCGCGAACTCTACCATCCGGGCTATGTCGCCAAGCGAATGGAGCTGGGTGCAATCATCGCCGCTGCTCCGGCTTCTCATGTGATTCGCCAGACCCCCGAGCCCGGCGATCTGGTTATTTTGCTCGGCGGCCGAACCGGCCGCGACGGTTGCGGCGG
>DUVF01000010.1 GCA_012841165.1 Clostridiales bacterium
GATGTTTCATCAGGTAGAGGGTCTGATCGTCGATCGCGAAGTGACCATGGGCGATCTCAAAGGCACGCTTGATCTCTTCGCCAAAGAACTGTTCGGCAGCGGAGTGCAGACCAAGTTTCGGCCACATTTCTTCCCCTTTACCGAACCGAGCGCCGAAATGGATGTCTCCTGCTTCAAGTGCGGCGGTTCCGGCTGTCGTGTCTGCAAGGGCAGCGGCTGGATCGAAATTTTAGGCTGCGGCATGGTGCATCCCAATGTGCTGGAAGTCGGCGGCGTCGATTCAGAGGAATACAGCGGCTTTGCCTTCGGAATGGGCGTCGAGCGGATCGCCATGCTCAAATATGGCGTCGATGACATCCGGCTGTTCTATGAAAACGACCTGCGCTTTATCGACCAGTTCAAATAAAAAATAAACAGGAGGACACAGCGTGTTAATCTATACAGACTGGCTGAAAGACTATACTGAAGTGCCGGAGGATCTTGACGCGTATTGCGAGCGCATGATCATGTCCGGCTCCAACATTGAAGGCGTCCATCATTATGGGAAGGATATTGAAAAAGTCGTCGTCGGTCGTGTTCTGTCGGTGGACAAACATCCTGACGCTGAAAAACTACTGGTCTGTCAGGTAGATGTTGGCCAGGCCGAACCGGTGCAGATTGTCACCGGCGCGTCCAATGTCAAGGCGGGCGCTCTGATTCCAACCATTTTGGCAGGCGGAAGACTTCCGGACGGTACAAAAATAAAGAAGGGCAAGCTGCGCGGCGTCGAATCCGCCGGTATGCTCTGTTCAGCTAAAGAGCTTGGCTATGAGGACAAAGTGATCCCCATCGCCCATAAAGACGGCCTATGGATATTGGATGAAGAATATCCGGTCGGCGCGGATGTGGTGAGCGCTCTGGGCCTTGAGGGCGACGTGATAGATTTTGAGATTACACCCAACCGGCCTGATTGTCTGTCTGTTATCGGTATGGCCAGGGAAACCGCCGCCACCTTTGACGGAAAGCTGCGCTATCCCGAAACCGGGGCCGGAGACGACGGAGAAGTAACCGCGCCGGCGAGCGATTCGGCTGTCGCGGACTTCGGCAAGACCGCGGACTCCGGTAAGACCGCTGCCGACTATGTTTCCATTGAAATAGAGCGGCCCGATCTGTGCAGCCGCTATGTCGCCCGCGTCGTCACGGACATCAAGGTCAAGGCTTCGCCCTGGTGGCTGCAAAAACGCCTGATGTATTCCGGCATGCGTCCGATCAACAACATTGTCGATGTCACCAACTATGTAATGCTTGAATTCGGCCAGCCGATCCATGCTTTTGACATCCGGGAGATCCACAGCGGCCGCATCGTGGTCGATACTGCCCGGCCGGGTGAGCACTTTGCCACCTTAGACGGTAATGAGAGGGCGCTGGACGATAAAATGCTGATGATCCGCGACGATGAAAAGGCGCTCGCGGTGGCCGGTGTGATGGGTGGTCTGACTTCCGGCATTCACCCCGATACGACGACCATTCTGATCGAGTCGGCCTGCTTCAATTCGGAGAGCGTGCGCCAGACATCCAAGTGGCTCGGCCTGCGCACCGAAGCTTCTTCTCGCTTCGAAAAGGGAATTGATCCGGAACTGGCCCGGGCCGCGGCTGACCGGGTTTGCTATCTGCTGGCGCAATTGGATGCCGGGAAAGTCGTCAGGGGAGCGGTCGATGCTTATCCCAATCCGCCGGTCGTTCCGACCGTGACACTGCGAACAGGCCGGATAAACCGGCTGCTCGGCCTGGAACTGTCCCCGGCAGAACTGAGCGGGCTTCTCCAACGTCTGGAGATCAAAGTCAGCGGAAACGGAGAGGCGTTTGGAGACGGAGAGACGCTTAGGGTGACGCCGCCCTCGGTCCGTCTCGATTTGTTGAAAGAAATCGATTATGTGGAAGAAGTGGCCCGCATCTACGGCTATGATCGCCTGCCTACCACCTTGCCCGAAGGTGTCAGCCGGGCCGCCAGAACCTCTGAACGCAAGCGCGTCGATGGCATCAGGCAGGCGCTTACAAGCATGGGAGCCTATGGGATACAGACCTATTCCTTTGTCAGTCCGGGCGACGCCGACCGCATCGGTTTGGCCGGTGACGATGAACGGCGCAACCAGGTTCGTCTGCTCAATCCGCTGGGAGAGGAAAACAGCGTTATGCGCACCACTCTGATTCCGGGGATGTTAGATGCTCTGGAACGCAATTTCACTCGCGGTAATAAAACGGTTAGAGCTTTCGAAATCGGGAATACATTCTTTAACCAAGCAAATGAAGAAGGCTTGCCGACAGAGAAAAAAGCGCTGGTGATAGGCCTGATGGGCGAGGGGGAAGATTTCTTCACGCTCAAAGGCCTGATCGAGGAGGTCATGCTGCTGAGCGGCATCCGGCAGACTAACTGGCAAGTCGAGTCGCTGCCGGCCGGCCTGTGGCATCCTGGTCGTTCAGCGGTTGTTTTGGCCGGAGATCAGGAACTGGCTCATGCCGGCGAGATCCATCCCGACACGGTCGCTCGCTTCGATTTGCCCAATCGAGTCTATCTGGCGGAAATCGATTTAGAAAAACTGATAAGCATAGCTGAACCGGTCTGTCAGTATCAGCCGCTGCCCAAGCATCCGCCGATCGAAAGAGACATCGCCGTGGTTGCGTCCGAAGAAATTCCGACCGGCGAGATTGCCGGAGCGATCCGTGAAACCGCCGGTGCTTTACTGACAGAACTGTCGGTATTCGATATTTATCGCGGCAAACAGGTGCCTGCGGGTCAGAAGAGCGTCGCCTTCCACCTGGTTTTCCGGGCTCCGGATCGGACGCTGACCGAAGAAGAAGTGACGGCTGATTATGAACGTGTGCTGGCGGTCTTGAAAGAACGCTGGGATATTACGCTCAGGGATGTTTAGATGGCATAGTTTGAATCAGGAGGATGAGCCATGGAAAAATCGAATCGAGTGACAGTTCGAATTTACGGGCAGGAATATACTCTTACCGGAGATCTGGCGCGGGATCAGATCGTTCGCATCGCCGCTTATGTTGACGGCAAGATGGTGGAAA
>DUVF01000011.1 GCA_012841165.1 Clostridiales bacterium
AGAGCCGGCGACAGCTACGGCCATCCATCACAGCGGAGTCAACGGACTCGTCTGGGTAGAGGGCGGCACGATAACAGGCGCGACGCACATCAATCCCAGCGGTACCAATACCATCGTGATTAAGTGGAATAAAAACAAGGATACATATGACGCAGGTACAAGCGAAGATTTAAGCATTCTTCCTGCGGATAGCGGTGCGACAGCCGTTTGGAACGTGGAAGATGAGATATCCGGTGTACGTTATCTGAGAAATGCCAACACAGGGTTTGTTGCTCCGGTAAGCACTTTATCAGTGGAGCCGGCAGCCGGCATCAGCGTAAACGGTGGAGCGTCTTCACACAAAGTTGCCGATATACAGTCTGCGATCACCGCTGCGCTGGCGGAAGCCGATACAGTGACCGTTACAGGCGAAATCGCCATGGCGGACTCCAGACTGAACATAGATATACCCGAGGGCAAAACAGTTATATGGAAAGCGGTTTTCCCCGGCTTTACTACAGACTATTATAGCGGACTTGTTACTTTGACTGGCGCAGGTACATTCGAAGTTGGAGAAGGCGGCGCCATCAAACAGAACGGGTCTTATGCAAGTCATAATGCTAACGGCATCTATTCGTCTCATCCGGTCACCGTAAAGCTGAACAAAGGCACGATAACTCTTCCCGGGCCATATGGCAATGCCATCTATCTGACTAACAAGAACGCCAGAATTATTTTAGAGAGCGGCGACTACACCTTAGAGAATCCGATGATAGGTAATTTGACAATAGGAGCCGAAGCAAGCTTCACCATTCCGGCGCCGAAGGAATATGAAGTTGCTGCAGAAAGGGATTTAACAGTTTACGGCACGGTGAAAGTTGTTGAAGGAGCCAAAGTAATGATTAAAAGCGGCGGAGCTCTTCGCTTGATGTCCGGATACAACTGGATAGGTCTCCTTCCGATACAAGGTGAGCAAATCACCCGCATACCCGGATTTTTTACAGATTCCTTACCGAATGCCGTATGCGGAAAGGCTTACGATCAGACGATTGTTGCCCGGGGCGCCAAAGATGCCGGTGGTGCTGTCATGAAAATAAAACTGACGACAGGAAATGTTTCTTTACCGCCTGGTCTGGCTTACACCGTCAATGACGGAGACGCTGCCGGAGTAGGAGAGGCGACTGTCAGAATCTACGGAACTCCTACGCAAAATGAGGATGGAGACTTCTCAATTACAATTACCGCTTCGAATGTACTTGGTGAAGGCAGCATAACAAAGGAGTATAGCCTCAGAAACGAAGCGAAGCGCTGGGGCGTATCCCTGTCCGAGACAGGAACATACACTTTTGCAGAAGAAACCTTCGGATATGGCCCAGTTTCTCCTCATTCTATAACCGTAACAAACACTGGGAACTGGGAGACCGATGCTCTGGCTATTGCATTGTCCGGTGATAATGCCGACAGTTTTACGCTCTCGAAAGCTTCTATAAACGACATAGCGGTAGGCGGAAGCGATAACTTTACCATCAAGCCGAATGATGCACTTTCTGCGGGCACCTATATGGCAACTGTCACAATCAGTGGCGAACAACATAATATTTCCGCATCATTTGATGTCAGCTTTACCGTAAATAAAGCTACAGTCAATGCTCCTACAGCGCCGACTCTTGAAGCAAAGACCGGCACCAGCGTAACGTTGCAAGCCACTGCGGGCCATGAATATTCAAAAGATGGAATAAACTGGCAAACAGAAAATGTATTCTCCGAACTCAATGCGAACACCGGATATTCATTCTATCAGCGGATTGCAGAGACAGATAACACCAGGGTTTCGGCGGCAAGTCCTGCTTTGAATGTAACTACCGACCGCGAACCCATTTCGGGAATAGTGACTCTGTCTGTCGATCCTGCCACCGGCGCGGTGACAGCGTTGGCAAGCGGCGGCAACACGGCTTTGATGGGCACACTGACCTACACCTGGAGCGGCGGCGCCACGGGAACCGGAACAATAAAGACCCCGGCGCCCGGCCAGGCAACAACCTGCACTGTAACGGCAGAGAATGCGAGTGATGAAATCTCTGCCTCATTAACGGTGTATAAGGTCGACACAGCCTTGTCCGGCAATGTGGCTGGGGATGCAGTCGCCATTGCCAAGCCATACGGCAAGGCAGGCGACACGATCAATATTGATTACACTGTGGCAAAAACCGGCACGAAGTCCAACGATGTTGCGTTTACTGGGGGCACAGTTGTAAAAACTGACGATCCGAATAAGGCGACTTACAATATTGCTGCCGGAGATGCGGCTGCGAATGGCACTATCACTCTCACAGCAACCTTTGCTCATGTTGATCTTCCCGCGCTGTCCGGAACAGTGGTCTTGACCATCGATCCGGCTACCGGTGAAGTGACGGCAGTGGCTAATGTTGATAATGCAGATCAGGTAGGCACACTGACCTACACCTGGAGCGGCGGTGCTGCGGGAACCGGAACGATGAAGACCCCCACGCCCGGCCAGGCGGCAACCTGCACCGTGACGGCGGCTGAGGCGACCGGTTCGATTTCAGCATCGGTAACGGTGTACAAGGTTGACACAGCCTTGTCCGGCGCTGTGGCCGGGGATGCAGCCGCCATTGCCAAGCCATACGGCAAGGCAGGCGACACGGTCAATATTGATTATGCTGTGGCAAACAGCGGCACGAAGTCCAACGATGTTGCGTTTACTGGCGGCACAGTCACAAAGACTCCGCCCAGCATTGCGACCTACGATATTGTCGCCGGTGATGCGACAAACGGTGTCATAACTATTACAGCTACATTTACACATATCAGCTATCCCGCATTAGCAGGAACGGTAGCTCTGACTATTGATCCGGCTACCGGTGAAGTGACGGCAGTGGCTAATATTGATAATGCAGATCCAGTAGGCACATTGACCTACACCTGGAGCGGCAGCGCTGCGGGAACCGGAACGATGAAGACCCCCACGCTCGGCCAGGCGGCAACCTGCACCGTAACTGCAACGGAGGCAGATGGCTCAATTTCGGCGTCTGTAACGGTGTACAAGGTCAATACGATCTTGTCTGGCGCTGTGGCCGGTGATGCAGCTGCCATTGCCAAGCCATATGGCAAGGCGGGCGACACGGTCAATATTGATTACGCAGTTGCAGAAACGGGAACAGTGTCAAACAGCGTGGCCTTTACAGGCGGCGCAGTCGTGAAAACTGTTCCGAACAAGGCAACTTACAATATTGTCGCCGGTGACGCTGCAAATGGCGCCATCACCATTACAGCTACATTTACGCACAGCAGCAGCAGCGGCGGAGGCGGAGGTTTGACACCGCCCGGGCAGGAAGCCACAGTAAACGACGGCACCCATACAGACGCAGTTGGAGTGAAGACGGATGCCCAGACAGGCACCGCATCGGTAGAACTTTCTCAGGAGCAGGTCTCCAAGGATAAAGATGTTGTAGTAACCATGCCCAAGATGGACAATATATCAACCATTGTCTTAGACATACCGGTGCCCGCCATATCGCAACCCGAAGGTCAGGGCGGCTCCATAACTCTGGTTACAGATTCAGCCGTCATCGTGCTGCCCTCCGACATGCTTACCGGGTTGACTTCCGCCAATGGCAGTCGGGCCAGAATAAGTATCACGGTGGTAGATGCTGCCGATCTGCCCCCGGCTGCTAAAAACAAGGTTTCAGGTCATCCTGTAGTATCAATACAACTTTTCATCGATCAGAAGGCTACGAAATGGAACAATCCCAATGCGCCGGTGACGATTTCTATTCCGTACACACCGACTGAGTCGGAAATGCAGGACACCAGCAGGATCACAGCCTATCATGTTGATGGCAGTGGCAATTTCACAGAGATGGAAGATGCGCAGTACATCCCGTCAGAGGAAGCGGTAGTCTTTACCACCAGCCATTTCAGCTACTATGCGGTGGGGTATAAATTTATTGACGTTCATCCGAACGCCTGGTACTACGAGGCGGTTACTTTCATTGCGAATAGGGGCATTACCAAAGGCACGGGCGGCGGGAAATTCAGTCCCGAGGCAAAGCTGACCAGAGGCCAGTTTATTACGCTGCTGCTGCGTGCCTATGAGTTCAGCCCGGATGTGAAGCCCGCCGATAACTTTGCCGATGCAGGCAACACGTATTATACGGGCTATTTAGCGGCGGCGAAGCGCCTTGATATTGCAAAGGGAGTGGGCAACAACAGGTTCGCGCCGGAGCAGGCCATAACACTTCAGGAAATGTTTACACTGCTGTACAACGCTCTGAAGGTACTGGATAAGATACCGGCAGGCGATACTGGCAAAAACCTGGCCGATTTCACCGATGGCGCAGCTGTCGCAGACTGGGCTAGAGAAGCTGTGAACGGGCTGGTCAAAGCGGGAATGGTCGTTGGTTCGGACAACAGGCTTGACCCGTTAGGCGGCAGTACTCGTGCACAGATGGCACAGGTGCTGTATAAGCTGCTCAGCGAATAGCGGAATTCAGTTAAAGCATAAAAATAGCGTCAAAGACATGACAAGACATTTGTCTTGTCATGTCTTTTTGCTTATGTTATACTTTCTGCCGTAAGGGGGATAAGGAAATGGCAAATGGGGGCAGGCAAAGACGTGCGGCCATTATGAAACTGTTGACTGATTCCGCGCAGCCGATAACCGGCACGGAACTGTCTCGTCGTCTGGGCGTCAGCCGGCAGGTGATTGTGCAGGATATTGCCTTGTTAAAAACCGGAAACGCTCCGATCGAAGCCGGTCGGTGGGGTTACCAGCTTAAAAAGCCGGAAGGGGTGACCGCTCTGTTTCCGGTCAGGCACGATGACGACCGGATCCGTGATGAGCTCTATGCTATTGTCGATGCCGGCGGCCGGGTGAAAGACGTGAGGGTGCGTCACGCCACCTACGGCGAGCTGAGAGTTGCTTTGACAGTCAGCTCACGCCGTGAAGTGGACCACTTTGTGGAAAACCTACAAGCCGGACAGTCAACACCTTTGACAAGACTTACAAAGGGCCGCCATTTTCATACGGTGATTGCTGAATCGTCCGAAGTTCTGGAGGCGATTGCAAATGAACTGAAAGATCTGGGGATTCTTGACGGCCATTGGAAATTGCTTGACTAACTGGTAGATCGTTAAATTTGAAAGGAGAGACCGTATGTCAATGATTGCACTAAGGATCGATAAACTTCCATCGACTCCTATGCTGAAAAAAATCTTGTTCCTGACCGGCATCGGCTGGATGTTTGACGCGATGGATCAAGGCATGGTGGCCGGCGTCATGGCGGCGATTGGAAAGGATTGGGCGCTGACGACCGAACAGCTGGGGCTGCTTGGCAGTTCGGGCATGTTGGGAATGGCCGTGGGAGCTGCGTTATCTGGTATGGCGGCCGATCGCTGGGGGCGGCGCAGCGTCATAATGTGGACTTTAATCATTTATGGTGTCGCCAGCGGCCTGTCCGGCTTCGCGACCAGTTATGGAATGTTGCTGGTGCTGCGTTTCATTACCGGATTTGGCCTGGGCGGAGAGTTACCGGCAGCTTCAACATTGATCAGTGAATTTACACCAACCAGGATACGCGGACGCTATGTAATTTTGCTGGAAAGCTTTTGGGCTTGGGGCTGGATTGCTGCTGCCCTGGTAGCGTATCTGGTGATACCGGTATACAGCTGGCGGATGGCGTTTTGGATAGGCGCTGTACCGGCTTTCTTCGCCGCTGTCCTGCGCTTTGGCATCCCCGAATCACCGCGCCATCTGGAAGCGGTTGGACGCTATGAGGAAGCGGACCGGATAGTCGCAAAAATGGAAAGACAGGCCGGCCTTCCGTTTACATCCGATGAAAAATTGCCCGATCAGATCAGCGGAGCCAAACATCCAAAAATTTCCATTCAGGAGTTATGGTCAGCCAAATATATACGAAGCACTATCGTATTGTGGGTGATCTGGTTTGGCATAAATTTTGGTTATTACGGTTTTGTACTTTGGACGCCAACCTTATTGGTGGGCAAGGGATTTGCTTTAGTAAAAAGTTTTGAATTTACACTTATTATGTGTTTGGCACAGTTGCCGGGCTACTTTAGCGCAGCCTGGCTGATAGAGAAGATCGGCCGCAAAAAGGTTTTGGTGACCTACTTTTTGGGCACTGCCCTGGCGGCCTGGTTATTCGGACATGCCAATAGTGTATCGCAGGTATTGGCTTTTGGTTGTTTGCTCTATTTCTTCAGCCTTGGCGCCTGGGGCTGTGTCTATGCCTATACTCCGGAAGTCTATCCTACTATCGCCCGGGGCAGTGGTGTAGGCTGGGCGGCTGCCTTTGGACGGATCGGCGCATTTTTAGCGCCGCTGGTCGTGCCGGTAGTTTATAACGCATATGGCAAGGAGAGCGGGTTTGCCTATGTGTTTGCTCTCTTAACCGGTGTTTTCGTTGTTGTTGCTGTTGTCGTCGGAGCGCTGGGTAAAGAGACCATGGGGAAATCATTGGAGGAGATCAGCGGATAAAAGGATGATTATCTGAAAATACGAAAAAATAAAAAAAATACAAAAAGTCTATTGACCTTATAGTAACTATAAGCTTTATAGTGAGACTCAGCAAGGCAAATCACAACAAAGCACAGTTTGTGGATATGATATGTGATTATGGGAAGCTGAGCAGATGCCTATCCACTCCATTTCTATACTGAATGATTGTACAAAAGAACTCCTGGTGATGGAGTTCTTTTGTTTGGTCTAAAAATCCGTTTGTTCTGTGTCACGCCATCAATTTCTGCGTGTGTAGCCAGAATGATCTATGGTATAATAAAAATGATAAATATCGTCTATATAACTTGTTCAGCGAAAGGCGGACGGATTCATGAGTTTGAGATTTGTGTCATCATTGATTTTTGCATTGCTAGTAGCTATTTTTGCGATTCAGAATGCAGCCCGGGTGAATGTTAATTTCCTGTTCTGGGATATTAACTTGCCGCAGGGAGTGGTCATCATCATCGCTGCTGCCTTCGGAGCAATCACAGTTTTTCTTTTGAGTGTTGTCAAGCGCTTACAGATCGGCGCAGCGATTCGGAGCGATAAGAGGACTATCGCCAATTTAGAAGAAGAAAAGCGAACGCTGCAAAGCAAGCTGGAAGAAGTTAATAAAAAAGTGGCTGATTTGATCGTTCGCGCCGAAAAAGCCGAAACCGAAAAGGCCGAAGCCGAAAAAGCTGAAGCGGTGCGGCCCATGAATCAAGAAGCACCTGCTGGCAAGGCGGATGTCCGATGAAGAATACTAAAGTACAGGCGTATCTGGAGCGTTGGAATAAAGCCGATGATATGATTGAATTCACCGTATCGAGTGCGACTGTCGAACTGGCTGCCCAAGCGCTTGGTGTTGCGCCGGCGCTGATTGCCAAGAGCTTGACTTTTTACGACAGTCCGGACAGTTGCCTGATGATCATAACTGCCGGAGACGCCAAGATCGACAATGCGGAATTCAAAAAAGAATTTGGTAAAAAAGCGCGGATGTTGACGGCGGAAGATGTGACCAGACTGACCGGTCATGAAATCGGAGGAGTTTGTCCGTTTGCGCTGCCAGATAAAGGGGTAAGGGTTTTTTTAGATCGATCACTTGAGCGTTTCGATGTCGTTTATCCGGCTTGCGGAAGCGATCATTCGGCGATCGGTTTGAAATTGAGCGAACTGTACGAGATATCAGGTGCTCTTGGCTGGGTCGATGTTTGCAAAGCCTGGCGGCTTTCTGAGCAGAGCGGCTGAAGATCAACGCCGGGAGCACGAAAAGGTGGGGATGTAGATGTTCAATCAGAAAAAGAAAGAGATCATCGCAATGTTGCTGGCTGGCGGTCAAGGCAGCCGCCTGGGTGTTCTGACCGAGCGCATCGCTAAGCCGGCAGTACCCTTTGGCGGGAAATACCGCATCATTGATTTCCCTTTATCCAACTGTGTCAATTCAAACATCGATACAATAGGCGTCTTGACACAGTATCAACCCTTGGAATTGAATGCGTATATCGGCAGCGGACAGCCCTGGGATCTCGACCGCATTTATGGCGGAGCGTTCATTCTTCCGCCCTATATGGACAGTGAGGGCGGACAATGGTATAAGGGCACTGCCAATGCCATATATCAGAACATGAATTTTATTGATCAGTATGATCCGGACTATGTGCTGATTCTTTCGGGTGATCACGTATATAAGATGAACTACGCTGACATGTTGGAATATCATAAGGAAAAACAGGCCGATTGCACGATCTCGGTGCTCCAGGTCCCCTGGGAAGAAGCTTCCCGTTTTGGGGTTATGAACGCCGACCAGGAGATGCGGATATACGAATTTGAAGAAAAACCGGCCGACCCCAAAAGCAACCTGGCCTCGATGGGAGTATACATTTTTAACTGGAAAAAGCTCAAAGAATATCTGATTAAAGACGAAGCCGATAAAAAATCCGACAACGATTTCGGTAAAAATCTGATTCCGGCGATGCTGCAGGCCGGTGAAAGAATGTACGCGTATGTCTATGGCGGGTATTGGAAGGATGTTGGAACCATCGAATCACTCTGGCAATCGAATATGGACACCATCGATCCGACAGTTCCGCTCGAACTGGACGATCCACCCTGGCGGATATATTCGCGAAGCGCCAATAAACCCCCGCAGTACATCGGTGAACATGCCGAGCTGTCTGATTCGGGAATAGCGGATGGTTGCTGGATTGATGGAAAAATTGAAAACAGCATTATATTCTCAGGCGTAACTGTCGAAGAAGGAGCCACGGTGTCCAATTCCATACTGATGCCCCGCGTTACGATCCGGGCAAACAGTCGGATAGACTATGCTATCGTAGCGGAAAATTCTGAGATCGGAGAAGATTCCTGCATCGGCTGGGCTGATGAAGGACTGATAATGGGGCAAGACGGACAGATCACAGTGGTCGGCCCCGACTTAACTCTGGGAAACAGGGTCAAAGTAGCCCGGGGTGCAATTGTCAGCACCGAACTGAAAGATGAGGAGGTCGTGAAATGAAGGTCTTAGGAATTATCTTTTCATACTCGACCCGTGAAAACCTGCGCGAGCTGACTAAGCGCCGAACGCTTGCGTCGCTGCCGGTCGGCGCCAAATATCGAATAATCGATTTTCCGCTTTCCAACATGGCCAATCACGGTATCCACGAGATTTCGGTCATTTGTCGAAACAACTATCATTCCCTGATCGATCACCTGAGCGCAGGGAAAGAGTGGGATCTTGAACGAAAACGCGGCGGTTTGCGCGTTCTGACTCCTTATGACCGGATGGCAGGAAATGAGCCGGTCTTGTACCGGGGTATGATCGAGGGTCTGGCCAACAACATGGACTCGCTGCACCGTTCCAGGGCCGACTATGTGATTTTGTCGGGGACCAGCGTGATCTACAATGTCGACTTTAAGGAACTTCTCCGCAACCATATTGCAAGCGGAGCCGATATCACCGCTGTCTATGCCGATAATTACAATGGCAGTCACTTTGTGCCGAATGGCAGCCCGATCTATCATTTAGATGACGATGACCGCTTGGCCGATCTGACTATCAATCCCGAAGAGAGCGAACAACCCAATACTCGTTGGGGTATCGATTTGATCGTCATGCGTAAATATCTGATGGAATCTCTGGTTGCCGATGCGATCGCTTTTGGACGATACGATTTCGATCTTGATATTCTGAAGCGCCTGGCCGGCAGCCTCTACATCAAAGGCGTGCGCTACGAAGGCCATCTACTCGAAATCAGCAATGTGCCCGGCTACATGAAAGCCAACATGAAACTGCTTGATTCGGAATTTCGAGCCCGCGTTTTCCGGGATCCGGTCTACACCAAACATAAGGATAGTGTGCCGACGCGCTATTTCGAGGGTTGTCATATCCGGAACTCCATGATATCCGAAGGCTGCCGGATTAATGGCGTTGTAGAAAACTCCCTGATCTCCAGGGAAGTTAAAATAGGCCGCGGCGCAGTCATCCGCAACTCCATCATCATGCAGAACACCGAGATCATGAACGATGTCCTCCTGGACAATGTCATCATCGATAAAGACGTTATTGTAAGAGAGCACCGCAGCCTGGCAGGACATTCAACCTACCCGGTAGTGGTGGAAAAGGGCAGTATTGTATAGTCAGGCAACGGAAAGAGAGAAAAATCATTGAAAGTTTTAATGGTCGCTTCAGAGGCGGTACCGTTCATTAAATCGGGCGGGCTGGCAGATGTTTTGGGAGCCCTGTCGAAAGCGTTGGGCCGTCATCGTATAGAAGCGAGGCTGATTTTGCCTCTTTATGGGGAGATTCGCCGCAGTCCGATTTTCGAAAAGGCTGAGCATATGGTTGACGTCAGCTTTTGGCTGAGTTGGCGGAACTGTCATTTCTCATTATATCGGGTGCGCGAAGGGGCGACGGTCTGCTATCTGATCGAAAACGCCTATTATTTTGATCGCGAGGGACTGTACGGTTATTTTGATGACGGAGAACGTTTTGCTTTCTTTAGTAAGGCTGTTTTGCAAGCTATCCCTTATCTTGACTTTCAGCCGGATGTGCTGCACTGTCATGACTGGCAATCCGCCATGGTGGCCTGCTATCGCCATATTCAGAAGGACATACCGGAAAAGACTCGCAATTTATCAACTGTCTTTACCATTCATAACATTGAATACCAGGGTAATTACAGTTCCGATATTGTTTCCGATGTGCTGGGCCTGTCTTTTATCGAAGCAGCTCCACTGGAGTATCGCGGCCAGTATAATTTCATGAAGGGGGCGATCGAAACCAGTCACCTTGTAACTACGGTCAGTCCGACCTATGCCCAGGAGATCGGCGAGCCATTTTTTGGCAGGGGACTCGATCCGGTAATCCGGGCCAACCGGGGAAAAATCGTCGGCGTGCTGAACGGAATCGACCGCTCGCGCTACAATCCGCTGACAGACGCTTCTTTGCCTGTTCGATTCAGCAAAGCCCGGCCGACCGGCAAACGCCGGGTCAAAGCGGCGCTGCAGGAAGAGCTGGGCTTGGCTGACAGCGATCAGCCGCTCTATGGGATGGTCAGCCGACTGGTCAGACACAAAGGGATCGATCTGGTGGCTCAAACCATAGAGGGCTTGCTGCATGAAGGGGCGCAGTTTGTGTTGCTAGGAACAGGCGAATATCATTATGAAGAATATTTTCGTCACCTGGCGCAGCGCTATCCGGGCAAAGTAGCCGTGGTGACCGCCTTCTCAGAGCCACTGGCCAGCCGCATCTACGGCGGCAGCGACTTCTTTTTGATGCCTTCGATCAGCGAGCCATGTGGACTTGCTCAAATGATAGCGCTGCGTTATGGCGCCGTGCCCATCGTTCGCGAAACCGGCGGCTTGAAGGATACCGTCTTTAACTACGACAGTGAAAGTGGCGAGGGAAACGGCATCCGTTTTGTTTGGGCAACCGTTACCGAGTTTTGGAAAGCGCTGCTCCACAGCATGGATCTTTACTATTCCGAGGCCGATTGGCCCAAAGTGGTTCAAAATGCTCTGGCGACAGACCTCTCCTGGGTCGGGCCGGCCGCGGAATACAATAAACTATATCGGTCTCTCCGCCGCTGATAGACCATCTATTTTTATTTGGCAAAAAAACAAACGAAAAAGAAATAAGGAATTGGAAATTTATGGATATCACAATCACCGCATCTGAACTCTACGGCCTGATTCGCCGCAAATTACTTCGTCACTTCGGCAGAAACCCCGAACATGTCCGCCTTCAGGAACTCTATAAAGCCACCTGTATGGTGGTGCGCGATTTTTTGGCTGAACGGGTCGATGAGACATTCAACGAAGTCAATGCGCAAGGTCTAAAACAAGTATATTATCTTTCAATGGAATTTCTGCCCGGCACCTCGCTGCGCAATCACGCTTTCAATTTGGGAATTGAACCGGTGCTGCGTGAAGCAGTCGCGGCGCTGGGGCGCAATTTAGACGAATTCTACGAGATGGAACCGGACGCCGGTCTGGGAAATGGTGGTCTGGGTCGCCTGGCTTCTTGCTATCTGGACGCTCTGGCGACGGAGCGTTATCCCGGACACGGCATGTCTATATGCTACGAATATGGTATTTTCAAACAAAAAATCGTTGACGGCAGACAGACCGAATTACCCGACGACTGGACCGACTTGGGCGGAGTCTGGCTGATCGCCAAAGAAGACGAGATGAAGGAAGTCCATTTCGGCGGCCGGCTGAAGGAGAGCTGGGACGAAAACGGCCGTCTGCGCATGACGCATACCGATTACCGGACAGTATTGGCCGTTCCGCAAGAGATGATGGTGTCAGGTTACCGCAGCTCGGCGGCAAATAGTCTCATCCTGTGGGAGTCTCGCTCACCGATCGAGATCGATATGGAGAAGTTTGCTGAAGGCAAGTACCTCCAGGCGATGGAAGAGCGCTATAAAGCGGAGATCATCTCGCAGATATTATATCCGGCGGACGAACATATCGAAGGCAAGACGCTTAGGCTGCAACAGCAGTATTTCTTTGTCTCTGCTTCGCTGCAAATGATAGTGGATAAACATTTGATGGCTTACGGTTCGTTGGATCTTCTGGCAGACAAGATCGCCATTCATATCAACGACACCCATCCGACATTGGCCATTCCGGAACTTATGCGGATATTGATGGACGATCATGATTATAGCTGGAATGAAGCTGATTCGATCGCCCGCAGCGTCATCAGCTACACCAACCATACCGTGATGCCGGAAGCCCTGGAACGCTGGCCGGAAGCGTTGGTTGCCCAGGAACTGCCGCGCATCCACAGCATCATCAGCGAGATCAACAACCGGCAGAGTCAAAGTTGGCTAGACCATCCTGAAATCACGGAAGAACAGCGCCAGGAGATGGCTATTATCCACGATGGGAATATTCGGATGGCCAATCTCTGTGTGGAAACCGCGCATACCGTCAATGGTGTATCGGAGCTGCACAGTCAGATCATTAAAGATAATATTTTCAAGGGCTTTTCCAGCCTTAAGCCAGAAAAATTCATCAATGTCACAAATGGCATTGCCTATCGGCGCTGGCTCAATCAGGCCAATCCTAAACTGGCGGAGCTGCTCGATTCGGTGATCGGTCCGGCGTATCGAAATGATGCCCGCCGCCTGGCCGGCATTCTGCCGTTAAAGGATGACGTGCCGTTGTTGGCTCGTCTGGCCAAGATCAAACGGGAAAACAAAGTTCGTTTCTCAAACAATGCTAATCGACTGTGGGGAGTACAGATCGATCCAGATAGCCTGTTCGATGTGCAGGTTAAGCGGATTCATGAATACAAGCGTCAATTGCTCAATTTGATCCACATCATTGACCTTTATTTACGCTGGCAGGAAGATCCAAATGCTGATCTGCCGCCACGTACCTTTATTTTTGCCGGCAAAGCCGCGCCAAGTTATTTCCTGGCCAAGGAGATCATCCGCCTGGCTTATCATCTCGGTCAGCAGATCGATGCCACACCGAAGCTGAAGGATAAGCTAAAAGTGCTGTTCATGGAAAACTACGCCGTATCAATGTCCGAGTGGATCATGCCGGCGGCTGAACTGTCCGAACAGATATCCCTGGCCGGCAAGGAAGCTTCCGGCACGGGAAACATGAAGCTGATGCTCAACGGAGCGATCACGATCGGTACTCTGGATGGCGCCAATGTCGAGATCCACCGGGCGGTTGGCGACGATAATATGTTTCTCTTTGGAATGACAGCTGAAGAAGTAGGACAGCTATTGGCGGAGAACAACTACAATCCCTGGACATATGTGTTGCAGAACCCATCGATCGCCCGCATAATCGATTTCATTTCTCATAAGATCAATGGAGAGAGTTTTGCTGAGATCCTCAATTACCTGACCACCGGTTTTCAAGGCAGTGCCGACCCGTTCTGTATTCTGGCCGATTTTGAATCCTATCGCAAGACGCAGCAAAGGGCAGGGCAGATCTATCAAAAACCGGCTGAGTGGAATCGGATGTCACTCATCAACATAGGTAACGCCGGTATTTTCTCGGCAGATCGCAGCGCAGGCGAATACGCTTCCAAAATATGGAAAATGAGTCGGCTGTAGTGATCAACATAACAGCGCACAATGGAATAATAGAATAAATGATTAGAAAAATCGGGCACGGCCTTTCATCGCTAAATGAATATGGCTGACGCCCGGTTTTTTTTCAGTCATATTGTTGACGCCCTGACTTTCGCGTGCTAAACTGATGAAGTAATAAATTAAAAAGGATGGAAGAGGCTTTACCAATGAGAAGATACGATAGAATCACGCCTGCCGGCAGCCGCGATCTCTTGTTTGCCGAATGTGAAACGCGCCGCCAGCTGATGGCAGAGATCCGGCAGGATTTTGAAGCGCAGGGATACCGGCAGGTGATGACGCCGGAGTTTGAGTTTTACGATGTTTTTTCAGCCCCAGAGAGGGCTTATCCACAGGAAGCGATGCTCAAGCTATTTGATGATCGGGGAAGAGTCTTGGTGGCGCGTCCCGATACGACGATCCCGATCGCCCGTTTGGTGGCGACTCGGTTAAAAGGCTACGAACTGCCGTTGCGCCTGTATTATGAACAGACAGTATTTCGTCGCAATCCCGATTTGCGCGGTCGCAGCAACGAAATCATGCAAATGGGAGCCGAGCTGATCGGAGACGATTCATTTGAAGCGGATATTGAGATCCTTGAGTTGGGCGTTGCCGCTCTGGCAGCCAGCGGAAACAGGAATTACAGGTTGGAGCTTGGTCACGCCGGCATCTTTCGCACGTTGATCGAATTGCTGACTGTCAGTTCAGAAGACCGCGCCATCATCCGTGAGTACATCGCAGCTAAGAATTACGCTGCGTTGTCGGCCAAGCTGGATCGCCTGACTGATCATCCGGCAAAGCAGATTTTACGCGAATTACCGCGGTTGTTTGGCGGAGAGGAAGCTTTCCACCGGGCGGCCGAACTGCTGGAGGGATTTGATCAGGGTCTGACTGAAAAACTTGCCTATTTACATAAAGTATATCGTCATCTCTGTGATCGGGGTCATGCTGACCACCTGATCATTGATCTCGGTCTGGTCAATCAAGCGGAATACTACAGCGCGCTGGTATACCGGGGCTATCTAGCCGATATTGGCGAGGCAGTCGTATCAGGCGGGCGCTATGACGGCTTGATCAGTCAGTTTGGCTATGATCTGCCGGCG
>DUVF01000012.1 GCA_012841165.1 Clostridiales bacterium
ATTGCGGTGAATGGTGCGACTGCTGATATGCAAAATTTCCATGGCGAAAGCCACGTTTTCGTAAACAGTCTTTTTGGGCAATAAGCGAAAATCCTGAAAGACTATGCCGATGCTGCGGCGCAACCGTGGAATCTGGCGATTGGACAACCGGTTCAACTCCATGCCGTTAACGCGTATCATGCCGTTATCCGGAACCAGTTCCTTGAGCATTAATTTAATGAAGGTTGACTTTCCAGCGCCGCTGGGACCGACCAGAAAAACGAAATCGCCTTTGCCGATACTGACGCTGACATCTTCAATGCCTATATTGCTGCCGTATGTTTTAGTGACATTTTCAAATATGATCATACGGGTGTATCCTTTTTATTTTATTGTTATATTATACCGTATGATGGAAGTTGAGAAAAGCCCTAAAGTCTTAAATTCAATTCCGATCAGACCGGAAGGAACATTTTTTACCCAAATCATAGCTGCCGGCTATTCGATCCCGGCAGTTTTTTCAATCATTGTTATCACGGCATTTAAGGGTTTTCTTAACAGTCCCCTGGCTGGTTCAAGGTCGCAAACCACCCGGCAGGCGTACTCCGCGGCATAGATCTGCTCCAGCGGAACCAGCGGTAAATGCAGAGCGGGAGCAATATTCAGGTAACGATAAACTTCTCTGACATTGACCCCCGGGTTCATTTTATTGATCAGGTAGACGACCGGCCAGTCATGCGCTCGCAGACGACATAGCAGCTCATGACCGGCAATCAGCTGCGACGGCAGCGGATCCACTACCAGCAATACGACATCCATCTCCGGCAGCAGTTTTTCTAATTCCGCGCCGGCCAGGCCGCTCAGACTGACCAATATGACATCGCCGCGGCAGTTTGCCAGCAGACGCAAGCGCTTATAGGCATCCAGCTCAGCCAGTCTGCCGCCTGTATCCAGCACCCAGTTCACATCAAACCTGATGTTTCCTCGACCGCGCAGTTTTTTATCACGCGCCGCTTCATCATGAAAAGAAACAAAGCCGTCTCCGGCAAAATGCCGCGCCAGACCAAGGCTGTCATACAACCCGCCCTGACCCAATTCCAGCACCGCAGGCCGAAGCCGGCGTTCGCTCGCGTATGCCCTGGCCAAACAGGCCGCCACGAAACCGGCGCCGGCTCCCTTGGTCAACCCCAAAATGCCAACCTTCATTCTGTCGTAAGCGAGTGTCATGTACACACCTCCAGAACAAAGCATAGCATCGAGTCAACTATTTGTCAATTTTTTACTATTTTACCTCGACCACCCAGTTATAAGGGTCGGCCACCTCTCCCAGCTGTAACGCGCAAAGCTCATCGTATAGGCGCTTAGACAGAGCTCCGACTCGGCCTTCGTTGATGCGCATAACTTTGTCTTCCCAACCGAGCTCTCCCACCGGTGAAATAACTGCCGCCGTTCCAGTGGCAAACATTTCATCCAACTCGCCCCTCTGGTGTGCCTGATACACCTGGTCGATGGAGAGACGTTTTTCATGCACTGGAACGCCCCATTCCCTGAGCAGATGAATGACCGAATCGCGAGTGATGCCGGGCAGGATGGTCCCTCCCAGCGGAGCAGTTATAACCTCACCATTGATTACGAAAAAGGCGTTCGATGTGCCGATCTCCTCGACATAGCGATGTTCTTTGGAATCGAGCCACAGCACCTGAGAATAGCCCTTTTCGTGCGCTTTCTCCTGTGCTTTCAGGGCTCCGACATAGTTGCTGCCGATTTTGGCGTGACCCGTGCCGCCGGGCGCCGCCCGAACATATTCATCTTCCACAAAAATCCGCGTCGGCGCCATCCCCTCCGCAAAATAAGGGCCGACCGGAGACAGGATGACGACGAACTTATATTGCTTGGAATCGCGCACACCTAAAAAAGGCTCTGTCGCAAAAATAAAAGGCCGGATGTATAAGGAATTCCCCTTACCTTCCGGAATCCATTCCTGATCGATCGCTACCAACTGTTTGACCGCTTCGACCATAGTTCCCTCGGGCAATGGTGGAATGCAGATCCGCAGCGCCGTCATCCGGGCGCGCTCCTCATTTTTATCAGGGCGGAACAGCAGCACTCTGCCGTCCTGAGCGCGATAAGCTTTCAAGCCTTCAAACATAGTCTGCGAATAATGCAATACCCCGGCGGCCGGATCCAGTTCCAGCGGTCCGTAAGGCACGATGCGGCCGTCATGCCAGCCTTGCTCCTGGTCGTAGTCCATCAAAAACATGTGATCGGTGAATTGTTCGCCAAAGACCAGGCCGTCGACCGGCGGTTTCTCCTTGGGGCATTCGTTACGAAAGCAACTGAATGATTGCTTCATCTAAGCATCATCTCCTTCTTTTCTGTTGACCTTTGTTTCTATTTAATCTTATGGTTTTCAATCAGATCGTTTTTCATATCCCACAGGGGTTGGGACAGGTCGACATAGAACTTGTGCGGATTCTCGAAGCGCAGCAGTTCATCCCACAGCGTGTCGATCTGAGCCTTGCAGTAATCGCGAATCTCATCGAGCCGGGGCAGTTCGTAGACCAGCTTTCCTTTGTCAAAAATTCGCTTCCGCAGGTCGCTGGCATAGAAATTAGTGATCGTTTTACGCTTCCACACAAATTGCGGATCAAAGATCTCATATTCTTCTCCGCCCGGCGGTTCTTCATCCGCCAGCGCAATCACATCGGCAATCGCCTTATCGGTTTCTTTATCATATAAGCGATATACCGTTTTGAAGCCGGGATTGGTGATTTTTTCAATATTATCGCTGATTTTGATCTTTGGCACTATACGGCCGCCTTCCTCAATGGCCGCCATTTTATAAACACCACCGAAGACCGGTTCCGATTTGGAGGTGATCAACCGCTCGCCTACGCCGAACATGTCGATCTGTGCCCCCTGATCGATCACGTTTCTGATTAGATATTCGTCAAAGGAATTCGAGGCGACGATCTTACAATCCTGCAGGCCTGCTTCATCGAGCATCCGGCGGGCTTTTTTAGATAGATAGGTGATATCGCCGCTGTCGATGCGAATCGCCATCTTGGCGGGCTTCAGTTCATGAAAAGCCCTGATCGCATTGGGAACACCGGATTTGAGTGTATTGTAAGTATCGACCAGCAGAACGCAATTTTCCGGATAGGCCTTGCCATAAGCTATGAAAGATTCGTATTCGGAATCAAACATCTGCACCCAGCTGTGCGCCATCGTGCCTAGAGCCGGGATTCCATAGTCGCGATCCGCTACTGTACAGGCTGTCCCGATGCAACCGCCGATATATGCGGCGCGGGCGCCGTGGATGGCTGCTGAAGCGCCATGCGCCCGACGGGTACCGAACTCCATAATGCCTCGATGCTCGGCCGCCCGGACAATACGGTTGGCCTTGGTCGCTATCAGACTCTGATGATTGATCAGCAGCAGTAAAATCGTCTCAATAAACTGCGCTTGTATAATGGGGCCGCGCACGGTAACAAGAGGTTCTCCCGGAAATACCGGCGTCCCCTCCGGCACGGCCCAAACATCGCATTCAAATTTAAATTCGCGCAGATATTTCAAAAATGCCTCGCAGAAGATCCCTTTTTTACGGAGGAATTCGATGTCCTCTTCAGTGAAATCGAAAGACTGAAAAGTATGGATCATCTGCTCCAGACCGGCCAGGATGGCAAAACCTCCTCCGTCGGGAACACGCCTATAGAACATGTCAAAATATGCGATCGTATCACTGAAACCATTCTCAAAATAGCCATTGGCCATCGTCAGTTCGTAAAAATCGGTCAATAGTGTGGAATTGATCTGTTCTTCCTGGGTTTTCGCGCCGGTAAATCTTTCTTCCATGGTCGTACCTCATATTTGCGGACAAGCCTGTCGAAAAAACCTTAGTAGTTTAGTTTGCTAAAATAATATTATAGCATGTCCTTTAGGGAAATAATATCTTTTTCAAGTAATTACCCGTATAAGAAGTCTTGATTTGAGCCAGTTGCTCGGGTGTTCCGCTGGCTATCACCCGGCCGCCCCGGTCGCCGCCCTCGGGTCCTAGATCGATCACCGTATCCGCCATTTTAATGACATCTAAGTTATGTTCGATGACGATGACGGTATTGCCTCCGTCAACCAGCCGTTCCAAAACCTGAATCAGCTTGTCGACATCCGCGAAATGCAGTCCCGTGGTAGGCTCGTCTAAGATGTACAACGTCCGCCCGGTGCTCCTGCGCGACAGTTCCGAAGCTAGCTTGACCCGCTGCGCTTCCCCGCCGGACAACTGAGTGGATGGCTGGCCTAATTTAATATAGCCCAGGCCGACCTCTTCAAGAGTCTGCAAATGCCGGGCAATGGCAGGCATGCTGGAAAAGAACTCCAACGCCTCCGAAACGTTCATATCTAACACTTCATATATGTTTTTGCCCCGGTAGCGCACCTCCAGCGTCTCCCGGTTGTAGCGGCGACCCTGGCAAACCTCACAGGGTACATACACATCCGGCAGAAAATGCATTTCGATTTTGAGAATGCCGTCGCCGGCACAGGCTTCGCAACGTCCGCCGCTGACATTGAAACTGAAACGGCCTTTATTGAAGCCGCGCACCTTAGCGTCCGGCAGCTGGGCAAACAACTCACGGATCGGTGTGAAAACACCGGTGTAGGTGGCCGGATTAGAACGCGGCGTGCGGCCGATCGGCGATTGATCGATATTGATCACTTTGTCAATTTTTTCCAATCCCCTGATTTCCTTGTGCACACCCGGCTTGTCGTGCGCCCGCGATATTTTAGCCGCTGCACCCTTGTAGAGGATCTCATTGACCAGGCTGCTCTTGCCGGAGCCGGATACCCCGGTGACGCAGATGAACTGCCCCAGAGGAAAGGCGACATCGATATTCTTCAGATTGTTTTCCCGCGCCCCTCTCACTTCGATGAAGCCCTTATCCGCCGGGCGGCGGCCGGGCGGCAACTTGATCGATGCTTCTCCGCGCAGATATTGACCGGTGATCGAGCAGGAACTGGCTTTGATATCCTCAATCGTTCCCTGGGCGACTATCTCGCCACCGTGCAGGCCGGCGCCCGGACCGATATCGATGATGTGATCGGCCGCGTACATTGTCTCCTCATCATGTTCCACCACTAAAAGAGTGTTTCCCATATCGGTCAGATTGCGCAGGGTGGCAAGCAGGCGGGCATTGTCCTTCTGGTGCAGGCCGATGCTCGGTTCGTCAAGAATGTATAAAACACCGACCAGGCCGGATCCGATCTGGGTAGCCAACCGGATGCGCTGGGCTTCCCCTCCGGACAGCGTCCCCGTCATGCGGGACAGGTTCAGATAATCGAGGCCGACATTGATCAGAAAGTGCAGACGATCTTTGATCTCTTTCAATATCTGATGCGCGATGGCCTCTTCACGCTTGGTCAGGCTATAATGCTCCACCGTCTCTAACGCCTGCCGGATCGACTGATCGGACAGGTCGGCGATGTTCAATCCGCCTACTGTCACCGCCAGCACCTCCGGACGTAGCCGCTTTCCGCCACAGGCAGTGCATGGAGTCACGCTCATGAATTGCTGCATCTTCTCTTTGATATATTCTGAATTTGTTTCCGCGTAGCGGCGTTCCAGATTGTTCAAAACACCTTCAAAGGGATGGTTGCGATATGAACGGGAGCCGCTCCGGCGGCTTTCGTAATAGTATTCCAGCTTCCGCTGACCGGTGCCGTACAGCAGCTCGCGCTTAAAGCTTTCCGGCAGATCGCGGTAAGGCGTGTCGATATCGACTTTGTGCAGCCTGGCCAGCGCGTCTATCATCTGCCGGTAAAAACCGCTGAATTCCATGTTGGCAAAGATGCCCGAAAGCGCTCCCTGCGGGATGGACAGCTCCGGCCGGGTGATGATGCGATCCGGGTCGATGCGCATCAGAAAACCCAGGCCATTGCATTCAGTGCAGGCGCCAAAAGGACTGTTGAATGAAAAAAACCGCGGTTCCATCTCTTCAATGCTGATTCCGTGATCCGGGCAGGCCAGCTTGGTGCTAAAAGTGAGCAGTTCAGGATCTCTCTCCCCTGTTTGAGCCAGCACCTGAACCAGACCTTCGCCGTGGCCGAGCGCCAGCTCGATTGCTTCCGCGATGCGACCGGCGCTGCCCGGCCGGACAATTACCCTGTCAACCACGATCTCGATCGAGTGTTTGTAATTTTTTTCCAGTTTGACGGTGGTTTCCGCCAGATCGACGATTTCGCCGTCGACGCGCGCCCGGACAAAGCCTTCGCGGCGGATCCGGTCGATCACTTTCTCGTGTTCGCCTTTTCGTTCCCGGATCAGCGGCGCCAACACCGTCAGACGCGTTCCTTCCGGCAGTTCCAACAAATGATCGACGATCTGATCAACTGTCTGGCTGGAGATCTCGACGCCGCAAACAGGACAATGCGGAATGCCGATGCGGGCGTAGAGCAGGCGCAGATAATCGTGAATCTCGGTCACCGTACCGACGGTCGAGCGCGGGTTGCGGTTGGTTGTCTTTTGATCGATAGATATCGCCGGCGACAACCCTTGAATGTATTCCACATCCGGTTTCTCCATCTGGCCGAGGAATTGCCGGGCATAGGCAGAAAGACTTTCCACATAACGCCGCTGACCCTCAGCGTAAATCGTATCAAAAGCTAACGACGACTTGCCCGAGCCGGACAGGCCGGTCAGGACGACCAGCTTGTTGCGCGGTATCTCAACATCGATATTTTTTAAATTGTGCTGTCTGGCTCCTTTTACAATAATATTTCCTGACATCGTCTGTGCTTTCTCCTATAATCTATCTCTTCAGAGCCGGTATCTCATCAGATCCGAACCTTGTATTCAAATATGCGATCGCGCAGTTCGGCCGCTCTCTCAAACTGTAGATCGGAAGCTGCCGCCCGCATTTCTCTCTCTAACAGTTTGACATAATCGACCAGCTCTTTTTTGGTCAGTTCCAGAGGGCTACGGCCATGATAGAAGCTGTCCTCAGGCTTTGCCGGCCGGGTGGCTTCGATGACCGCCCGAATGCTCTTTTGAATGGTTTTAGGCGTAATGCCATGCTCTTTGTTATACTGTTCCTGAATCGCTCTCCGGCGGGCGGTTTCATCGATCGCCCGTTGCATCGCCGGACTGATCTTATCAGCGTACATCAGCACCTGGCCGTCGGCGTTGCGCGCCGCCCGGCCGACGGTCTGAATGAGCGAGGTCTCGGTGCGCAAAAAACCTTCTTTGTCCGCGTCCAGAATCGCCACCAGCGATACCTCCGGCAGATCAAGCCCCTCGCGCAGCAGATTGATTCCCACCAGCACATCAAACTGCCCCAGCCTGAGATCGCGCAGAATCTCGATGCGTTCCAGGGTCTCCACTTCCGAATGCAGATAGCGCACCCGGATGCCGACGCTGCTCAAGTAATCGGTCAGGTCTTCAGCCATTTTTTTGGTCAACGTGGTTATCAACACCCGTTCGCCACGTTCCGTCACCTGATTGATGCGGCCGATCAGGTGGTCGATCTGACCTTTGGTAGGTATCACCTCGATGGTCGGGTCCAGCAGCCCGGTCGGTCGGATTACCTGTTCCACCACGACCCCGCCGCTCTGCTCTCGCTCATAGTCCGCCGGTGTGGCGCTGACATAGACTATCTGATGGATCAGAGAATTGAATTCTTCAAAGGACAGCGGCCGGTTATCCATCGCCGAAGGGAGCCGGAAGCCATAGTCGACCAGATTTGCTTTGCGCGAATAATTGCCGGCCCACATGCCCCGAAGCTGCGGCAGCATGACGTGCGATTCATCTATTATAATCAAGAAATCTTCCGGAAAGTAATCTATTAAAGTATAAGGCCGGCTACCCGCCGGTAGCCCTGTGATATGACGGGAGTAATTCTCAATTCCCTTACAGCTGCCGACTTCGCGCAACAGTTCAATGTCATAGCGGGTTCTTTGTTCCAGGCGCTGCGCTTCAACCAGTTTGTCCTGTCCGCGAAACCAGGCCAACCGGTCAGTCAGTTCGCTCTCAATGTCTCGCGCCGCCCGCTCCATGTTTTCTTTAGAGGAAACATAGTGCGACGCCGGAAAAATCAAGACATGGTTGCGCAATCCGGTAATCTCACCGGTCACCGGATTGAACTCCTTGAGGCTTTCGATCTCATCGCCGAACAATTCCACCCGGACCGCCTGGTCAGCACCGGCCGGAAAAATATCTATAATGTCGCCGCGCGCCCGAAAGCTGCTGCGAACGAATTCCGTGTCGTTCCGGTCATACTGGATATCGACCAGCTTATGCAATATCTGATTGCGTTCCTTTATCATACCTGGCCGCAGCGACAGGACCTGATTGCTGTAGTCTATCGGACTGCCCAGGCCAAAGATACAAGACACGGAAGCGACGATGATGACATCCTGACGTTCGCCCAAAGCAGCCGTGGCGGAGTGACGCAGTTTTTCAATTTCGTCGTTGATATCAGAATCTTTTTCTATATATAGATCTGTTGCCGGCACATAGGCTTCCGGTTGATAATAATCGTAATAACTGACAAAGTATTCGACCGCGCTGTCCGGAAAAAACTCTTTAAACTCCCCGTACAACTGAGCTGCCAGGGTCTTGTTATGGGATATTACCAGAGTCGGTTTCTGCACTCTTTCAATGACATTGGCCATCGTGAAAGTCTTGCCTGATCCGGTAACACCAAGCAGAGTTTGATGCCGTTTCCCGCTTGTGATCCCATGCACGATCTGTTCGACCGCCTGCGGCTGGTCGCCTGTCATTTTATAGTCTGATTCGAGTTTAAACATATTTCTCCTTCCGACCGGACAGAACATTTGTTCCTAATTGAGCATATACACAAAGGTCGGGATCGTCAATGCTCTTTTTGTCTGCAATTTGGCTGTTGCTCTTTTTGTTCTCTTGCCAGCAACGGCATTTTCATATATAATTCCATCGACTATCTATTGCTGATAATTATGAACTCACCCATTTTGAAACAGATACCGCTGGAATTAAAAACAAATGCGGGAGGGCTCTAAATGACAAAAAAAAACTCGAATCAAACATTCTTCAGCAAAGTGAAGAATTTTCTGTCATATGACATTTCCGATAAAACAAAATCATTGCGTCAACCAAGATCCAAACCGGTGGCAGAGATCGAAGGCCTGATCAGCCGCGGTTCCGAGAAAGAAAAACTCTTTCTAAAATCCGCCGCCGACAAACTGAAAAAAAGCAATCAGATAGATAGCTCGCTCTACACAAAATACGATGTTAAACGCGGCTTGCGAAACGCCAACGGCACCGGCGTAGTGGTCGGACTGACCAGAATCGGCGATGTCTGCGGCTATGAAACTAACGAAAAAAACGAAAAAATCCCAATCGAAGGAAAACTCTATTACCGCGGTATTGATGTAGAAGATCTGGTTCGAAATTGCATCGCCGAAGACCGCTTTGGATATGAAGAAACCAGCTACTTGCTGTTGTTTGGCGAATTACCCACATCAAAGCAATTAGATACCTACATGCGCACCCTGTCTGCCCGGCGCGAACTGCCTCCCGGCTTCGCCCGCGACATGATACTGGGCGCCCCTAGCAAAAACGTCATGAACAAACTGGCCCGGAGCGTCCTTGCCCTTTATTCCTATGATGATAGGGCCGACGACCCGTCCATACAGAATGTTCTCCGCCAGTCCATCGACCTGATCGGCTATTTCCCCACTCTGATCGCCTACGGTTACCAGGCGGAACGCTCACACTACCACAATGAAAGTTTACATCTACACTACCCGGCGCCAGATCGCTGTACCGCTGAAAATATCCTCCGCATGATACGACCGACCGGCGAATACTCAGACCTCGAGGCGAAAATCCTAGACCTGTGCATGATCCTGCACGCCGAGCATGGCGGCGGAAACAGTTCTTCCTTTACCACTCATCTGGTTTCTTCATCCGGCACCGATACCTACTCGGTAATTTCCGCGGCAGTAGGTTCCCTGAAAGGGCCGCGTCATGGCGGTGCCAATGTCGAAGTGCTGGGTATGATCGCAGACCTGAAAAGTCAGGTTAAAGATATCACCAATCACAAAGAAGTGGAGAAATATCTTCTCCGCCTGCTCAACGGCCAGGCCTTTGATGGCGCCGGGCTGATCTATGGCCTGGGCCACGCGGTATACACGATATCTGACCCGCGGGCGATCTTAATCAAGAAAATGGCCCGTAAACTGGCAGAGACCTACGACCGGATGGACGATTTCATGCTCTATGACTTCATTGAAAAACGGGGCGCCGAGCTTTTCTCACAATATAAAAAAATCGACCGTAAAATTCCGGCCAATGTAGATCTTTATTCTGGCTTTGTCTACGAGGTGCTCAATATCCCGCATGATATCGCAACGCCCATCTTTGCCGCCTCCCGGATCTCGGGCTGGTGCGCCCACCGGCTGGAAGAGCTGGTCGCAGGCGGAAAATTAATGCGTCCGGCTTACATAAATGTCCAGCCAAGCGCTCCCTATGTCCCTATAAAGCACCGCAGCAACGGCTCTCACAGCAGCAAATAGATGTTTGCCAGCGCCAGCGCCAAACATACCAAAGCGATCACATGATACTTCAGACGTGATCCGCCCTGCCTTAAGCGATTCTGTACGATAGGCGAAAGTTTCAAAGCCTGTGTGGCCAGGCAAACTCCAACGCCGACGAAGCCGCTGATCAAGCTTTGTCCGAAATGTAGTACAAACAGAAAACTAAATAACAAGATATCTTCATACCAACGTCCCCACTGCAGTAAAAAAAGTTCCCGACCGGTATAACCCGGCTGCTCTTCGTAGTGGGGATAGCCTTTTTTAGGGAAAGCTGCCCGGCTGCCAATCAGAATAAAGACGACCACCATCGGCAACAATCCCGAAAGTTCAAAGATCGGCGGAGCCGCCGCCGCAATGATGGCTCTCAGCCGTAAACTGGCTGAACCCGTCGCATAACCGGTAAACAGATAGAGGCCGAACGCCAGCAAGGCAAAGCCCACAATAAAGATAAACAGGCGCAAGAACTCATTATCGATCAACTCTCTCCAACTGTCCGGTTGGCGGAGGCACAATCCCGCAATCAGGCACAAATTCGCCGCTCCCATCAACCCTATCACCCAGATGAGATTGAGGCCTGCAAAAAACAATACCCCTGCCGCTGCCATCGCCAAGAGATACAGCAGCGCAAACAAGCCGGCCGGACGCCCCCGACCCCTGACTCCCCTGCGGCTGAGCTGAGCCAGCCAACCACCCAGGGAATCGATCCGCCCGGAACGCAGCGGAGCGCCAAAGCTGACGGCCACCAGATGACTAATGCGGTCAAGCAAACTGCCGACCACAGGCGACAATATTAAAAACAGAATTATCCCGGGCAAGTACTCTTTAATTGACATAGGCTACCCACCTCGCATCGGCATAAGCCAAGATGGCGTATTATACGCCATCATTTGATTATACACTTCTTACCACGAATTGACAATCTGCCATCTCGGACAGCACATAAGAAGGGTAATCAGAGTTCACGCCGCCCTTCCATAGCTTTTGACAGCGTCGCTTCATCTGTGTATTCTAAATCCCCGCCCACAGGTATGCCGTGAGCGATTCTGGTGACCTTTATACCGGAAGGCTTGATCAATCGCGCGATATACATTGCAGTAGCCTCGCCTTCGATGTTTGGATTTGTAGCCAGAATAATCTCCTCAACCGGTTCCTGCGCCAAACGGGTGATCAAAGATTTTAGATTAATATCTTCCGGCCCGACGCCGTCGAGCGGCGAGATCGTGCCGTGCAAAACATGATATCGGCCACGAAATTCCCTCAGCCGCTCCATTGACGCAACATCACGGGCCGATTCAACTACACAGATGACTTTGTCATCGCGGCTTTTGTCCGAGCAAATCGCACAGGGATCGACATCAGTCAGATTTCCGCATTCCGAACAATACCGCATGGTCTGTTTGGCCTCTAGGATGGCTTCCGCTAACGCCTGGGCCTCGCTGTCCTTCAGAGATAATATATGAAAGGCCAATCGTTGAGCAGTTCTCCGGCCGATACCGGGCAATTTCGATAGTTCACCTATCAGTTGGTTGAGAGATTTCGAATCATAGCGCATTTGGATCTACATTCCCGGAAAGTTTATCGCGCCGGTGATACGATTCATCTCCGCGTTGCTCAGTTCTTCTATCTGGCGCAACGCTTCATTGACTGCCGCCATGATCAGATCCTGCAGCATTTCAATATCGTCGGGATCAACCACTTCCGGCTTCAGTTCCAGTCGAGTGATTTCCTTTTTACCGTTAACTGTCGCGCTGACTACGCCGCCGCCGGCCGTAGCGGTAATTTCCTTGGTCTCCAGCTCAGCCTGAGCTTCTTCCATTTTCTGCTGCATCGCCTGAATTTGCTGCATCTGCTTTTGCATGGCTGCCTGCTGGCCACCGCCGCCCGATTTTTTACCGGCCCTCATTCCTCTGCCCATAGCATCTCTTCCTCCTATCAGGTAATCTTTACATCAATACCGCCCAGGTCGCGGCTTGCCATTTCAGCCAGTTCCTGCGCTGTCGGTTCCTTTTTTATTTCTTTATGATACTGACAGACCATCCGCAAGCGACGGCCGACCAGTTGTTCCATCTCTGTCTCAAGTGTCTGGCTGTGCGCCTCCACCAGGTCTTTGTTGAACTGGCTGGTGGTCGCTACAACGAAATTACTCTCACCAACCTCTGCCAAGCTACAGCCGATGCCTATCAAGCCGGGTAAGCTGTCGCATTCGTCGATCAGACGCTGCCAAAGTTGATCAAGATCTTCCGACGACAGGATTTCTGCGGCAACCACCTCTTGAGCGGGTTCGGCGGGCTCGTCAGGAGTTATAGCCGCTTCAGATATAGACTTAGGAGCCGGCTTCTTCGGTACTGATTCGGAGACCGGCTCAGGTTTTGAAACCAGTGCTTTCGGCTTTGGTTCAGAAACCGGTTCTTTACGCGCAGGTTCAGAAACTGACTTTGGAACCGGTGCTACCGAATCAGCCATTTGAATAGCGCAGATCTCGACCAGCACGCGGGGCGCAACAGACCAGCGCGCGTCGGCCTGAGCATCCGCCAGTTCTAAAATATGCCGGCGAATAGTCTCTACGTTAAAGCCACGACTCTGCCGGACAATTGCTTCGGTGTTTTCGGCCGAGAGATCAATCATATCGCCCGGTTTTTCGAGCATTCGGGCAATCAGCAGGTTGCGATAATGGTCGATCCAGTCACGCAGCAACTGCCGAGCGTCACGCCCCTCTTCCAAAATACGGTCGATCTTCTGCAACACTGCTCCTGCATCGCCCTGAATGACGGCATCTGTCAGATCGATCAGCACTTCTTCGCTGGAAGCGCCTAAAAATGTCAGCACGATCGAACGGTCAACCTTGCCGTTACTGGCGGCAAGACACTGATCAAGCAAGGACAACGCGTCACGCACCGATCCGTCGGCGCTGCGCACGATCAAACCGGCAGCTTCCGGTGTCAGTTCGACCGCCAGCGCCCGGCTGATCCGATTCAGACCTTCTTTGATTGCTTTTTCGGAAATACGATGGAAATCCAACCGCAGGCAACGTGACAGAATAGTAGCCGGGAGCTTATGCGCTTCCGTAGTGGCCAAAATGAACATCGAATGATCGGGCGGCTCCTCCAGCGTCTTGAGCAGCGCATTGAAAGCCGGCGTAGTCAGCATGTGCACTTCGTCGATGATGTAAACTTTACGCCGACCCACCGCCGGAGGATACTGTACGCTTTCTCTCAATTCGCGGATACTGTCTACTCCGTTGTTGGATGCAGCGTCAATCTCAATGACATCGATCAGCAGACCATCCCGGATCGCCTGACAGTTCTCGCAAATGCCGCAGGGCCTCTGCCCTTGCGGCGCCTGGCAGTTCACCCCTTTGGCCAGAATGCGGGCCAGCGATGTCTTGCCGGTCCCACGAGTCCCGCAGAACAAATAGGCATGACTGACGGTTTCGCGATCCAGCTGATTTTTCAGGATCCTGACGATATGTTCCTGTCCCAGCACATCATCAAAGGTGTCCGGTCGAAAAGTTCGGTAGAGCGCCTGATACATCCTGGCAAATGCCCCCCTTTAAAACAGTGACAGACAACGCCTCTATTCGCTCTGCCACCAATGGTCAACAGATTGAAAAGATTGCCTCTCAGCAGCCCCGCGTTGGATATGTGCCCGGCTGGTCTGCGGCACATAAGGGGCTCTGCTTATCGCTGCTTCCTTCCGGACCTGACGAGGTTCACAGATTCTTATTGCGCAGGACCCGGCACATGCCAGGCGAAGCTGCTGAGAGGCAATCACTTGCTTTATTATATCTGTAAACCCGGGTTGCGTCAATCCGTGCCCTCCCGCCATGTTGTTGATCAAACATCTCATCCCCGAACGATTGCGTAATTGACATATGCCGGAAACTATTATAATATTTATCTTGTAATTAACCGGAAGATTTTTAAGAGGAGGTTTCTTAATGATAACTAATAAATTGATCGAAAATGCTGTCTCAGCAGCAGGTGATAGAAAGATAAAGGATATCAGAGCCGGTCTGAGCTATACGGCAGTCATGCTGGATGATCATGCCTGCGGCCTGGCCTACACCTTCCGAGACCGGCTGGGACACTTTTGCGGCGTAATGGGTGAAGCCGGGAACATCACCGGCAAGAGTGCGGCTGAAGTGATTCCCTGGCTGAACAGCAAGAATCTTTTGATGGCAGCAATGGGACTTGCAACCATTAATGCGGTACTGAATCATTCTAACGAGCGTTGGGATGAAGGCAACATAACAGCAGCTCTTGATCTGGCGCCGACAGACGTTTTCGGCATGGTGGGCAGCTTCGGACCTATTTTAAATGTGGTCAAAAGAAAGACAGACAACATATATGTTTTTGAGCAGCGCACCGATAAAGCACCCGGCTTATATCCCGAAGCCGATATACCTATCTATTTGCCGAAGTGCGATGTTATCGTGATAACCGCTACCAGCATAATCAACCACACCATAGACCAGGTTTTGGCACATTGCGGCGACGCGCGGGAGGTCTGCCTGGTCGGGCCGTCATGCCCACTGTGTCCTCAAGTGTTCGAAGATTATAATGTTACAATTCTGGCAGGCGATGTGGTGACGTCTCCCGAAAACGCGCTGCAGATCGTCAGCCAGGGTGGCGGTACCATGGCACTGAAAAACGCCATGAAACATGTTCTGGTCAGACTGCCGGTTCGCTGAAGACCACTTTATACAGCTCATCGCTGCCGGGCGTTTCGATTATTTCGCTGCGGCCGTCTCGCAGGAGAACGCGCCCTTCACCGGATGGTCTGATCTCCCCGATCTGCGCTATTTCAACGCCGGCTCGCCTAACATCCCGAATGATGGCAGGCGCTTTGTCAGGGTTGGCTATTATGAGCATGCAGCCGCTTGATATCAATTTCAAACCATCGATATCGAAATGACGGCAGATCTTTTCTGTAACCGGCGCAATCGGTACCTTTGCAGCATCGATCAACACGCCGGAGCCGGCGACTTCGCACATTTCCCAAACCGCTCCCAAAACACCGCCTTCTGTGATATCATGCATCCCGGAAGTTCCGACCTGACCAGCGGCCACTCCCTCCGCCACCACCGATACGCGGCTCAACATCGCCTGAGCTTCCTCCAACTCACCTTCAGTCAGAACATCCTGCAGGCGATCGGCGAAATCACCCGCCAGAATGGCGGTTCCCTCCAGACCGGCTGTCTTGGTCATAAGCACCAGATCACCAGAACGGATCGGTTCTTTAACAGGGAAGGCGCCTTTTTCTATCCGTCCCAGCGCCGTTGAAACAATGACCGGCCGCGATACAGCCGCAGTAATCTCTGTGTGCCCGCCGACAATCTCCACATTCAATTCGGCAGCTGCCTGCCCGGCGTCGGCCATCACCCGATCGATTGTCGAAAGTTCCGTTCCTTCCGGAAACATGCAGGCTAACATGATGCCCAGCGGAGCTACCCCGTTAGTGGCAATGTCATTGCAGGAAACATGGATTGCCAGTCGTCCCAGCTGTTCCTCGGCAGCTGTCACCGGATCGGTCGACAGCACACAATCATATTCGCCGAAATCGATCACCGCGCAATCTTTACCGATGCCGGGCCGTTCTTTGACCTCTGCTCTCCTGGTGGTGAAATGACGAAACACGATCTCCTCCAGCATACGACTGTCAAGCTTGCCTGATTTCATCTTTCCTTCTCCTTGTACCTCTGTCTTTCGCGCCGGTCCTTTTCACGCCGGACTTTGTTGTGCCTCTGTATTTTCCGCCGGCTCTTGTCCCGTCCTGACCGGCGGGATCGGATCATTTCAGCATGGCCTCAAATTCATCTTCGGTCAAGATTCGGACGTCCAGCGCCTTTGCCTTCTCCAGCTTGCTGCCGGCTTCCCGGCCGGCCAGCACATAGTCGGTTTTTTTGCTGACGCTGCTGCTGGCCCGGCCGCCGTAGCGCTCAATCAATCTTTCAGCTTCCTCACGGGTATAGCGATCGAGCGTGCCGGTCAGTACGAAGATCCGGCCGGCAATGCCGGTCTTGGTTTCAACAGTCTCGGTCCGGCCGGTCAGATTCAGACCGGCGGCGGCCAGCTCGCTGATCAGACTCTGATTGTAGGGATCGGCGAAGTAGGTGACCAAGCTGTCCGCCATCTTGTCCCCAATTTCGGGGATGGCGGTCAGCGTTGCCTGATCGGCGGCCATCAGCGCCTCCAGACTGCCGAAGTGATCGCTCAGCAATTTGGCCGCCCGGCTGCCGATCAGCGGGATGCCCAGGCCGAAGATCAAGCGGTCAAGTTCACGCATTCTGGAATCCGCGATAGCAGCAGTCAGTTTGGCAGCAGACTTTTCGCCCAGACCTTCTAACACCGACAGTTGGTCGGCGGCTAATTCGTAGAAATCGGCCGGCGATGTCACCAGACCAAGATCGGCCAAACGACCGACTAGACTTTCTCCCAGCCCGTCTATATTCATCGCATCCCGCGACACGAAGTGGATCAATCCGCGCACATTCTGAGCCGGACAGTTCTTCCGGTTGAGACAGCGCCAGGCGGCCTCTCCCGGCAGGCGCTGCAATTCGCTTCCGCAGGACGGACACTTGTCCGGCATGACAAAGACTCTTTCTCCGCCGCTTCGCTTTTCCGCCAGCACACGGACAACTTCCGGAATGATCTCGCCGGCTTTGTGAATCAGGACCCGGTCACCGATCCGGATATCTTTTTCAGTAATATAATCCTGATTGTGCAGGCTGGCATAGGTAACAGTCGAACCGGATACCCTCACCGGAATGAAGACTGCCCGGGGGGTGATGACGCCGGTACGTCCGACTTTGACTTCGATATCGGTCACCGTTGTTTCCGCTTCTTCCGGCTTGAATTTAAATGAAGTCGCCCAGCGCGGGCTCTTCGCCTTGACTCCCAGGCTGTCACGCCAGTCCAGACGGTCAAGTTTAACGACCAGCCCGTCAATCTCATAGGTCAGATTTTTTCGCTTTGCTTCCCAAAGCGCGATCTGCTCAAGCACTGCTTCTATCCCCAGACAACGGCTGTGTTCGGTGACCGGCAGACCGAGGTTTTTCAAAAAGACCAGCGCTTCCATCTGTGTGGCCGGGCCGGTCTGTGCGTCCGGACCGGCTGGTATGTCATGGCCGGCTTGTACATCAGAGCCGTCTCCGGTGGCGGCGCTGCCCATCCATTGTATGTTAAAGGCAAAAATTGACAAATCCCGACCGGCTGTTACGGTCGGATCAAGCTGACGCAAAGAGCCGGCGGCAGCGTTGCGCGGATTCGCAAATATCAAGCCGCCGGAAATTTCCTGTTTTCGGTTCAATTCCAAAAAAGCCTGCTTCGGCATATAGACTTCGCCGCGCAGATCCATTTCCCGCTGATCGGGGATGATGTCGGGAACATCCTTGATTGTGCGCAGATTGAGCGTAACGTCTTCGCCGATCTCGCCATCTCCGCGGGTTGCCCCCCTGATCAGACGCCCACCCTCATATGTAAGGACGACGGACAAACCGTCGATTTTAGGTTCAACGACGTAGGCTACCGGGCCGTCTGCCTCTGTCCAAACGCCGGCCGCCGAAAGCAGTCCGCGGATGCGGCGGTCGAACTCAAGCAATTCGGCCGGATCGTAGCTGTTATCCAGGCTGATTACCGGCGCCCGATGCTGTACCTTCCCAAACTGACGATCCGGGCGGCCTCCGATCTGCCCGATCGGAGAGTCGGACCGGCGTAGATTCGGGTGCTGCTTTTCCAGTTCAGCCAGTTCTTTATATAAACTATCGTATTCGGCGTCGCTGACCAACGGTTGATCAAGATCATAATACTGTGTGTTCAGACGTAGTATAAAGTCGGTCAGTTCGTTGATCCGATCAGCGGCCACATTGCTTTGATCGGCGACCCCGTTGCCTTGACCGGCTTCTGCATTGACCGGATGGTCAGGTTTTTGTTCGTCCATCGGCTTTCCTTTCTATTTGACTCTACTCTACCAGGGTCAGCGGCGCGACGCTGAGCGCCAGTTTCTTGACCCCGGCTTCGTCAAAAGCGACTTTAGCCGTATCGCCCTCTACTTCTAATACTGTGCCGCTGCCAAATTTGCTGTGGATGACCCGGCTGCCGGCCGACAGCTGCCCGGCCTTCAGCGTCGGCCGTGCGGCGCGGCCGCTCTGCGGCCGCATCCCGGCGAAGGGCCGGAATTCTTCACCGGAGTCGGCCGGCTCACTTTCCGACCAGCTGTAGCGGTCAAACCGCCGGCCTGCGGGCAGCGCATCGCCGCAAATCCGCGCTGGATCCAATTCCCTCAGAAACATCGATTCGCGTGTATGATCTGTTTGTCCATACAAAGTTCGCAGTTCTGCATTCGTCAGATACAAAAGTTCCATCGCCCGCGTCATGCCAACGTAGCACAGCCGGCGCTCTTCCTCCAGTCCATCCGGCCGCTCCAGCGCCCGCCAGCCGGGAAACAGTCCGTCCTCCATGCCCACCATGAACACCACCGGAAACTCCAATCCTTTGGCACTGTGCAGGGTCATCAATACGACGGCATCCTCCTCCGCCTTGTGATTATCAACTTCTGCCATCAACGCGATCTTCTCCAGAAATTCGCCTAATGTTCCGGTCTGGTCGGCTTGTTCCAACTCTTTTTGGTAGTCAGAAATCACGGTTTTGAATTCCAGCAGGTTTTCAATCCGGGCTGTTGCCTCGACAGTGTTTTGCTCTTCAAGAGCGGAAAAATAGCCGGTTTTATTGAGCAGTTCATCGTATAAGTCCGAAATACGCAAGTTGTCTTTTTCCTGCGTCAACAAGCGAATAGCTGCGATCATTTCATCTAATTTCCGACCGGTTTCGCCTGTCAGGCCGGCTGTCACCTCCGGATCGCCGATCGTCTGAAAGAGCGATTCGCCGCGCGCACCGGCCAGACTGCGCAGTTTCGCCAAAGTCTTTGCCCCTACGCCGCGTTTTGGTTCATTGACAACGCGCAGCAAGGCCAGATCGTCAGCAGGGTTTTCCACAAGGCGCATATAGGCCACCATATCCTTGACCTCTTTGCGATCATAGTAACGAAAGCCACCCAGCACCCGATAGGGCAGACCGGCTTCTAAAAATGCCTCTTCAAAACGTCGGGACTGGGCATTGGTTCGATACAGCACAGCAAAATCACGACAGCTCCGATCCAGCCGGATCAGCCGTCGGATCTCCTGAGCGACATACCTGGCTTCTTCTTTGTCGTTATCCGCCCGAAAATAGCGGATCTTCTCACCGGTCGCCTTATCCGTCCAGAGACGTTTGTCCTTTCGCCCCTGATTGCGCTTGATCACCGAATGAGCGCCGCCCAGGATATGACCGGTCGAGCGATAGTTTTGCTCCAGCTTGACCACCTTGGCGCCGCGAAAATCTTTCTCAAAATCCAGAATGTTGCCGATGTCGGCTCCCCGCCATTGATAGATGCACTGATCGTCGTCGCCCACCACACAGATATTGTGATGCTTTTCGGCCAACAGCCGGATGAACTGGTACTGCATCGCGTTGGTGTCCTGATATTCATCAACCATGATGTAACGAAATCTATCCTGCAGCTCGGCCAGTACTTCCGGCTGACTGCGCAGCAGCTGCACTGTTCGCAGGATTAGATCATCGAAATCCATCGCGTTGTTTTCTTTCAGCCTCTTTTCATAAGCCTCGTACAAGCGGGCTACAATTCGCTCCCGCTGCTGCACCGCATTCGCTTCGAAATTTGCCGGGCCGACTCCTTTGTCTTTACAATCGCTGATTATCGTCAGGACATATGGCGCCGGATAAACCTTCTCATCTTCCCCGAGTTCCTTCAGCAGTAGCTTGATGACCGCCTTCTGATCTTCCGGATCGTACACCGTGAAATTTGCAGTATACCCGATTCGCTCAGCATACTGGCGCAGGATGCGCAGACAGGCCGCGTGAAACGTCATGATCCACATGCCGCGGGTCTGGCCGACCAGCGCTTCCACCCGTTCACGCATCTCCCTGGCCGCTTTGTTTGTAAAGGTGACCGCCAATATCTGCCGCGGCAGGATGCCGGCGTCCTGGATCAGCCAGGCGATACGGTGCGTCATGGTGCTGGTTTTCCCGCTGCCGGCGCCGGCCAAAATAAGCAGCGGCCCTTCCCGGTGCGTCGCCGCTTTATATTGTTCGGGGTTTAATCCCCGTAAATCTGTCGTTCCGTCTCCCATATCAGGCAAGGACTCCTTTTGTGATTTGACTCTTTTATACTTGTATACTTGACTCTCTATAGCTTATTATAGAGGTTAAAGAGGTCTTGTTTTTTCGTTCTTTATATTACCATAACGCCATCGCCTTGGGAACTCTCCAAGCTGTTTAGCACGGAACAAGACCGGGTATTTGTTATTTATAAAACACAAACAAAGACGAATGACGGATAAGGAGGCTAAGTACAAATGAGAAAATTCTTTGTGCCGATTGATGGATCGGAATTCTCGGAACGCGCAGTGAAAGAAGCCCTGGCGCAAGTCAAGGCATTCGGCGGCAAAGTCGTATTGTTCAACTACATCAGCGCCGACCACATTCTGGCAAGCGATAACATTCAGGATATGCGAAGCGCCATGCTCGATGTGCGCAACTGGTCGTCTTTAATGACCAATGCCGAACAAAAGTCCTACGATGTTCTTGAAAAAGCTAAGGCAGTACTGGAAGGCTACGATGTCGAAATCGCAACGGCCAGCGGACCGGCTAACAAAATCGCCCACCACATCGTCGAATATGCCGAAAAAAATGATTTTGACATGATCATAATGGGTTCACGCGGTGTTGGAGCCTTAAAAATGCGTCTCTACATGGGAAGCGTCACTACCAAAGTCCTCCACCAGACCATTCTTCCTGTACTGATCGTTCAGTAAAACAAACAAAACACGGATATGGAAGATATATAAAAACGATACAAAAAAGCGAGGCTGTCCGGATCGGACAGCCTCTTTAAGCTGCTTGCTGCTTATTGTTTAACAGAGTTTTGCTTTAATCTCCGGCGCGCAGCAAACTTTTCTTATTTATAGTTGTCTGCCTTCACCTGGAAATACGCTTTGGAATGCTTGCAGACCGGGCACAATTCCAAAGCCTTTTTGCCGGTATAAGTGTGTCCGCAGTTGGAGCACTCCCAAAGCACATCCTGCTCTTTTTCAAACACCTTGCCGTCTTTTATGTTCTGTGCCAGGGTCAAATAGCGCTCTTCATGCTGTCTCTCTATGGCAGCGACAGCCTCCATCTGGTAGGCGATTTCCGTAAAGCCTTCAGCTTTCGCTGTTTCTGCCATTTCCTTATACATGGTGGTCCATTCGTAGTTCTCACCGGCGGCAGCGTCGAGCAGATTTTCCTCGGTTGTGCCTATACCCTGCGCATGTTTGAACCATAGTTCGGCGTGCTCTTTTTCATTGCCGGCGGTTTCAAGGAAAATGTTTGCGATTTGCTCATATCCTTCTTTTTTGGCCTTAGATGCATAGAAAGTGTACTTGTTTCTGGCCTGAGATTCTCCCGAAAAAGCTTCCATGAGATTTTCCAGAGTTTTGCTTCCTTTTAGATCTTTCATTTTTTACGTCCTCCTCCAAGGATATTGTGATTATTTGATTGACGATGCTTTTGTATAACGAATAGAGACAAGCATTTTAAATCGTGTCTTCTTGATACCACAAACCGCCTGTTGTTAAACTACATTTTCTATCTTAAAAATGAGTCTGCTTGACAAAAAAACGACAGTTTGTTTGTTTTCTGCTAAACAAAGGCATTATCATGAGCCTAAAATAAATAATTAAATATTTTTTTCAAAACCTTATGCTTGGTATAATGTTTTGACCGGCTTAGCTCCAGCCAGCAAACTACCCCCTGCCATGAGCTTGCGCTTTGAATTGTTAGGTGATTCAAACATTTTTATTGTCAAAATTGTTGTTAAAATATGACCACAAATTCCGGCAATAGTCTTGCGCTATTATATAGTTTGTGATAATTTAGACATGTTAAATAGGTTCGCCTTTTGCGTTTCATAATGGCGAATATCGTACATATCTATAAAAACATGAGAGAAGTGAAGGAGATTTGAAAAATGCAAAACGACTGCGCCTGCAACTGCGGTTGCAACAAGACAGACGACCCCAGATTTGCAGAACTAAAAACATTCATTGACTCTGTAAAAGAAGTCAAGGGCAACACCATGGCCGTGCTGCAGGAAGCTCAGCACATCTTTGGATACCTGCCACTGGAAGTCCAAAGATACATTTCAGAAGAGACCGGTGTGTCAATGGCTGAATTGTATGGAATTGCAACCTTCTACAGCCAGTTTGCGATCACCCCGCGTGGCAAGCACCATGTTGGCATTTGTTTGGGAACTGCCTGCTATGTCAAGGGCGCCCAAAAAGTGCTCGATAAAGTACTCCAAGAACTTGACGTGAACGTCGGCGGCACCACCCCGGATAGTCTTTTCACAGTAGACGCGACCCGCTGCCTGGGCTGTTGCGGTCTTGCTCCGGTCATGATGATCGACGACGATGTCTACGCCAATTTGGACGATACCGACGTTATTCCCGGAATTCTTGAGAAATACAGAGGATAGAGGTGGCACAAATGATTAATGCGAATGGATTAAACAATGAAGGCTACAGAGTCGTTGTCGGCATGGCGACCTGCGGCATTTCCGCCGGCGCAAAACCGGTGCTCGAAACGCTTCAAAAAGAAACCGAAGCCAAAGGCTTGAAAAATGTCGAAATTAAACCGACCGGCTGCATCGGTATGTGCACCTACGAACCCATTGTCGAGATTTTTGAGCCGGGCAAAAAAAAGGTCACTTACATTCATGTAGACGCTGACAAAGCCGCCCGCATCGTCTCCGAGCATCTGGCCAAAGGCCAGGCTCTGCCGGAGTACACCGTCGACACGACCGCTACCGACGAAATGAAAAACATCAACGATCTGCAATTCTACGCCAAACAAAAACGCGTCGTGTTGAGAAACTGTGGATTGATCAACCCCGAAGACATCGAAGAATACATCGCGGTTGGCGGCTACGAAGGCCTTAAAAAAGCCCTCTCCATGACCCCGGCGGAAGTCATCGACGTCATCAAAGCTTCCGGCCTGCGCGGCAGAGGCGGCGGCGGTTTCCCGACCGGCCAGAAATGGTCCTTTGCAGCTGTCAACGAAGCTGATCAGAAATACATCATCTGCAACGCCGATGAAGGCGATCCGGGTGCTTTCATGGATCGCAGCTTGCTCGAAGGCGACCCGCATGCCATTCTTGAAGCGATGGCGATCGGCGGCTATGCCATCGGCGCCACCAAAGGCTTCATCTATGTCCGGGCGGAATATCCCATCGCGGTCAAACGCCTGAAGATCGCTATCGACCAAGCCAAAGCAAAGAACTATATGGGCGCTAAGATATTCAACAGCAACTTCGATTTCGACATCGAAATCCGCCTCGGCGCCGGCGCTTTTGTCTGCGGTGAAGAAACCGCGCTTATCGCTTCCATCGAAGGCGAACGCGGCATGTCCCGCAACAAACCTCCTTTCCCGGCCAACAAAGGTCTGTGGGGCAAACCGACTATCATCAACAATGTGGAAACTCTGGCCAACATCCCGCAGATTATGGTCAACGGCGCCGATTGGTTCAAGAGCTTCGGCACCGAAAAATCTCCCGGCACCAAAGTCTTCGCTCTGGCCGGTAAAATCAACAACGGCGGCCTGGTCGAAGTTCCGATGGGCATCACTCTGCGCGAAGTCATCTATGATGTCGGCGGCGGCTGCCCGAACGACAGGGCTTTCAAAGCCGTTCAGACCGGCGGACCCTCCGGCGGCTGTATCACCACCGCCAGCCTGGAGACCCCTATCGACTTCGACAACCTGGTTGCACTGGGTTCAATGATGGGTTCCGGCGGTATGGTCGTCATGGACGAAGATAACTGCATGCCCGATATCGCCCGCTTCTTCCTCGACTTTACAGTCGATGAATCCTGTGGCAAGTGCACCCCCTGCCGTGAGGGCACCAAGCGGATGCTTGAACTGCTCGATAAAATCACCACCGGCAAAGCCACCCAGCAGGATCTTAACACCCTCGGCGACTTGGCTGAAAACATCAAGCTGACCTCACTCTGCGGACTCGGTCAAACAGCGCCCAACCCGGTGCTCTCGACCATGAAACATTTCCGCGACGAGTACGATGCGCATGTCAATGAGCAGAAATGTCCGGCCGGTGTCTGCACCGCGCTGCTCAACTACTTCATCACCGAAAAGTGCATCGGCTGCACCAAGTGCGCCAAGAGCTGCCCGACCAACGCAATCACCGGCACTGTCAAGGAGCGGCACGTCATCGATCAGGATAAATGCATCAAGTGCGGCGCCTGCATGACCGATTGTAAGTTCGATGCCATCATCAGGAAATAGGAGGATCACTTAAATGGATAATGTCGAAAAAGTCAATGTGACTATCAATGGTATCGCGGTCAGCGTGCCCAAAGATTACACCGTTCTTTTGGCCGCCAGAGCTGCCGGTATCGATATTCCCACCCTCTGCTATCTCAAAGATATCAACGAGATCGCCGCTTGCCGTATCTGCGTCGTTGAAGCCGACATTAAAGGCGTCCCGATGCGCAATCTGCCCGCCTCCTGTGTGCTGCAGGTTCAGGACGGCATGAATGTCAGAACCAATACCCCCAGAGTCCGCAAGGCGGTTCGGCAGAACTTAGAGCTAATCCTGGCTAACCACAACCGTGAATGCCTGACCTGCCGCCGCAACGGCACCTGTGAACTGCAAAAGCTGTGCGACGAAATGGGCATCACTGATATCCCCTACGAGGGGGCCAAACGCGAAGGCGCCATCGACGACCTGTCCTGGTCCATCGTCCGTGATCCTTCCAAGTGCATCCTCTGCGGCCGCTGCGTCAGCGTCTGTCAAAATGTTCAGGGTCTCGGCGTCCTCGCTTTCACCAAGCGCGGTTTCAACACCGAAGTCGCTCCTGCTTTCGATTTCAGCATGAGAGACGTCGACTGTGTCTACTGCGGCCAATGCATCAATGCCTGCCCGGTAGCCGCTCTGCGCGAAAGATCTTACATTGACGATGTCTGGGCTGCCATCGATGATCCCGAAAAATTCGTTGTCGTCCAGACCGCACCGGCTGTTCGGGCCTCTCTGGGCGAAGAATTCGGCCTGCCGGTCGGCACCCCGGTAACCGGAAAAATGGTCGCCGCCCTCAAGCGCATCGGCTTCGACCGCGTATTCGATACCAACTTCTCAGCCGACCTGACCATCATGGAAGAAGGCACCGAGTTCCTCAATCGTGTCAAAACCGGCGGCGTCCTGCCGATGATCACCTCCTGCTCGCCGGGCTGGATTCGCTTCTGCGAGATGCACTATCCGGAATTCCTGGATAACCTCTCTACCTGCAAATCCCCGCAGCAGATGTTCGGCGCCATCGTCAAATCGTACTATGCCGAAAAATTCAATATCGACCCGAAAAAGATCGTCTGCGTCTCCATCATGCCCTGCACTTCCAAGAAAACCGAAGCCAATCGGCCGGAAATGGAAGTTGACGGCATCCGCGACGTCGATATCTCACTCACCACCCGTGAGCTGGGCGACATGATCAAGCAGGCCAGAATCAATTTCAACGCCCTGCCTGACGAAGATACCGACAGCATCTTAGGCGATTACACCGGCGCCGCGGTCATCTTCGGCGCCACCGGCGGCGTCATGGAAGCGGCTCTCAGAACAGTAGCCGACATCCTGACCGGCGAAAACCTGCAGGATATCGAATATAAAGCTGTCCGCGGCATCGAAGGTGTTAAGGAAGCAACCCTCACCCTGCCGATCGACGGCAAGCCGACCGATGTCAACATCGCGGTCTGCTCCAGCACCGCCAATGCGGCCAAGGTTCTCGATTCCGTTAAAGCCGGTGAGAAGAACTACCACTTCATCGAAGTCATGGCCTGTCCGGGCGGCTGTGTCCACGGAGGCGGTCAATCCCATGTCTCCGCCAAAGACCGGCTTGATGTCGATCCGAAGGTCAACCGGGCCAACGCGCTGTATTCAGAAGACGAACGTCTGACGTTGCGTAAATCGCACGACAATCCGGAAGTCCAACAGCTGTACAAGGATTATCTGGAAGCTCCGAACAGCCACAAGGCACACAAGCTGCTGCATACCCACTACTGCAAACGCGAAGTGTACTGCCCGCCCGAAGGTGAGGCAACTGTATAGGACGACATACTGCTCTAGACTCTCATTGTTAAACAAACAGAAGGCTGCCTCAGCGTGAGGTGGCCTTCTGTAATTTTAAACCCGTATTGAGCCTGGGTTTGTGTTATACTACCTTAAAATCATCTCCCACCACCACCAGCACCAGATTTCAGGAGAAGAAAATGAACCAGTTGATACTGTCGCAAGAGATGTTGGACAGCGGCATCTCCAAGATATGTCAAGCTATTGAAAACCATACTGAGGACCGTTTTAATAAAAAAATGAAGATCCGCTTTGCCTACAGCAATAGCCGCGAAAACCTAATCGCTGTGCGTTTCCCGGTTCAGGACTGGCAACTCAATCAAAATGGCACTCTGCACGGCGGCGCGATGGCAGCCGGTTTTGATATGGCGATGGGTATTTTTTCAAATTTCATAGCCTATTTACATGGCAATGTGGCGGTCACCACTCATCTGAACGTACGTTTTCTCAAAAGTGTACCCGCCGACGAAACCGTATTGGTGACCGCTCGAGCTGAATTGTCCGAGAATCAGCTGATCTCGCTCACCGGAGAAGCCTGGCTCGAAAGCAGCCAGAACTTGGTTGCCACAGCCGACGCCGCTTTCATGCTAATCACTCCGCCGGCTGGAACACGCTCTCTCAATGAGCATATCGGCTGACTGCATGTTATAAAATTATAGAAATGGAGAAAAATGTAATATGTCTGATCGATCGAACTCCCTTTTTGAACAAAAAGTATTTTCTGATGGTATCCAGGAATTCTATGAGGCCGGCTGCCGCATCAAAGACCGATTGAATGCCAGAATGCAACTGAGCCTGACAGGGTGTTCCGGCGCCGATCGCAGCATCACTACCCGCTTCACTGTCCGGGAGTGGCAACTTAACATCAATGATTATATGCATGGCGGAATCATGACGACCGCTTTTGACATGGTAATGGGCATACTGGCAAACTACCTGGGATATGCACAAAGGAAAACCGCCGCCACTGTCAACCTGAACGTCACTTTCTTAAAAACTGTTAAAAAAGATGACAGCCTGTTGGTCAGTACAAAAGTCGTCTCCGCCGGCAGACGGATGATCTGCCTAACCGGCGAAGCTCACAATGAGAAAACAGGCGCATTGATCAGCACTGCCAGCTCCTCTTTTTTGCTGGTCGAACGACCGGACGTTTCAACGCTGAAGGTGAAATAGACAAAATGGCGGCCACAGAAACGCATACTATACGAATATACTGCCGCCAATAAACTCCCTGAGTATGGAATTATTGGCTACATAGGTTTCATCTGTCAGAGGATCGAAAAAGCGCAGAAATTTCAATATCCGGATTGCCTCACTATAGGCAGGATTATCCTCCGGGATCGCCTCCAGCAGTGGCTGGGCGTGATTCTTTAAAATGGCCAGCTCATAGACAAAGGCCGAATTGAAGAGTACATCGGCAAAGCTGTTAAAAGCGAAAATGTTCTTGTCTTCCGCCGCCCTCACCTTCGGCCACTGCATGATGGTCATGTCCGCCGTGTAGTTTCGATGCGTATCATCGCGGACAATACGGCGCAGCAGCCTGGCATCAGTGGTCGGAATCCTGTTATGGTTATCAATATTCAAGCCGGTCAGCGGACTGATATATATCTTGAATTTAAGTTCGGCGGGAATAGACGGTGTCAGCGCGTCATTCAAGCCGTGAATACCTTCTATGACAATCGGTTGATCCTTCTGCAACCTCTCGATGCGCTGGCCGAACAGCTTGCTGCCTTCTTTGAAGCTGAAGCTGGGTAAGTCTACTTCCTGACCAGCCAGCAGATCTCTCATGTTTTCATTAAAGAGTTTAACGTCGATCGCCTCTAAATCTTCAAAATTGTATTCGCCACTGGGCAATCTGGGCGTTTCATGACGCTCCAGGAAGTAATCGTCAGTCCCCAAATAGAGCGGTTTCTTTCCGTTGACCATCAGCTGCACCACCAGGCGCTTGGCAAAGGTCGTCTTCCCCGAAGAGGACGGTCCCGATATGAGGACTATCCGTTTGTTCTCATGCATGATCTGATCGGCAATCTGGGCGATCTTTTTTTCATGAAATGCTTCGGCCATCAGTATGATGTCGCGATAGCGACCGCTTTCAATGCTCTGGTTGAGATCGCTGACATAAGAAATGTCCATCAGATTATAGCGTTTTTTGGTTTCGCCAAAAACCTTATATAATTTAGTATCGTCCCGGAAAGGCGGCACCCGGTCAGGCGATTCAGGAGATGGCAGGCGCAGTAAAGCCCCGTTGCGATAGCGTCTGACCTCAAAATATTTAATATATCCAGATGATGGAACCATTTGCCCATAAAAGAAATTCAAATAGCCATCGCATTCATAAATCGGCAGGGACGTGATCTGCGGCGCCCGCCGCATCATGCGTAATTTTTCCTCGTTGCTCCCGTCTGACAGCGTCGCGAAGGCTTCTTCCTGCGACCATCTCCGCCGGACAAAAGGAATGTCCTGTTCAACGATCTTATGCATCTCCTCTTCGATAGCTGCCACATGCTTGTCGGCCAACGGCTTTTTCAGTTTCACCTCAGTGTAGAGGCCCTTATTCAGCGAATTTTCTATATTGACCCGAACCTTTCCATATAGATCGCTGATTGCTTTTAAATAAATAAAAGAAACGCTACGCTGATAGATCAGATTAGCCGACTGATTCCGGATATCAAGCAGCGTCACTGTGCAGGGATCGGTAATCGGCCGGTTTAATTCCTGTACCCGATTATTGACTTTAGCTGCCAGTATGCGAAACGGAAGCTTGTCCTGATATTGCTTGACAAGTTCCTCCAGCATGGTGCCTTGCGGAACCTGAATCTCCGATATCGGAGATTCAGGTGAGGTTTTCAGGCGAACTAAGATTTCAGCTTTCATATGATTTTATCCCCCGATACGATAATTGGCGCAGCATTTCAATAATTGTACCATAACGAAGAACTCTAAACAATCCGCCCAACAGCTTGACAGACGCCCGGTTGACATATAAAATAGCCACAATAATTCCCTATCACAGCGACAAAGACAGGGTGAAGCGGAGCTCCTCGTCTCTGGCGAAATGAGGAGTTTTTCCATTTACAGGAGGTTGGAATCATGATCTGGAACGAAACCAAAGAATGCATGTCGCGCGACGAAATGACGCACCTGCAGAATGAAAGACTCAAGACCATGCTCGCCCGAGTCTATCAGAACGTTCCGTTTTATCGTCGTAAAATGCAGGAAATAGGCATTGAACCCGGCGATGTCAAAGGCATCTCCGATCTCCCCCATCTACCCTTCACCACCAAGCAGGATCTGCGAGACAATTATCCTTTCGGCCTCTTCGCTGTGCCCAAAAGTCAGGTCGTGCGTGTACACGCCTCTACCGGAACAACGGGTAAACCCACCGTCGTAGGCTATACCCCAAAAGACATCCAGATCTTTGCCGAAGTCGTCGCCCGGGCTCTCTACAGCGCCGGCGCCACCAACGAAGATATCATTCAGGTCGCCTATGGCTACGGACTCTTCACCGGCGGGCTGGGCCTGCACTACGGAGCAGAGCGGATCGGTGCGGCCGTCGTGCCAATTTCCGGGGGCAACACCGAGAAACAGGTTCAACTGTTGGAAGACTTCGGCAGCACTGTTTTAGCCTGCACACCCTCCTACGCAGCCTATATCGCTGAGACACTGGAAAAGAACAAGATCGACCCGGCTTCCCTGCCGTTGCGAACCGGTATTTTCGGAGCTGAACCCTGGACTGAGGAAATGCGCCTGCGCATCGAAAAAGGACTGGCCATCTCGGCTTTTGATATCTATGGGCTGAGTGAGATCATAGGCCCTGGCGTCTCAGCCAGCTGCTCAGCTCAAGACGGTCTGCATATCGCAGAAGATCATTTCATACCCGAGATCATCGACTCCGATACCTTGCAGCCGCTTCCTGCCGGATCGACCGGCGAGTTGGTCTTCACCGCCGTGACAAAAGAAGCGATGCCCTTGCTGCGTTACCGCACCCGCGACTTGTCAAAGCTAAATCCTGAAATCTGCTCCTGCGGTCGGACATCTATCCGCATGGCCCGCGTGTTTGGCCGGTCTGACGACATGTTGATCATTCGCGGCGTCAATGTTTTTCCATCCCAGATCGAAGCCGTGTTAATGGATATACCGGAAGCCAAACCGCACTATATGCTTATCATCGATCGCCAGGGAACGCTTGATACCCTTGAGATTCAGCTGGAACTTGAAGAACGCTTTTTCTCCGACGAACTGGCCGAAATGGAGCAGATTCAACGCAAAATACAGCATAAAATCGAAAATGTGCTTGGCCTCAGCGTTATACTTAAGCTGGTCGAACACAACACTCTGAAGCGCAGCGAAGGCAAGGCGGAACGGGTGATCGACCGCCGTCGCTCTTAATTGCCCACCGAAAGGAGGTCTCCCATGATTATTTCCCAGCTATCAGTGTTTGTCCAAAACGAATCTGGCCGTCTGGTCAATGTGACCGGCATACTGGAAAAAGCGGGCATTAATATCACCGCCCTTTCACTGGCGGAAACCGGAGAATATGGAGTGCTCCGCATGATTGTCAGCGACATAGAAGCCGCTGCCGCCGCCCTGCGGGATGCCAATTATATCGTCAAGCTGACCGAGGTCAATTGCATCGTCACCCCGGATGTGCCGGGAGCTTTGAATTCATGCCTGGAAAAATTAGCGGAGGCCGGAATTAACTTGGCTTACATGTACGGCTATTCGAGCGATCAGCAGGCTCGTCTGGTTCTTAAGACCAGCGCGGCCGAACGCACCGAGGAAGTGCTGGCAGATTGCACTACCGGCTGAATATAGTCTGAACCAGGAACCGGTTGTTAACCGGTTCCTTTTTTATTCTCTGTCTACTCTTGTTCTCTGCTGATTCTCCACTACAGCTCCAGGCCGTCAAATAAATTACGCAATTCACGGACCTCGTCCTGGGTCATTGTAATGCCCCGGCCCATCTTAGCGTGGGCTTCATCCCAGCTCCGGATATCAAATTTGGCCGGACCGCCGTTCCAGCTCACCCGATTCAACTCGCGCGTCCAGCCTTTGCTGTCTCGGCTGATGATGCCGATGTGTTCCACCAATTCAAAGGTTATTTCTCTGTCTTTCCCGTCATTTACCATGTCCTTCCTCCTGTCTGCCGCTTGGCGGCTGATTTGATGTCTTTTCATCCTAAGCGAAGCACAGGCTTTTTGTCAACACATTATTACATTTATTCCATATACTAACATCCGACAGCCATGGTCAGACGTTTCTTGTAAGTCCAACTCGAATATGATAAGCTAAGACAACAAACTTGAACGCAGATTGATTCAGAAAGGAGTTTTCTCATGAGAAGAATGGATCGTGAAATCAAAGAACCTAAAGAGATCGAAGCGATTCTTGAGCAAGCTTTTGTTTGCCACCTCGGCCTGGTCGATATCGATACGCCCTATGTGGTGCCGCTCAATTATGTCTACACCAACGGTCACATATACTTCCACTCAGCCGCCGTCGGCCGTAAGCTGAACTTGATCCGGGAAAACCCCAAGGTCTGCTTCCAGATGGAATTATATAATACCGAAATCATAAAACAGCCTAATGACCAACCCTGCGAATGGGGCACCACCTATAAATCGGTCATCGGAACGGGCACAGCAGTTATTCTGACCGACGTAGCCGAAAAGAAAGCTGCCCTGCAGGCGATCGTCCGCCGCTTCGACCGGCGCGATCTGCCTTTCTCGGAAAGCGACTTTGCCGCGGTTGCCGTCGTACGCATCGATATCGAAGAAATGGTCGGTAAAAAATCGCGCGATTCTTAAAACGTCTGCGGGCCAGGCTTTGCGTACAACAAGTCTGCCAACTGAGAAGAGTTACGCAAGACCAGACAGACCGATCGTCAGTCATCATACACTTCGCCGTTTTCACCTGCAATGAAGCAACCGCTGATCTTGCCGATTTTTTTCAGCGGCAGAGCTTCCAGATCATGAAAATCCGAACCGCAGGTGGCGATTAGATCCAGGCGTTCGGCCATCTCCAACAAAGCTTCGGCGACTTCATCCGGATGTTCACTGTAGCGACACTCCATCCCCATCAAACCATATTTTTTGAGAACTTCAAGCAAACGTTCAAGTCGCTCTAAAAAGCTCTCCAGGCGCCAGGCGCCTTCTTTCAATGCCCCGATTTTATAGGGGTGGGCCAATACCGGAACGCCGCCAGCGCCAAGTATCAGTTTGATCGCTTTTTCCGCCGGCAGCTTTTTTCTGCGAATGGCTTTGACCTCAGGTCTTTTAAAAATACCCGGAGTCTCTCCGGCTCTCTCAGCGAAGGCGTCTTTCCAATTCTTCAGGCCATATTTGGCCGCCAAAGCTCTGGCGATGTTCGGCTTACCGACATAATCACTAATTCCGCTGACTGCGGCCAGTTCTTCTTTCGTAATTCCTATGCCGGTTTCTTCTAAATATTGAAGAAGTCTCCTGTTTCGATCTTCCCGCCACAACTTCATCTGCGCGATTGCTTCAACCAGCGGCTGATCAGCCGGATCGAACCCATAACCCAACAGATGGATGCTGATGTATTTGCCAAAGGGATTGTCCGGTTGTTCCGCCTTCAGGTCGGCCGATAACTCAACCCCGCTGATCAGTTTTATTTTCTCAGCGGCAGCACTTTCCATGGCTTCCGGCAGGCCTTTTAAACCATCGTGATCAGTCAAAGCAAACAGCCTGACTCCGTTTTGTTTTGCCATGTGAATCAGGCAGGCCGGCTCAAATTCGCCATCGGAGTAGGCGCTGTGTACATGCAGATCGACCTCTCCCGCTTGTCTGTGACAGGATGAGCGCAAGAGCTCAATCAATTCATCCTGTGGCAACAGGTTTTCTTTTAAAAAAAGTTCTTCATTCATCTATCAGCTTTGTTCCTTGTTCAACGTTTAATTCTTTCTTGCTTTTAGCTTTCAAAATCAATATACAAAACAACATTACAACAGTAAAGGCAGGCATACATAGCAAAATGGCCTTGATGCTGATATGCGCCGAAATAAAGCCGCCGACCATGGGGCTGGCCATCGCCGCCGCGCTGTGGACTGTGCCCAGCATACCGAACAGCGTCCCGCGCAGAGCCGGCGGTGTTCGCTCTGAGGCGGCCGCTGTCAATATAGGTTCCGCTGCCCCTGCTAACAGGAAATAGGCGGTATAGATGGCAATAAAGGCTATCAGAGCTGAGGCGGGCAGGAAAAACAACGCCAATGCCAGCGGCAGCGACAGCAGCGTCAATCGCAACACAAGACCCATTTTTTCCTGCCGGTCTCCCAAGCGGACAATGGTGACCGCCGCGATCGCCGTCGCCAGCATTGTCGTCCCATTTACCAGACCGGTGTAGGTGGCGGCGCCGCCATCCGGCAGAACGGCCTGAGCGTACAGGGCCATAAAGGGCATGAAGACCAGACGAGCCATCTTCTGAAAAAACAACGTCACGATCAGCAACACGATGAAAGGATTGAGAACCCGCATAAAGACTGATCTACCCGTCAGGCTGTCGGGAAGATCGGTTTTTAAGCGATAGCCATAGGTGTTGGGGTCTTCTTTAAGCAAGAACAGCACGATCAGAAATCCAATGAAGATCAGACAACCGCCTGTTATGAAACAGTTGCGAAAACCCATCAGATCCGCCAGGATACCGCCCACAAAGGGGCCGATCGAATAGCCGGTAAAAGTCGAAGCTGTCATCAGGCCGAGAGCATAGGACTGACGAGCTAACGGCGTATTAGCCGAGACAAAAGTCATCGCAGCGGTCACGCTGCCCGTCATAACTCCCTGAATTATCCGCAATGTCATGAATTGCCAGACTTCCCGGCAAAAACCCATTAGAACCAGCAACACCGCCCCGCTTATCAACGCGCGCAGTATCATCGGCCGGCGGCCGAAGCGATCAGACAGGATTCCCCAAATCGGCGCCGCGATCGCCATTGTCGCCGCCGGTAGGGTAAACGCCAGACCAACCAGATAACTCAGTCTGGTCGGATTGGTAACACCCATTTCCTGGATCAGAAAAGGTATGAATGGAACAGCAAATCCAAAGCCCATCAGGCAGAACACCTGACCGAACCATAATATATATAAATTTTTACGCCACCGTTCCATTCATTCTCCTGTCATTTTTTTCCATCTGGTGTCTGTCTTGCCGGCGGCTATCTCAAACGACAGCTTACCGCTTTATCCCAGCAGTACACCCTGCCGGACAGTCTGAGCGGCGTCTTTTCCTTTCAGACGCCTGATCAGTTCAAGCGCGAATTCCATCGCGGTACCCGGCCCTTTTGATGTAGTAATATTGCCGTCAGTCACGACATTGTCACGGCCGACGACCGCTCCGGTCAGCTTTCCTTCAAGACCCGGATAGATCACTGCGTTGCGGCCTTTCAACAAGCCCAGTCCCCCTAAAATAGATGGCGCCGCGCAGATAGCAGCCAATGGTTTATCCTGCTCGGCAAAGTCGAGGATGGCAGCGGTCAGCCCGCTGTGAGCGGCCAAATTGTCCGTTCCCGGCAGACCGCCCGGCAGTACGATCATTTCGGCCGCCTTATAATCAGCCTGGTCGAACAACAGATCGGCAGTCACCTGAACGCCGTGCGCGCCGTTCACCGGCAGCCGACCGGTCACCGACACCGTTTTACAGTCTATCCCGGCTCGTCTCAGCAGATCGACGACAGTAAGGGCCTCCACTTCTTCAAAGCCTTCGGCTAAATGCACCAATACCATAAGAAACGCCTCCTTTCAAGCGATTGGATAAGCGCTTCCGCAATAGTAATCCGCCTTAACCGGCATAGCTGTTAACGGTCTTCCCGGAAATATGACACACTGAGATCAGCCGGCGGCTGATTTTCTTTTCTATTATTGCGGGAGCTTAAAATGATGATCAAAATGGTCGCTGCATAGGGCAACATATCGATCCAGTACTGTGATACATGAATACCCATGCTCTGCATCCGGAAACCAAGAATCGACAAACCGCCGAATAAAAACGCTCCGCCCAGAGCCTTGAAAGGATTCCAGGCCGCGAAGATAACCAGCGCAACCGCGATCCAGCCGCGGCCGGCGACAACATTCTCCACCCAAACCGACATCATGACAAGCGACATGTATCCGCCGGCCAGGCCGCAGAGGCCTCCCCCACCAACAGTATGGAGATAGCGATACAAAGAGATGCGGACGCCGGCGGCATCGGCTGAAGCCGCCGATTCGCCAACCGCTTTCAGGTTGAGGCCGAAGCGCGTCCGGTACAGATACAGACAAATTATGATCACTAAAAAGTAGCTGCCGTAAATAAACACATCCTGATGAAAGAAGACCGGTCCGAGCAAAGGAATATCGGACAACACGGGCAGAGCGAGCGGGCTAAAAGTCTCCCGGATCAATGCCGGCACCGGCAAACCAATGTAATCTTTACCGACAAAGCTGGCAAAGCCGGCGCCGAAGATAGTCAGGGTCAAACCGGTAACGACCTGATTGGCCCGCAAGGAGATGGTCAAAATGGCAAACATCAGGGAGCCGCAGCAGCCTGCCAAAAAAGCGCCCATCAATCCGGCCCAGGGATTTCCGCTCTCGTAGCCGGCAATGAAGCCCATTACTGCGCCAAGCAGCATCAATCCTTCTACGCCTAAATTGAGCAACCCGGCTTTCTCGGTCAGGATCTCGCCTATAGTAGCAATCAGCAGAGGAATCGAAGCTACCAGGGCGGCTGCCAAAAAACCCTCCATCAGGCAGCCTCCCTTCTCGTCGGCCGCAGTCCGGCCAGACGACCGGCCAGACTGACCTTGTACTGAATAAAAAATTCGCTGCCTAAAACGAAGAACAGAATTATACCCTGAATCATATCAGCAGCCGCGGCCGGGATCTGCATTGAGATCTGAATATAGGCCGCTCCCTGCAATAGTACGGCAAAGATGAGGCAGACCACCAGAGTGCCGATCGCGTTCAGGCGAGCCAGCCAGGCGGTGATGATAGCAGTGAAGCCATAACCGGCAGACAATGTCGAAGTTAAAGTTTGTTCAATGCCAGCCGCCTGTATCATCCCGGTCAGGCCGCAGAGACCGCCGGAAAGGATCATGGCGGTGATGACGATGTTTTTGATGTTCATGCCGGCATAGCGGGCTGTTTCCTGGCTCTCACCGACGACCGCGATCTCGAAACCTTTTTTCGTATGATTCAGGAACACATGCACCAAAACTACCAATACCAAAGCTATAATCCAGCCGATGTGCAAGCCGAACAGCGTCGGCAGCGTACCGTTCTTGGAAAACATGGCGACCTTGGGGAAGCCCTGTGACCCGGGATCCTTCCACGGCCCATACTGCAAATAAGTGACGAATTTAATGGCTATGTAGTTCAGCATCAAGGTGAAGATAGTTTCATTGACACCCATGCGTGTCTTGAAAAAAGCCGGTATGAAGGCCCAGAAACCACCTGCCGCAATAGCTGCCAGCATCATCAGGCCAAGCAGCGGCAGGCGGGGCAGGTCCGGTAAATTGAGAGCGACAAAGGTCGCGCCCAGCGCGCCCATCATGATTTGCCCTTCTCCGCCGATGTTCCAGAATTTCATCTTGAATGCTACCAGAATGCCCAGCGAAGTGATGATCAGCGGGACCGCTTTGAGAATGGTCTGCTTGAACCGGATCTCGGTGCCGATTGCCCCGTTCACCATGCTGGAAAAGACATTCAGCGGATCATAACCGAGGATTTTTATCACCAGGCCGGCAAAAATCAGGGACAAAAAGACCGCTACTATGCGGATCAGCAGTTCCTTTTTCCTTGACATATCTTCGCGTTTCTTGATTTGGATCAGTTTCACGACGGCTCCTGTTCCTTTCCTCCTGTCATCAGCCACCCAATCTCTTCTTTGCTGACTTCCCTGGGATCGACCGTTCCGGCCACCCGGCCGGCACAGAAGACCATCAGCCTATCGCACAGAGACATCAGAACATCGAGATCCTCGCCGATAAAAAGAATGCCGACGCCCTTATATTTTTGTTCGTTCAAAAGATCATATATCTTGTAAGACGCGCCGATATCAAGTCCTCGCACCGGATAAGCCGTGATCAGAACCTTCGGGTCGGAATCGATCTCCCGGCCAAGCAGTACCTTTTGGATGTTCCCGCCGGAAAGCTTCTTCACCGGATAATGAATGCCCGGAGTTTGGATATCGAGTCTCTCAACAATAGTTCGCGCCTTTGCCTGGCTGGGCCCGCGCCGGAGAAAAATACCCGGCTGATTTTGGTAGTCCTTAAGAATGATATTGTGCACGATGTCCATAGAACCAACCAGACCCATTCCCAGACGATCTTCTGGAATAAATCCCATCCGGATGCCCAGGCGAATGATATCGCGCGGCGTTTTGCCAATGATGTTGCCACCCTCAAAGAAAATACGTCCCTTTTCGGCCCGGGTCAAACCGGCTATCGTTTCGCAAATCTCCTTTTGACCGCTGCCTGCAACGCCGGCGATGCCGAGAATTTCTCCACCGTACAGGTCGAAATTGATTTCCTCAAGGGCGATCTTTTGATCCTGACCGCGCACCGTCAAACCGTCGACCTGCAGTAAAGGCCGGCGTTCACCCGGATAATCGACACGTTTGATCGACAAGTCGAGTCTTTTCCCCACCATCCGCTCTATCAGCGTGCCGACCTGAACATCCGCCGTGGTCAGCGTTCCCACTGTCTGGCCTTGCCGCAGAACAGTCACCCGATCACTGATCTCCATTACTTCATTCAGTTTATGCGTGATGATGATGATGGCGCAACCCTGTTCCTTCATATTGCGCACGATTTGAAACAGACGGCGGATCTCCTGCGGCGTGAGAACAGCAGTCGGTTCATCAAGGATGAGGATGCGGGCGCCCTGATGCAGCACCTTTATGATTTCCAAGGTCTGCTTCTCGCCCACCGACATGTTATAGACTTTTTTATCTGGATCGATATCCAGGCCATAGCGGTCTGAGATATCACGGATTTCCTGTTTCCATTGTTTTTTTCGGATCAGCAGGCCGCCTCGACGGCCGATCATGATATTTTCCAGCGCCGTCATGACGTTTACCAGTTTGAAGTGCTGGTGTATCATGCCGATGCCATTTTTGATCGAACTCGCCGGCGAAGCAAACTCGACCACCTGACCATCGATCATGATTTCACCGCTGTCTGGCCGGTAAATACCGGACAGCATATTGACCAGAGTACTCTTGCCGGCGCCGTTTTCTCCGAGTATAGCGTGGATCTCACCCCAGCGTACCGAAAGATCAACCTCCCGGTTGGCCATGATCGAACCGAATGCTTTGCTGATCCCGCGCATTTCAATCGCGCTCACTGCTTCCATAAATTACCTTTGATGTGCGGAACGGCTCCCGAAGGAACCGTTCCGTCCGCATATTCCTTTTAAATATTAACCATCAGGCTGATGAGCCTTCTATCACTGGATTTTTTATTCGACTGCCGTAATGCCGTCCAGCACCCACTCGATGCTCCAGATGTCATCATGCGCTGTCAAAGCTGAACCGGCCGGAACGACCTCTTTGCCGGTGTTATCTTTGAGCGGTCCGACGAAGACCGGGAAGTCGCCTTCTTTCATCTTATCATAGGCCGCATTGACTTCGGTCTTGACATCGTCGGGCACCAGATCGGTCAGCGGTGCCAGGCCGATGTAGCCGTCCTTGATCGTGCCGTAGTAAGACTCTGGCACATATTGACCGGCGATGATCTTTTCAATTGTCGGGATGAGGTAGACTTCATGATGCCAGATCGGCGAGGTCAGGAAGGACTTGGGCGCAATCTTGCTGTTATCAAGGTTGTAGCCGATGGCAAATTTACCGGCTTTTTCAGCCTCAACCTGAGCCGCGCTGGTATCGGCATGCTGAGTCAGGACGTCACAGCCCTGCGCCAGCAGGGATTCAGCAGCAGCTTTTTCAAGCGCAGCGTCGCCCCAGCTATTGATATAGACAACATTCATGGTTACGTCCGGATTGACCGAACGAGCGCCCAGAAAGAAAGAGTTGATGCCGATTTTTACCTCGGTATATTCATACGCCGCGATGTAACCCAGCTTGTTGGTCTCGGTCATCTTACCGGCGACAATGCCTGCCAGATAACGGGCTTCTTCCATGGCTCCGAAATAGTTGCCAAAGTTGGTGTCGTTCATTTTATAGCCGGAGAAATGCAGGAAAGTGACATCCGGATATTCCAGGGCCAGTTCTTCCAGAGCATCCATATAGCCGAAGCTGGTGCCGATGATGATGCTGGCGCCATTATCGATCATGTTGATAGCGGTGGATTTCACAGACTGCTTGTCTTCGGGAACGCTCTCCTGACGCAGCAATTTGACCGCATCGCCGAAATGCTCTTCGACCTTTTGGAAGCCCTCGTTCTGAGCCTGGTTATAGCCGCCGTCGGTAACCGGGCCAATGAAAATGACGCCTATCGTCGTGACATCAGTTGTCGGGTCTTCCGAAGGCGCCGAATTGTCTTTTGCGCCGCAGCCGCTCAGAGCCGTCAGCGCCAGCATGAGTATCAACAGCACTGCAAAAAACTTCTTCATGTTCATTCTCCTTGTTTCTTCTGCCTTTGAATTCTCGGTTACTTAAAAACTATATGACCGTCCGTCATGGACGTAATCACCACCAGGGATTCCACTCGAAAACCGGCTTCTTTCAGTTTCTCACTGCCGCCTTGATACGCTTTGTCGATCGCGACCCCGATGCCGAGCACCTCGGCCCCGGCCTGGCGGGCGATCTCCGTCAAACCTAAAGTCGCTTCGCCATGCGCCATGATGTCGTCGATGATCAACAACTTATCATCTTCATTCAGATATTTCTGCGACACCGCCACCAGCGATACGCTGCGCCTGGTAAACGAAGTCACTTCGGTAGCATAAAACCCATCTGTCATCGTGCTGAGCGGAGTTTTTTTGGCAAACAGCACCGGCAAACCGTTCATGCGCAAACCGGTAGCGCAGGCCAAAGCTATACCCGAGGCCTCGATCGTCAAGATCTTGGTCACCGGCAGAGCGGCAAAACGGCGCGCAAACTCAGCACCGATCTCACCAATCAGACCGACATCGATCTGATGGTTAAGAAAGGCGTCGACTTTAATTATATCGGAGCCGATCAGTTCGCCGTCTTTGAGAATCCGGTCTTTTAATATGTCCATGCCGATATTATACCGCCTAAGTCGCCGTTTCGTAAAGAGCAAACCTGTAAAAGTCGGAAAAGGCTGTAAAAAGGCCTTGTTGCTTTTACATAAAGCGAATGATATATTTAGTAAAGTATCTACCCGTATTTCGCAAGCTTTCGCCGCTTTCACGGCCACGCCGGCAAGGGATCCGAGCACGCATGATTAATAAAATCGAAGACAATCAAATCCAACCTATCATATCGATGCGCGGACTGGGCAAGATCTTTAAGAGTAAAGACAGCCAGGTAAAAGCACTCGAAGATATCGATCTCGACATCTTTCCCGGTGAAATTTTTGGTATAATCGGTCTGTCCGGCGCCGGAAAGAGTACGCTGGTTCGCTGCATAAATTTTTTGGAGCGGCCCACCTCCGGCACCGTCTGGTTCGACGGGCTCGACCTGTCGACATTGTCAAAAAAAGAACTTCTCAAAACCCGCCAGTCGATGGGCATGATCTTTCAGCAATTCAATCTCCTGATGCAGCGCGACGTAGTCGCCAACATCTGCTTTCCGCTGGAGATCATCGGCATGGATAAAGCCAGCGCACGCAAGCGGGCGCTTGAGTTGCTCGAGGTAGTCGGCCTGACCGACAAGATACGGGCCTACCCCGCCCAACTATCCGGCGGCCAAAAACAAAGAGTCGCCATAGCCCGCGCTCTGGCCAGCAATCCCAAAGTCCTGCTCTGCGACGAAGCTACCAGCGCCCTCGACCCATCGACCACCCGGTCGATCCTGGCGCTGCTCAAAGATATCAACCACCGGTTTGGCATCACCATTGTCATCATCACGCATGAAATGAGCGTTATCGAATCGATCTGCCACCGGGTCGCCATCATCGACGACAGCCGCATTGCCGAAGTTGGCCACGTCGTCGACATATTCACCGACCCCAAGACCAGAGTCGGCCACAGCTTCGTTTTTCCGGATGGAGAACGCAGCGAGAAACTGGTCGGCACCCGCCTGTGCGAGATCCTCTTTGACGGCAATTCTTCCACCGAGCCGGTGCTGGCAAAGACCATCTTAGAATGCAACGCGCCGGTGAATATCATGTTCGCCGATACCCGCGATATTGACGGCCAGGCTTACGGCAGAATGCTCATCCAACTGCCGGAAGACGATGTTCTGGCCCACAAGGTACTGGCCTTCTTAAAAACCCAGAATGTAACGGTAAGGGAGGTGGAGAGTGGTGTTTAGCCAAGAAATGCTTACAATGTACGGAGTTGAACTGGTGAAAACCCTCTATATGACGCTGGCTTCGACTGCCATCGCCTATCTCATCGGTTTGCCGATCGGCGTACTGCTGATCGTAACGGATAAAGGGCGACATCCCTTCATCCGTTTCCTGAACGCGCTGATCGGCCTGCCGGTCAATTTCCTGCGCTCGATCCCCTTCCTCATCCTGATGATCGCGCTGTTTCCCTTTACCGCCCTGATCATCGGTACGACGATCGGACCGAACGCGGCCATAGTCGCCCTGGTGGTCGGATCAGCTCCGTTTATCGCCCGCCTGGTGGAATCTTCTCTGCGTGAAGTCGATTCCGGAGTGATCGAAGCCGCCCAGTCGATGGGCGCCTCGACCGCCCAGATCGTTCGCAAGGTGCTCCTGCCGGAGGCCCTGCCTTCGCTCATTGTCGGCGCCACCATCGCGGTGACGACCATCCTGAGTTATTCTGCGATGGCAGGCATCCTCGGCGCCGGAGGCCTGGGCGATGTCGCTATCCGCTACGGACTGTACCGCTACGATACACCGACCATGCTGGTGACCCTGGTATTGCTGGTTCTGCTGGTCCAAACCATGCAAGAAGCGGGCATGAAGCTGGCCAAGATAGTCGACCGGCGCATCAATTAAGATCATTAAAATTTTAACTATAATAATGGAGGTACCCAAATGAAGAAGTTCTTAGCTGTTTCTCTGATCCTACTGTTAGCGCTAAGCGTTTTTGCCGGCTGCGCCCCCAAAGCTGAGGAACCGGACGCTGCCACAACCGAGCCGGTCGTCATCAAAGTCGGCGCCAGCCCGGCTCCGCATGCTGAGATTCTGGCTATCGTCAAACCCTTGCTGGCCGAAGAGGGCATCGATCTGCAGATCACTGAATTCACCGATTATGTGCTGCCTAACATGGCTTTAGACTCCGGGGATATCGATGCCAATTATTTCCAGCATCAACCCTATCTGGATGATTTTAATAAAGAAAAAGGCACCGCACTGGTAAGCATTGCCGCCATCCACTATGAGCCCTTTGGTATCTATCCGGGCAAAACCAAAACTTTAGACGCCTTAGCCGATGGCGCTAAAATCGCCGTCCCCAACGACACCACCAACGAAGCCCGGGCATTGCTGCTGCTCGAAGCTGAGGGACTGATCAAGCTCAAGGAAGGCGTCGGCCTGAACGCCACCAAGATCGATATTGTTGAAAATCCGAAAAATTTTGACATAGTCGAATTAGAAGCCGCCCAGCTGCCCCGCCTGCTGTCAGATGTCGATGTAGCTGTCATCAACGGCAACTTCGCCATCGATGCCGGCCTCAAGGTCGGCGAAGACGCCCTGGCCACAGAATCCGCCGAGTCGGAAGCCGCCCTGACCTACGCCAATGTGCTTGTGGTTAAAGAGGGTAATGAGTCAAAACCCGAATTGGTCGCTCTGGCAAACGCGCTGAAATCACCTGAAGTCAAAAAGTTCATTGACGAAACCTACGAAGGCGCCGTTGTCGCGATGTTTTAAGTCGCACACAGCTGCCTCATAAAGTTACTGTGGAAGCGGAATCAGAAAGAGACGGTAGCCCGCAAAAGCTACCGTCTCTTTTCAATTTTCTTGTATCCTCTTAAAGCTAGTCGCCCCTCTAATACCTTCAGTAAACTGATCCCCTTCCTTATGGCCGATTCAATTCCTGATGATCGATATTTGCCTCCTGACGGCCTATTCACCGCCCATGGAATCGATGTACTTGGCGGCCTGGACCGCCGCCAACGCGCCGTCCGCTACCGCTGTAATCACCTGACGGAAGGTTTTTTTGCGCAGGTCGCCGGCGGCGAAAACGCCCGGCACATTAGTACGCATCTCCTCATCAGTCAGGATGTAGCCATTTTCCATGTCGATTTTTCCCGCGAAGAGTTCGGTCGTCGGCTTGAAACCGATAAAGACAAAAACGCCCAAAAATCCATCGTTCGGGTCTGCCTTTATGACTGTCTCTTTGCCGGTTTTGACATTCTCGACCACGACAGTGTCAAGCACTTCGCCGCCCCGCAGCTCTTTGACTACAGAATCCCACATAAAATCGATCTTGGGGTTGGCAAAAGCTTTTTCCTGAAGAGATTCTACCGCCCGTAACTGATCGCGCCGGTGAATGACCGTTACTTTTCGAGCATGATTGGTCAGTTCGATAGCTTCCGTTATGGCCGAATCACCGCCGCCGACGACGAAAACTTCGAGGCCGGAAAAGAACGCTCCGTCACAGGTCGCGCAGTAGGATACGCCCCGGCCGGTGAAGGACATTTCCCCGGGAGCGCCGATAGAGATCGGGTAGGCGCCGCTGGCGATGATGACAGTCCGGCCTTGATATGTCTCGGCAATGCCTTTTACCTTCTTGATTTCACCGGAAAGATCGACCTCGGTGGCGGTGTCATATATGAGTTCAGCTCCAAATTTCAGGACCTGGGACTTCATTCTTTCAATCAGCGAGATGCCGCTTTCTTTATCGAGCGAACCCGGGTAGTTGGCGATCTCCGAAGTATAGATAATCTGTCCGCCTTCACGCGCTTTCTCTAAAATCAGGGTGCTGCGTTTCGACCGCCCCCCGTATATACCTGCCGCCAAGCCGGCCGGGCCGGCGCCGATGACGATGATATCATAGATCTTTGACATAGTGCTCTTCCTTTCCTGCACCTGTTATTAATGCTTTACATCTTTAGCGTTTAGCGCCAGTTTTTTCAGCAGTTGTTTTCAGCGTCAGCGAGCCTTATCGGCGTTCCGGTCGTAGAGTATACGCAATCCGCGCAAAGTCAGATTCTTATCAACTATCATTTTGTGCCGGCAAAAGGGAGCCACCAGCTCGATCAGACCGCCGGTCGCCAGAATAGTAGCTTTTTTACCCATTTCAGCTTCCACCCGATCGATGATGCCGTCCAACATCGCGGCGTTGCCGTAAATAACGCCCGATTGCATGCAATCGACCGTGTTTTTACCGACTAAGATCTTGGGCTCGTCCAGGCTGATGCGCGGCAGTTGAGCGGTGCGGGCCGACAGAGCGTCAGTCGACAAGCGCAGTCCGGGAATGATCATACCGCCGCTGTAATGGCCGCAGCAATCTATTACCGAAAGTTTGGTCGCTGTTCCCATATCGAAGATCAGAATAGGCAGAGGATACAGGTTCAAGGCGGCGACTGAATTGACCAAAAGATCGGCGCCTAATGTTGATGGCGTATCCATATCTATCACCAACCCTGTATCAAGCTCTATCGTTGCCGTCAGCGGCCGCTTGCCGGTGACCATTTCCACTGCGTCGTGCAGTTCGTTCTTTAAATCCGGTACGACGGAGGCGATGATGCCGCCTTCGATCTCCTCAGGTTTGATGTTGTTCAATTCGAGCAGGTCGTCGAACATCAAAGCATATTCGTCCGCTGTCTTGGCGCGGTCGGTGCTGAAACGCGCTGTAAAGCGAAGCTCATCCCCCTCCATTACACCGATGACGATGTTAGTGTTGCCTAAATCAATTGTTAATATCACCAGTCAGCCTCCTTGATGGAATCTGTACCATTATATTAGATTTTCCCGCAATTTGCAAAAGAATTCGTTTACGCTACGGCCAGCCTTTGTTATACTTTTTAGAGCACCATCTGCTAACCAGGGAGGAGGAACGATTCCATGCTGAAAGATAAAACCATCCTGCTCGGCGTCAGCGGCGGCATTGCCGCCTATAAAGCAGCTTTTCTGGCTTCCCTTCTGGTCAAACAGGACGCGATAGTTCGAGTTCTGATGACACAGAACGCTGGCAAGTTCGTCTCTCCGTTGACCTTTGAAACACTGGTCGGCTCCCGGGTCGCTCAGGATACTTTCGATCCGGACTATCCCTCCGCCACCATGCACATCGACCTGGCCAAACAGGCGCAGCTGGTGCTGATCGCTCCGGCCACCGCCAACATCATCGCCAAGCTGGCGAATGGAATCGCAGACGACATGCTCACCAGCACAGTCCTGGCAAGCACCTGCCCCAAGCTGATCGCGCCGGCGATGAACACCCACATGTGGCAGAATCCCGTTACACAAGCCAACATCGAACGCTTACGCCATTTCGACTGGAAGATCATAGAACCCGGTTCAGGGCGCCTGGCCTGCGGCGACATCGGCGAAGGCAAAATGGCCGAAGCGGAAGAGCTGTTAGACGCGGTATTGCAAGAGATCGCTTACGAAAAAGATCTAGCTGGCTGGCGCATTCTCGTCACAGCCGGTCCAACCCGCGAAGCGATCGATCCGGTGCGCTTCCTGACCAATTATTCGTCCGGCAAGATGGGCTACGCGATTGCCCGGGCCGCCTCTCTGCGTGGCGCTCAAGTGACCCTGGTGACAGGCCAGACCGCGCTTCCTCCGCCGCCCTACATGGATATCGTCTCAGTATCTTCCGCCGCCGATATGTTCGAGGCCGTCATTTCTCGCAGTGAAAAGCAAGACGTCATCATCAAGGCCGCCGCGGTGGCCGATTTCCGGCCGCAGACAACCGCCAACGAAAAAGTCAAGAAAACCGGCGAAGACAATCTTTCAATCCCCCTCGCCCGCACGCAGGACATCCTGAAATACCTGGGCGAACATAAACCCAAGGGTCAGTTTTTATGTGGCTTTTCCATGGAAACAGAAAATATGATAGAGAATTCCAAAAAGAAACTGGAGAACAAACATTTAGACTTGATAGCCTGCAACAATTTAAAAGACGAGGGCTCGGGCTTTATCGTCGGCACAACTAAGCTGACCCTGATATCGAGCGATGATGAGATCGTCCTGCCTCTGCTTGACAAGACAGCCGCTGCTCATCGGCTGTTGGATGAGATCGTGCTTCGGCGAAAGGCATGATCTGTTTAAACAGGTCCGGTCATTTCTCCACGTAGATCCTGACCCATCAACAGCTTAATCTCTTCAAGCGCCAAATTTTGACTCAAGAGATAATACAGTTTCGTAACCGCAGCTTCGACCGTCAGATCATAGCCGCTGACTGCTCCGGCTTCGATCAGCGAACCGCTGGTTTCATATTTGCCGAGAACTGCCGAACCGCGCAGGCACTGTGTACAGACAACAGCGACTGTCCGGTTGGCTTTAGCTGCTTCCAGCAGACGATCTAATGCGCCCCGCTGATCGGGGATGTTGCCGGCGCCAAAGGCCTCAATGACGATGCCCTTGAGCTGTTCCGTCATTATATTCTCGAACACTTCAAACTGAATGCCCGGAAAAATCTTCAGCACCGCTATCTGGTGCTCCGCAAACGGTGTGAAATCCAACGCGGCCGCATGGCCGCCCGCTTCTCCATGCCCGGCACCATCATTATCAGCTTCCCGACGGACATACTGGCCGGCATTCCGGTTGCGCACATTGCGCTCGTTGATGGTGATGCGCACCCCCGCTTCCGCCAGCTTCGGATAGTTGGGCGAATCGAACGCAATCAACTGATCCGAACTGATTTTCGTGGAACGGTTTCCGCGCAACAGGGCGCTGCCGAAATAGAGGCATACTTCCGGGATCTTAGATTCAGCGGCAATCAGAAGGGCCGTCACCAGATTATCACGGGCGTCGGTCCGCAGCTGGCAGAGCGGTATCTGTGAGCCTGTCAGTACGACCGGCTTGGTCAAACCGCCCAGCATGAAGGACAGAGCCGAGGCGGTATAGGCCATTGTATCGGTGCCGTGCAGAATCACAAAGCCGTCGTATTTATCATAGAGTTCCGTAATATGCCGTCCGATTTGGTTCCATTCTTTGACAGAAATGTTAGAAGAATCAAGTAGCGGGGAGAATTCGATCAGATCGTACTCCGGCATCTCCGGCAGCTTCAATTCATCCATGACGCTCAGCGCCTGCTCCATAAACCCGGCTTTCGGCGCGTAACCGTGATCGGTCAGCGCCATGCCGATGGTTCCTCCAGTATGCAGCAGGCACACCCGTTTTTTCATAAATGCCTTCTTTCTTTTAAGAAATTCCCGCTCTTACAGCTTCCGGCCCTACAGCTTCAACTCCGATCTCTGCGAATTGTATTTCCAGTCTTTAGCATCTAACTCTTTCAACGCGCCGGCTACACAATCGACCAGCGCTTCCGTCATGGCGCGGCCTTTCTCGGGCGTCGCCTTGGTCGGATCACCGGTAGCGGCAGTATCGGTCAGTTCGGCAAAATCCCATTTAATCTCGACATGATCCGGCAGATTATCGGGCACGACGCCGCTGGCCAGTTCGGGCTGACACCATTCCGGATACAGATAGTAAGCGATCGACGATTCTCCTTCTCCGGCATGGCCGAGACCATCCCAGACTTCAAAGGTGCCGGGCGGCAGCAGTTCGCCTGCCGTCACCCACCAGGCCGGCAGCGCCGCGATGCGCGCGTCGGGATATTTTTCCTTGATTTTGCGCGACGCAATCTCCATCGGCGCGATATTACCATCATGCCCGTTCATCAGGAATATTCTATTGATGCCGTTGCGGATGGTTGACTCTAAAATGTCGTAGATGACCTGAGTAACGGTATCGTAAGCTAATGTTATGGTAAAAGGGAACTGATCGTAATGTGCGCTGTAACCCACAGTCACCGGCGGCAGTACCAGAAGTCCGTCGACCTTGTCCGCCACCATATTGCTGAGGCGGTAGGAGACGATGGTATCGGTGCCTTCGGCCAGATGCGGACCATGCGCTTCGCAGGAGCCGATCGCCAAAATCGCCTTATCATAATTACCGGCCTTTACCTGTGTCGCCGTCAGTTTGAGCAATTCATGGTTTGCCATGTGTTTTCCTCCTTCTTGTCAAACAGGACGGTCTCCTATCGGAGACCGCCCTGTCTGTTTCAGACCTGACTATTTACAGAAAGACTTCTTTCTGGAAGACGAATTTGCCGCCTTCTACTTTATTGATGGTGACCGATTTGGTCGGTACCCGGCTGCCCTCTTCATAGGTGACGGTGCCGGTGACACCCTTCAGGTTCTTGGTCGCCCCTATTGCATCGCGAATCGCCGCCGGATCGGTCGGATCGGTCGCGTTCTTCAGCGCGTTGGCTATCAGATACATAGTGTCATAACCCAGTGCCGCAAAGGCGTTCTCAGGCGCATGGCCGTAGACAGCGGTGTAGTCGGCTACGAATTTCTGAACTGCCGGATCGGTGTTCTCTAAGGAAGCATGTGTTCCGACATAGACATTGTTAGCCGCATCGCCGGCCACTTCCATCAGCAACGGAGTATCGAAACCGTCGCCGCTGATGATGGGCAGGGTGACGCCTTTGTCGCGGAACTGCTTGACGACTACGCCGGCGTCATCGGGCACACCGGAGATGAACAGGATCTCCGCACCGCCTTTATCGGCTAAAAAGCGATCAATCTGAGCGGAGAAATCCGGATCCTTGTTCATGTAGTTATCGGTCAGAACAATGGTGCCGCCCTTTTCTTCATAGCGCTCCTTGAAGAAGTGAGCCAGGGTCTTGGTGAATTCCATGGACTGGTCGATCAACAGATAGCATTTGGTCATTTTGAGATCGTCGATCGCATAATCTGCGCAGGCATAGGCTTGCACATTGTCGCCGAAGGGCGCCAGAAACGCGTAATCACCGACTTGCTCAGGCAGCGTGGGCAGAGTCGCTCCCGAAGTGATAAAGGGGATCGAATTGCTCTGGCAGACGCCGCCGGCCGCTAAAGCATAGTTTGAGTCAGACAGACCGGCTACCACAACGGCCTTCTCTACGTCGATCAACTTCTTGGCCGCGCTGGCAACCGACGCCTGATCGGTCTTGCCATCAACGACTTTGACCTCAATCATTTTGCCGTTGATGCCGCCGGCCGCATTGATCTCATCAGCTGCCATCTTGAATCCGTTGTAGGACGGCTGATCCAGCGATGCCTGGCCGCCTGTTAGATTAAACAAGGCTCCGACATTAATAGTGTCCGCCGCCGGGGATGCGCCCTCGTCTTCTGACTTATCTTTAGCGCAGCCTGTAAAGGCGAACGCCAGCATCAACGCGAGCATGACCAGCAGCGTTTTCTTCAGCGTTTTTTTCATGTGTGGTTCCTCCTCCTTAAACTACTATAACGACTTATGCTTTTGACCCACCCAACGGGCCTTTAAACTCTGCCAGCTCCGAACCGGCAATGTGACGATAGCTTTCGCCAGACTGCTGTATTGATCAGGTCGGAACAGGCTGAGGTAGGTCTCCCTGGAAAAAAGGCTGTCTGTAATAATCTCACTATAGCCCATGATGCCCTGCCTGCGGAAGATGATAATCAAAATCAAAGCTGCGGCCAGAATCATATTGGACGCGCCATAGAGCTCAGGAAGCTGCACGCCGAACAAGGTGATGCCGGTCTCCAGCGGCGCCAGTAATTCAGGAATAAAGGTCATCAGCGCTGAACCGACAATAGCTCCGCTGAGCGAAAACATCCCGCCGATGATGGATGTCTCGACGATCTTAAAACTGGTATCTATATAGAAAAACTTCCCGGAAATGACGCTCTGCATGTGCCCCCACAAACCTCCAGCCATCCCGGCCATGAAGGCGCTGATGAGGAAGGCGGACAGTTTCTTGGTGGTCAGGTTCACACCCAGTGTCTGGGCAGCTGTCCAGTCATCGCGCATAGCGATCAGGCCCCGGCCATAGCTGCTGTGGATAAGCCTGTACAGCACAAACAGGCAGAGGATGGCCACCGAAAAAATAATGCCGGTTGAAGCGTAGTCCGGCAAACCGGTCACACCCCGGGCACCGTTTGTGATTTGATCTTCGTTGTCCAGCACCGCCCGCACTATCACGATCAACCCAATGGTGGCGACCGAAAGATAATGTCCCTTAAAACGCAGTACCGGAAAGCCGATCAACAGCGCGGTAACACTGGCCAGCACACCGGCGACCAGCAAGGTGACAGGAAACGGCAGGGTCAGATGCATCAGCCAATCGGGCAATGCCGGCATGAGAAAAACTTTTTGATCGGCGGTTAAAGTCAGCATCGCCGAGGCGTAAGCGCCTATGGCCATAAAAGCAGCATGACCCATCGAAAACATGCCCGAATAACCGTTCACCAGATTAAGACTGGCAACCAGAATTATGTTTATGCCGAATAAATGGACCAACCCCGAATAATAGCTGCCGCTGTTCATACTGGTCACGATTAATCCTATCAGGGGCAGGATCACGAAGATGATCAGGCGGAACAGATGGTTGTCGCGCAAGCGCATCAGCTCCTCCCCCCTTCCCGGCTGCCTAAAATTCCATTCGGGCGCACCATCAGCACTAATATGAGAACCACAAAGACAAAGGCGTCGCGATAGGGCGTAATCTCAGTCGGCATCAAGCCGGCAAACAGCATCTCCGCCACGCCTAAGACAAAGCCTCCCAACACAGCTCCGCCCAAACTGCCGATGCCGCCTAACACCGCCGCACAAAAAGCTTTCAGGCCGGGCACGAAGCCCATCATCGGATCGATCGTCTTGTATTCTCCGGCCAGCATCAGGCCGGACAAGGCCGCCAGCGAAGAGCCGATGATAAAAGCAATGACGACGACATGGTTTATGTTTATACCCATCAGGCGGGAAGCGTCCATATTATCCGAACAAGCCCGCATGGCCATCCCCACGCGGGTGCGTTTAATGACAAAAGTCAGGATCACCAGGATCACGATTACCGCTATAAAAGTAATGATGTTCATGGTCGACAGGCGTATGCCGTTGAAATTGTGCAGGAAGGTCAGGTTTTCCGGCAGATGAAAGGCTTTACGCTGCGGCGAAAATATCATCATCATCAGGTTCTGTAAAAAAATCGATACCGCCAGAGACGACACCAGAGTGGTCTCCTCGCCGGCAGCGCGCAACGGCCTATAAGCTGTACGCTCAGCGATCAGGCCGACGACGACCGCCATCACGACCGAAGCACCGATCGACATCCACAGCGGCAGGCCGAAAATCGTCACAAGAGATAATATGGTATAGACCGCTACGGTCATGATGTCGCCGTGGGCAAAGTTGATCAGGCGCAGGATGCCGTAGACAATGGAGTAGCCAATTGCCACCATCGCGTAGACACTGCCGAGTTTGAGGCCGTTTACCAATTGACTGAGCACATACAAAGTGTCCATCATACGCCTCCCAGATAGGCCTGTTTAACGCCGGGATCGTTGATCAACCGCCGGCTGTCGCCTTCCAAAGTGATAGTGCCTGTCTCCAGGATATATGTGCGGTCAGAAATTTCCAGAGCGTCATAGGCATTCTGTTCGACCAGCAACATAGTAATCCCCTCTTGTTTAAGCGTCCGCAGAACGTCAAAGACCTGTTCGGTCATGAGCGGAGACAATCCCATTGATGGTTCGTCCAACAGCAGTAAGCGCGGATTGCTGAGCAGGGCCCGGCCGATCGCCAGCATCTGCTGCTCGCCGCCGGACATCGTTCCGGCCACCTGATGATAGCGTTCCTTCAGGATGGGAAAAAGGGTGAATACTCTCTCCAGATTCTGCTCCCACCGCTTTCGGCTGACTTCCAGAAAAGCGCCCAGCCGCAAATTTTCCTTAATTGTCATTTTAGAGAATATCTGACGGCCCTCTGGCACCTGCACGATGCCCTGCTGAACGATCTTATGGCAGGCTAAACCGCCGATCGGCTGTCCGTTGAACAAGATTTCGCCTGATTCCGGCTTCAGCAAACCGGACAAAGTTTTCAAAATGGTCGATTTTCCGGCGCCGTTGGCGCCGATCAGGGCAACCAGCTCTCCTTCGCGAACATTCAGGCTGACCCCATGGATGACCCGGATAGTATCATATTTTACACGCAGGTCGGTGACTTCAAGCATCTCTTCTCTTTCTCCCAAGATAGGCGGTGATCACCTTCTGATCTTTCCGGACTTCATCAGGCTTCCCTTCGGCGATGATCTGACCGGTCGCCATCACATAGATGTATTCGGTCAGCCCCATCACTACCTTCATGTCATGTTCTATCAAAAGAATGGTCAGGCCAAATGTCTCGCGGATCCGACGGATGATCTCCACCAGTTCGGCGCTCTCCTGCGGATTCATGCCGGCAGCCGGTTCATCAAGCAGCAACAATCGCGGCCTAGCCGCCAAAATGCGGGCAATCTCCAGCTTTCGCTGCGCGCCATAGGGCAGCGAGTTCGCCCGTTCGTCGGCATAGCGTTCGATACCCATCAGCGCTAACATCTCGCGGGCCACTCTCCTCATTTCATCTTCTTCCACACGAAAACACGGCAGAGTCAGCACCGCGTCAACATCGCTGTAGCTGTGGTGCATCTGCGCGCCGATAATTACATTTTCCAGCGCCGTCATGCGTCTAAATAAGCGTAAATTCTGATAGGTTCGGAGAATACCAAGACGAGCTATGCGATCCGGCCGCATGGCGGTTATATCCCGGCCGGCAAATTCGATCGTGCCTGCGGTTGGTTTAAGAACGCCCGACAGCATGTTTATGACAGTTGTCTTACCTGCGCCGTTTGTTCCGATAAGTCCGTATATTCCATGCTCCGCCAAACTGGCGGAAAAATCCTGTACAGCTTTCAAGCCGCGAAAATGCATGGAGAGATTATTGACTTTAAGCAGCTCCGCCATAATGCCCCCGTTGGACTATTAAATATAGATTATAATAGCCGGAAACTTCCATTTTGTCCAGTAAAATGGCCAAGCTCTTGATGCTCCTCGCCCAGTTCTTGATGCCCCAGCTCTTGATGCCCCAACCTCCTAATGTTTGAACGCCCTTAAAATCACCACCGAACGCTCGTCGATCAGCAGCCGGTTGTCCGAGGAGAGGTTGACCTGACTGGCGTTAGCGCCCCAATCCTCGCCTGCTTCCTGCGCTGTATCAACCATCACCCGCCAGGTACTGCCCGTCTGCAGCTTGGGCAATTGAATATTTACCGGTTCCCAGTGCATGTTGGCGCCGATATAGACTATGTCGTCCTGATTCGTCTCCGGGTCGCAGCCTGCCATCATCACGCCCAGCATCCGGTTCTCCGGGTCATCCGTCAGCATCCAGGGCTCCGTGCCATGAAAACTGGTGTCCGGCAGGCCGGACAGGCAGACTTCGGTTTTTCCCCGGATGACCGGACTTTCTTTGCGTAAACGTATCATGTAGCGAAAGAAATTGAACAGTTCCTGATTTTGCTCGAGCATGCCCCAGTCCAGCCAGGAGATCTCGTTGTCCTGGCAATAGGGATTGTTGTTTCCATATTGCGTGTTGGCGAACTCGTCTCCCGCCAGCAGCATCGGCGTGCCCCGACTGGCCAGCAGCAAAGCGATGGCATTTTTAGACATCCGACGACGCAGATTGAGAATCTCGACATGGTCTGTCTCGCCCTCAATCCCGCAATTCCAGCTGTGATTATAGTTTTCGCCGTCCGTGTTGTTCCAGCCGTTCGCCTCGTTGTGCTTCACATTATAGGAAAATAAGTCATAAAGTGTAAAACCATCGTGGCAGGTGATGAAGTTGATCGAGGAGTTGGGTCCCCTGTCCTCTGGGTTGTAAAGATCGGGCGAACCGATAATGCGCCGGGCGACCGTCAAAGCCATGTTCGGGTCACCTCTCAGATAGCGGCGCAAATCGTCCCGATAGAGGCCGTTCCACTCCGACCAGCGCCTCCATGAGGGGAAGCTGCCAACCTGATACAGCCCACCGGCGTCCCAGGCCTCGGCGATCAGATAGACTCCGGCCAGAAGCGGATCATACTCCAGGTTTTTCAACAGAGGCGGTGAAGGCATCGGCTTCCCGTCTTTGTTGCGCCCCAAAATAGACGCCAGATCAAAACGGAAGCCGTCGATATGAAATTCCGCCACCCAATAGCGCAGACAGTCGATGATCATCTGCTGAACCACCGGATGATTGGCGTTCAGGGTGTTGCCGCAGCCGCTGAAGTTATAGTAGCGGGCGTCGGGCGTGAGCATATAATAAACATGGTTGTCCAGACCCTTGAAACAGATCACCGGGCCGTTTTCATCACCTTCCCCCGTATGATTGAAGACGACGTCAAGTATGACCTTGATATCGTTATCATGTAACGCTTTGATCAGAGATTTCAGCTCGGTGCCTTCGCGATTATACTCAATCTCAGACGAGTAGCTGGTATTTGGCGCGAAGAAACTGATCGGGTTGTAACCCCAGTAATCGATCAGCAATTTCCCTTCATGCTCCCGCGCTCCCAGCAGTTCGTCAAATTCAAAGATCGGCATCAACTCGACAGCGTTGATGCCCAATTGTTTCAGATAAGGTATCTTCTCAATCAGGCCAGCGTAAGTGCCCCTTTTCTCAACACCGGAAGAAGGGTGATTCGTAAAGCCGCGGATATGCAGCTCATAAATGATGAGGTCTGAAAGATCAATGGACGCCGGCCGGCCGCTGCCCCAGTCAAAATCCGTTGACACAATGCGGGAGCGATATTCTTTATGGGCAGTTGTCTTTTCCGCCCACCTGCTTTGCCCAACCACCGCCCGGCCATAGGGATCGATGATGTGCCGCGACGGGTCAAACAAATAGCCCTTCTCCAGATCATAGGGGCCGAAGACACGGTAAGCGTATTCATATTCTTCAATATCCAAGCCAAAGACGAACATCGAATATACATCGCCAACCTTGTATTCCTCAGGAAAAGGAATCGCCGCGCAGGGTTCTTCTTCACCGCGCGGGAAAAGCAGCAGTTCAATCGCCGTTGCTTTTTCCGAATGAATGGTAAAACTGACGCCGCCGGGCAGCACCGTCGCCCCATTCTCCAAATACAGGCCCGGTCGGATCGGATAGCCGTTGCGGACATCCTGCGGTCTCATGTTGGTGCCGTACATTTCCAAATAGTCGTCTGTATTCCAAACCGGTAGCTTGCAAACTTCTTTTTCCATATGCTTTGCCTCCCGTTACTACGCTTCGCCCATCCGTTACTTGCTACTTTGATGTACTATTATAACCGTTTCTAAGTCAGAACGAAAGTCCGCGGAGCTGTAAAATGTCCGCGGGGCTGGAAAAATATCTGGCGCCGAAGCGACGCTCCGAAATGTCCGCGCCACCGTAAAAATATTTGATCTGAAATATTTGACAACCTGAACGCATTGCTATAATTTGTTTCATAAATGATGCCATTATGCCGAAAGAAGGGGCGACGGATCATGCTTAAAGTCTTATCTTTCCTGAAACTCGACCGCTGGCTGGTCGTAGGCGTTCTCTTTCTCCTTATATTGCAAACCTTAGGTGAACTGACGCTTCCCCGTTACATGGCCTTGATCATCAACGACGGCGTCATGCGCGGCGATACCGCCGTGATCTGGTCGATCGGCGGCCGGATGCTGGCTATCTCCGGGGGAATCGGCCTGACTGCCTTAGCGGTCAGCTTTCTGACCGCCCGCGTCAGCGCCGGGCTGGGCCGGAATCTCCGGCAGGCCATCTTCGATAAGATCGAAAACCTGTCGATGCGCCAATTTGATGATTTCGGGCCGGCGACGCTAATCACCCGCACCACCAACGACGTCACGCAGATTCAGATGGTCAGCGTAATGATGTTTCGCATGATGGTGGCTGCGCCGATCACGGCCGTGGGTGCTGTTTTCATGGCCTATCGGGAAAACGCCGGCCTGACCTGGGTGCTGGCTGTCGCCGTCCCCATTCTACTGGCCTTCATCATCCTTCTGTCCCGCCGCAGCCTGCCCCTTTTCCAAATCGTCCAGGAGCGGATCGATCGTCTCAATCTGATCGTGCGGGAGAAACTGACCGGCTTACGAGTAATCAGGGCTTTCAATCAGCAAGCGCATGAAGCCGGACGCTTTGCCAAAGCAAATTTCGAATTGACCGATAACTACATCCGTGTCAATCGCCTGATGGCTTTTATGATGCCCGGCGTGATGTTCATGATGAACCTGACGACCCTGGCCATTCTCTGGTTCGGCGGCCTGAAGATTGTCGCCGGCGAAATGAACCTTGGCTCGATCGCCGCTTTTACGCAGTACGCCATGCAACTGATGTTTTCGCTGGTAATGTTTTCCATCATGTTCGTAATGATTCCCCGCGCCCAGGTCGCCGCCGGCCGGCTTTCCGAAATCCTCAGTCTGACGCCGGATATGCATAGCGCATTAACCGGCCAGAGCGCAGAGGAGACCGATCCGCCTGCTCCAACTCCTGCCCCAGCGACCTCTCAACCGCCGGGCACGGTCGAATTCCGCAACGTCAGCTTTGGCTATGAAAACGCTGAGGAGCCGGTTTTGAGCGATATCTCCTTTACCGCCCGACCTGGCCAAACTACCGCTATAATCGGCAGCACCGGCTCCGGCAAAACAACTTTGGTCAGCCTGATTCCACGCTTTTACGACATCCAGTCCGGCAGCATCCTGGTGGACGGCATCGATATCCGCCGCCAGCCGCTCGCCGAGCTGCGCAAGCGGATCGGCTTCGTCGCCCAAAAGACCTTCCTCTTCACCGGAACCATCCGCAGCAACATCGCTTACGACGATGCCGGCCTATCCGATGAGGAAGTCCGGCAGGCAGCACGAATCTCCCAGTCCGAGGAATTCATCAGCCAATTGGAAAATACCTACGACGCTCCGGTCGCCCAGGGCGGCGCCAATCTGTCCGGCGGCCAGCGACAGCGGCTGTCGATCGCCCGGGCGCTCGCCCGCAAGCCGGATATCTATATCTTCGACGACAGTTTTTCGGCGTTAGACTTCCGCACCGACGCCAGGCTGCGTAAAGATTTAAAAACCGTCACCGGCAACGCCACTGTGATCGTTGTCGCCCAGCGGATCGGCACCGTGCTGGATGCTGATCAGATCATCGTACTTGCCGAAGGCCAGATTAGCGCCATAGGCACCCACCAGACCCTGTTGAAGGATTCGCCGGTTTACCGCGAGATCGTCGCTTCACAGTTGGCAAAGGAGGACAGCGCATGAGCAAACACCAAGCCACTCCTGGCGGTCCTCCAAGAAGCCACCGCGGCGGCCCGGCCGGAGCGCTACTGCAAGGCGGCGAAAAGCCCAGAAACTTCAAAAAAACACTCAAGCGTCTGTTAGTCTATCTGAAACCCTTTCGGGCAACGCTGATCGGCGTGCTGATCCTGGCCATCCTGAGCACAGCCTTCGCCATCGCCGCCCCTAAGATTAGCGCCCAGGCGATGAACAAGCTACAGGAAGGCTTCATGGCTCAGGCAGCGATAGAAAAAACAGCGGAGATCCAGCGGTCAATGAAGCTGCCGCCGCCTCACATCACAGACATACCCGACGGCTCCGGCAAAGCCGCCATGCTCGAAAAGAGCTTGCCGGCCGCGGATAAAGTCGGAATGACGCCGGAGCAGATCAAATCCGTCATAAAATCCATAAGAGAGACAAACGGCCAATACGATATAGATTTCATCGTCCGCATCGTCCTGCTGCTGTTAGGCATATACATCATCAGCGCCCTCAGCAACCTGATCATGGGACGGTCGATGGCCGGCGTCAGCCAAAAGTTGGTGCGCGAGCTGCGGCTGGAAGTCGACGCCAAACTTGACCGGCTGCCCATCGCCTACTTCGACCGCCATCCGCACGGCGACATCCTAAGCCGGATGACCAACGATATCGACACCATCGCCGCGACTCTGCAGCAGAGTCTGGTTCAGATGATCACCGCCGTCGTCTCCATCATCGGCTACATCATCATGATGCTGAGCATCAGCTTCAAGCTGAGTCTGGTCGTGCTGGGCACCCTGCCCTTCTATATCCTCGTCACCCGGCTGATCACCAAGCGTTCACAGGTTTATTTCGCCGAACAGCAAAAGCAGCTCGGCGATCTGAGCGGCCATGTCGAGGAGGCCTTCACCGGCTTTAAGGTGATCAAAGCCTATGGCAAAGAAGAGGAAAGCGCGCGAATTTTCAACGATATCAACAAACAGCTGTTCGGCGCCGCCTGGAGAGCCCAGTTCATCTCCGGAATACTGTTCCCGTGCATGAGCATCATCAGCAATCTGGCCTATGTCGGCATCAGCGTGCTGGGAGGGATCTGGATCACCCGCAGCCTCTTAGGCATCGGCGACATCCTGGCCTTCATTCAATACAGCCGTTCCTTCAATATGCCCATCATGCAGACAGCCAACATCGCCAACATAATACAGTCGACCCTAGCCTGCTCAGAGCGCATATTTGAAATCTTAGACGAGACCGAGGAAGAGCCCGATCCGCTGCCGGCCGACGCGCCGCCTTTTGCACATACGGCCGGGCATATCGAATTCGATAATGTATCCTTCCGTTATCTGCCCGAAGAATCCTTGATAGATGACTTTAATCTTGACATCGCTCCCGGCCAGACCATCGCCATAGTCGGGCCGACCGGCGCCGGCAAGACCACTCTGGTAAATCTCCTGATGCGCTTCTACGAGATCGATTCCGGCGCCATCCGCATCGACGGCCGCGACATCCGCAGCCTCTCCCGCAAACAGCTGCGCAGCCTGTTCGGCATGGTGCTGCAGGATACCTGGCTCTTTAACGGCACGATCAGCCAGAACATCGCTTACGGGCGACCCGACGCCACGCCGGAAGATATCCGCCAGGCCGCCATGGCGGCGCACGCCGATCACTTCATCAGAACTCTCCCGGAAGGTTACGAGACAATGCTGAACGAAGAAGCAAGCAACATATCGCAGGGACAGAAGCAGCTCCTGACCATCGCCCGGGCTATCCTGACCGACCCGCCTCTGCTGATCTTAGATGAAGCCACCAGCAGTGTCGATACCCGAACCGAAATGCTCATCCAACAAGCCATGCAGCGCCTGATGAAGGGCCGCACCAGCTTTGTCATCGCCCACCGGCTGTCCACCATCCGCGACGCCGGCCTGATCATCGTGATGGATGATGGCCGGATCATCGAAACCGGAACACATGCCGAATTGATCGCCAAACGCGGCTTCTACTTTGAGTTATACAACAGCCAGTTTGCGGGCGCTGTGTCGTAATCATGACGTCGCGCAGTTGTTTTATATCAACTCAACAAATAATTTTTAACTTATATTTGACACCGATTTGGTTTCTGATTTTACATGATGTCTTTATAATTAACTCTGTAATAATAAGATCCGTATCTGGATGCCATATAAAAGAGCCCCTTACAAACATGCCGACACACTGAAAAAAGTGTTCGCGCATTAGAGAAAAATATGGAATTACAATTTGCGTCTACAGAAAAATTGGTACCTTTTAACCCCACAAACATATTATTCGAAATTTTAGATGGGGAGTATATTCGTCCGGTTTATCAGCCGATCGTCTCTTTGCAAAATGGTGTCGTTTTTGCTTATGAAGCTCTAAGCCGTATAACTCGCCCAAATTGTCATTTGAACATAGATGAACTTTTTGAAATGGCGAAAAAAAATCAAAAATTATGGGAACTTGAAAGTCTTTGTCGCGCTAAGGCTCTAAAGGGAGCTTGTGAGAAACCTGCCCGAATGAAACTTTTCCTGAATGTAGAACCCAACATCATATATGACCCCGAATTTATTTCGGGGTTTACCCAAGAGAAACTTTTGAAATTAGGATTAAACTCGGAAGATATCATTTTTGAAATTACCGAAAAAACCGCTGTTATTTCGCCCGGTGTTTTTAAAAAAGCTCTCAGTCATTATCAAAATCAAGGTTTTAAAGTCGCGATAGATGACTTTGGACTCGGTTATTCCGGGTTGGCCAGAATATGCTCTTTTTCTCCTGATTATTTGAAAATTGACATGTCTATTGTGCGGGGAATCGATAAAGACAAGAAAAAACGTTCGGTTGTTTCAAGTATCGTCCGGCTCTGTAGAGAGGTCAACATAGAAGTTGTTGCCGAAGGCATTGAAACAGAAGAAGAATTGGAAACTCTCATTGAATTAGATGTGGATTATGGACAAGGATTTTTTTTAGGGCGTCCTGACGAAAAATTTCAAAGCCTGCGCGGAAAAGTAGAACTCATGATTCGACAGTTGCGCCAAATAAATCAATCTCCTCTTCCTTTGTATCCATATGTTGAAACCGTAGGGCTTATTTGTCAGCGCAATGAACCGGTTTCGCCGGACGATAAAGCTCTTTCGATTTACGAGCGAATGAAGCTTGATCCGTCCCTCACCGAGGTCTGTGTAACTGATGCAGAAGAAAATGTTTGCGGCTTTCTCACCCGGAGTTATTTGTTGGGGCGTTTCAGCGGACAATACGGCTATGGGTTGAACTACAGACGTAATATAGGAGAACTGTTGAATCAGGAATACATGACGGCAGATGCCGGTATGACTGTGGAAGAAATAGCATCTCTAGCTATGGATAGAGATCACAGCAGCGTCTATGACGCAATAATTGTCACCGAAAAAGGAAAGTACCTGGGAGTGCTCACCGTTCGGGATTTGTTGTTGGCCTCTATAAATATGCGAGAAAAAAGAGCCGCGGATGCCAGCCCGCTTACCGGTCTGCCCGGCAATAACAGTATTCAACATACAATTGAAGCAGTGATTCGGGAAACGGAACCTTACGCCATCATCTATTTAGATTTAGACAATTTCAAAGCCTATAACGATGCTTACGGCTTTTCCAACGGTGATTCCATGCTCAAGACCTTAGCTCAAGCTATGATTCAGTGTTGCTCCGAGAAAGATTTTCTTGGGCATATCGGCGGTGATGATTTTGTAATTATTACCCGTCGCCGGGATAAAGAGAGTGTACAGAGTTTGTGTGATAATATCATAAGTGTGTTTTCTAAATTAATTCAGCCACTCTACTCTCCTTTAGATTGGGAGCGCGGCTATATAGTTTCTAAAGATCGAAATGGTTTTATGAATACTTTCCCCATCACTACTTTGTCTATGGCTGTCGTTACCAATTATAATAATAGCTTTGATGAAAGTGCTACTTTGTCCAATGCAATTGCTGAAGTTAAAAAACTGTGTAAACAAAAAAAAGGCAATGCTGTTATAATCTCATAAGCATATTGCTGCAAAATATTCCTTATCGCATCTGTTTTGTTTTTCTGGTGCGCGCGGAGGGACTCGAACCCCCATGGTTTCCCGCCAGGACCTAAACCTGGTGCGTCTGCCAGTTCCGCCACGCGCGCATTTAATCAGCTCTGCATTTAACTGGCTCTAATTATACTATGCCGCCGAATCAACTGTAAAGCATCGATAAATCAGTATCGTAACAACACCGGCTGTAACAATGCCGACCTGCGGGGTTTGGCATATTCCCACAGGCCGGCTCCTTTTTAGGAAGCGTCCGACGCAAATTGCTTCGATTTCAAGGCAAATCGCGAAGTTTTTTCGTCATGCCTCTTGCTAAGATTTTTCGTTATGCCCGCATACTCAAAACATCCGCGAAGGCTTCCAGTGAGGTTCTGGCCTGGCCAAAATCCTTGATCTGGTGATCGTAACCGATCTTCAGGAGAGGAATGTTGGCTTCTTTTAAACCCTTCATCAGCGAAGGATATTCCATCTCTTCGGGATCGCAGAAGGTCATCATCAGCACTACCACGCCCTGGGCGCCCGATTGGCGAACCATTTCCACAATGTGCGGCGGGCGGGAATTGATGGCCGGATCATACAGCAAAGGATCCTGATCCTGCTCAGCAAACTGCTCGGCCAGTGCTTCCATGGGATCTTTATCTTCGGCGGCATCGATCCTGATGGCGCGCGATTCATGCGCTATGTCATCGGCCACGATGGCGATCTTCAAGTCGTCAAAGATTCCCAACAACTCCGGGCTGTCGGCAATGATGCCGGAGGTGACGATTTTAACGCCGGGCCAATCCACTGCCGGAGCAGCTGCCAACAACTGATTCAATTCCTCAAGCCAGGCAGTATGTTCGGACTTTTCCATGAAAAAAGTGCTCTTTAATACCTGGCTGCGCTGTACCGCGGTCACCAGCTCCGGATGCTGGCCGGCCAACTTAACAAATTCTCGCCTGGCCTTACGGCTACGATTGAAGACCCGGATCGCTTTCGCCAGATCTTCCGGGCTGGCCTTCCGGCCGGCGATGTCTTCCAGTTGATTCAATATTTTCGTGTATATGACCCGAGTGTACTCCTTGCCATAATCGGGTTTCCGATTCTGGGGATGGGCCAGAAAAATCATTGGTATCTGCTCGATCGCGATCCTGAAATTCTGAGAACCCGGACGCAGCGTATCGCAGAGTGTGCTATGGATCACACCGGAGAGCTGATCTAGTTCACCGCTGAGAGCCATTTCCAAATTCATTTGCACCAGCGAACAGTAGAAAGAAGCGAAGTATTCTTTCGCTTTATTGGGGCTGCCCGGCTTTCCCCAGAGGCCCATCGGCACCATGCCGGTGGCATGGACCAGTTCTTCCGGAGCATAATAGGGGTAGCAGCCGATGACTTTTTTGCCGGCCGCAATATGGGCGTCCAGCTGCCGCTTGGGTTGTTCCGCTGCTTCCGCGAAACGATTCAGCAGATTTTCAATCTTATTGCTCATTGGTTACTCTCCCTTCTTCTGGGCTTCCATAATTTCAAACAAGCCCTGCACCCTGGTATTGTACTGGGCTTCCGAGAAGTTGCGCGGGTCGGCCTGATCACCGTCGAAACCAACCACACCCACTCCCAGATTTTTACGGAAACGGCGTTCCATTTCCGGCATATAGCCGCTCCAGGGCTTGCAGCTGCGGTTGTAGTGAACCAGCACGCCGTCCACCTTGTTCTCCCGGCAAATGCCTTCCCGCCATTCGACGCCCGTCTCCAGGCAAACCGAATTGGGCGCCTTGCAATATGCCCGGATCATTTCTTCCATATTGTTGTAGACAAACCCAAACGCCGGCGCATAGACGACCGCCGTAGTATTTATGCCTTTTTCTTTGAGCGGCTTGAACAGCTTCTGCAACTCCGGCCAGCAGGGAATCCCCTCGAACATGATGCGATGATTTTCATCGTAGCGCCAGGTCGATTTCCCTTCAGCGACATTTCTTTCGTACTCTTCCGCCAATGCTTCAAAGGCTTCAGCTGATTCTTTACGGCAGCGTGCTGTCACGACATCAGCCATGTGATTGAACAAATCGAAGCCGCTCAATGGTGATGGTTTATACTGGCAGTAGGAGCAGGCTTTCAGCCAGGCCTGGGCAGTACGGTTAGCGTTGGCGCAAACTTCGGCAAACTTATCTTCATCGAATTTCCGTCCGGAAATTTCTTCCAGCTGTTTGATTGCGTCATCGAACTGCGCCTTGATATAGGTGATGTTTTCTTCGTTCACCTCGTCCGTATTGTTGTATGGAATATCGATCATGATCAGCGGGATGTCGTGCATCCGGGCAAGATTTTCATACCATTTGGTCATGCAGTTGCAGATGTTGTTGCAGCAGAGCACGAAGTCCGGTTGCGGCATCGGCCGCTCGTCTCCGCCGGCGCCAGCGGCATAGGCTAGAGAAATGCGAGCGTAACCGCAGATATCATTGTCATAACCAAGCGCCTCGGCATATTCGCACATCCTCTGCCCGCCATGCTTGGCTGCTATGGCGGCAGCCTGATTTTCCGGATAGCAGACCCGCAAGCCAAGCGTCTCAGCAATTTCCGCCGGGAACTTAGATGCCGACCAGCCGACCGGCTCGCCCCGTTCTTTGGCGTCCCAGGCATCCTGATAAACTTTTTCGACTACTTCGCGCAACCACACCTTGGCCGGTTTTTCCGTTTCGGCCGGTGGCGCCGCGTTGCTTTGCGCATTATTTTTTAGTTCCGTCATCGCCTTAAATCTCCTTCTTCTTGCTTCTCTGCCAAGCGAACAATGCCGCCCCCAAAGCGCCATTGTACTGGGCCAGTTCTGTCGTAAATATATCATGTTCCAATTCTTCTTCAAGAGCTAATCGCACTCCGTCGTTAAGCGCAACGCCGCCCGTCATCATGACATCGTCGACTAGACCGATCCGGCGGGCCAGCGCCCCTACGCGGCTGGCGACCGCGCGATGGATGCCCTTGATAATATCTCTTTTATGAGTGTTGCGAGCCAGTTGGGAAATGACTTCCGATTCGGCGAAAACCGTACAGGTAGAGCTTATTCGGACTTCATTCTGCGATTCGGCCGACAACTTCTCCAAATCATCCAGTTTAACTTCTAAGACACGGGCCATCACATCTAAAAAACGTCCCGTGCCGGCGGCGCATTTGTCGTTCATGACAAAATTCTCAAGAATGCCGTTTTCATCGATCCGCATCACTTTGGCATCCTGCCCGCCTATATCAATAATTGTGCGCACGGCCGGGTGCTGGAAATAGGCGCCGCGGGCATGGCAGGACAGTTCGCTCATCTCGGAATGGGCAATTTCCAGAGAATGTCTTCCATATCCGGTCGACATGATATGCGTCATGTCTTCCAATTTAAGGCCGGAATCTTTTAGAACAGCCGCTATCACCCGATCCGGGCCGCTCGTGCCGGCGCCGACATCGATTAACGATTTGGCTACGATTTCCTTGCCTTCCGCCATAATGATACACTTAGACGCCGTCGAGCCGATGTCGACTCCCATTGAATACTTTCGCGAAACGGCGGTTCCAGCTATTTCACTCATTATTTCCTCCGCAGATTAACTTATATATCAAACGACTCGCTGATGATTCTGTTACTACCTGTATATAAGCTTTCTCAAACAATTTTTACAGTCCTTACAGCAGAACCATCGTAATCCAGGGCACATAGGTGACCAACAACAATACGACAATCAATGACAGTATAAAGGGAATTATCGTCTTAAACAAACTGGCAACCGGTACTTTGGCGATCGCCGCAATGACGAACAGATTCGGTCCATAGGGCGGCGTACAGAAACCAATCGCCAGATTCAGCGTCAGAACAACGCCGAAAGTAATCGGAGTCAGGCCGCACTGAACCACAACCGGCAACAGAATGGGCGACAGGATGATAGTCGCAGGAATATTATCGATCAGACAGCCTACAATCAATAGGAAAAAGTTTATGATGAGCAGGATGATTATAGGATTATCCGACAGCGTCAGAATGCCTTTGGCAATTTTCACCGGTATCTGCGAAATACTCAGATATGCAGCAAAACCGCTGGATAAGCCTACCATGAATACCGTGATACCGTTGATCACCATTGTGTCATACAGCGCCCGATAGATGTTTTTCGGATTCAGTTCTTTATAGACGAATAAACCGATTACCAGCGAATAGACGACCGATACGACCGCCGCCTCGGTGGGCGTGAATATGCCGGAGTAAATACCGCCCAACACTATGACAGGCGATAACAGCGCTAAAAAAGCGCTGCTGATATTCGACCAGGCCGTCTTGAATGTATAACGGGTCTCGCTGCCGCGATAGCCGCGTTTTCTGGCAATGATGTAGCAAGTGATCATCAAAGCGACACCCATCAAAATACCAGGTATGATGCCGGCGATAAAAAGATCACCGATCGATGTGCTGGTGACTACACCATAAATGACGAAGGGAATGCTCGGCGGTATAATTATGCCGATCGTTCCGGCGGCAGCCACCAGCGAGCTGGAAAAACTGACGTCGTACTTGCGTTTGGTCATTTCCGGCAGCATAAAGGAACCGACTGCCGAGGCTGTCGCCATAGCGGAGCCCGTGATGGCGCCGAAGAACATGCTGGTAACGATGGCGACCATGCCCAGCCCACCGGTGATCCGGCCGACAAAGACATCAAAAAACATAATCAGCCGCTTGGCTATACCACCGTGAGTCATGAGCAAACCGGCCAAAATGAAAAAGGGAATCGCCATCAGCGGGAAGGAATTCACACCCGAAATGGACAGCTGGGCGACCATTGTCAATGGAATGCTGGAGCTGGTAACTATAGTCAGCACCGTAGCGACGCCTATAGCGTATCCTATAGGCATGCCGATGATGATGAGGACCAGCATGGAGCCAAACAAGATTGCCATTTCCATATTATTCAGCACCTCCCAACATCAACTTTCTGCCCTCCGAAATAATATTTAATATCAGCCTGATGCAAACGACAGTACATGATACCGGAAGAGCCGCATTCACAAACACCAAGGGAATGCGCTGTCCTGGGGAAACCGAATTTTTAGCTACCAATTGTTCGCAGACATCGATGCCGGAAACGACCAATACGACAGACAGCCCCAACCATATCAGCAGAATAAAAATTTCCAGAGCATGACCGGCGCGAAACAGTTTGCGTTTCTGAAGCGCTGAGGAAATCAAATCGATGCGAATATGCGCATTATCTTTCAGGCCCAGGCTGGCACCCAACCAGATCTGCCAGATGAACAGATAGCGGGTGATCTCTTCGGACCAGTCCGGGGCATTATTGAAAACAAAGCGCATTATGATTTGATAAAAAATGATACTGACAGTCGCAATCAAGCTGACGACCAGCACATATTCTTCCAGTTTATTATAGCCGTGGCCGATTTTCTTAAGCATGTTCAACGCCTATCCCTCCTTTCCCGGAAAGGCACGTGGCTGTTTGCGGGACAGGCAACCGTGGCAGGGCAAG
>DUVF01000013.1 GCA_012841165.1 Clostridiales bacterium
ACCCGTTCGGCGGCGGCAGCCAGGGTCAGAGGTTCACTCCAGGATCCGATCCGGCCAATTTTATCCTGATCACCGAAGGGCGTCCAGTACTTCAGTTTGCGGATTTTTTCCAGCCCCAGGAGTTCGGCCAGATAATCGTTATTGCCGCCGAACACCGAATCAAAGGCGGTGTGCGCCGCATAGACAGAGATACCTTCTCTGATAAGCTTAATCACATAGGCTCCGGTCATTGTTCGTTTATCGATGACGTCCAGCTTGTGAAACAGCAACGGATGATGGGTGACAATAAAGTCGACGCCGGCGTTTACCGCCTCATCTATGACTTTATGCGTGATCTCCAGGCAAACCAGAATTTTATTCACCGCCGGCCGGCGCAGGTTTATCTGAAACCCGCCGTTATCCCAATCTTCTTCAAGTTCCCGCGGTGCTATAAAACGCAGATGGTTTAGCAGTTCTTTAGAATCAATCGCCATGTCAGTCTTTCCTCCTTGTCACCTGATCGTAAAGTATGCGCAGTTTGGCCAGCCGTTCTTCGGCCTGCCGGCAGCGTTCCCGGCTGCGTTCTGTATCCTGTTCCGCCGTCTCCGCCAAAATGAATTCTTCCTGCCGGATCTTTCCGGCAATCAATTCGGGCAGCAACGGGTCATTTTGGAACACCAGCAGCGGACTGATCTCAAACAGCATATCTTCTTCGAAACGAGACCGCACAGCCGCTCGCTCCTCCAAAGTCAATCCCTCCAGCGGGTTGGGCGCCGCTACCAGAACCTGATAGATGCGCTCCTTGTCTCTGGCCAGTTTCTCGGCCAGAATGGCAAAGCCCTTATCGAATAAAAAAGCCCGCACTTTGTCCTCGGCGTTTTCCGGTTCAAGAACAAAGCGGCGAAAACTCTTAGTCTTCTCGGGATCAGCCGCCAGTATATCGCAGATCAATAGGCCGCCCATCCCTGCCATTACAACTGTATCAACCTCTCCGGGCTGCAAAGGAGCCAATCCGTCACCCTGCCTTATATCGGGCTGAAAGTCGGGCGCCAGCGCCGCCAGATTTTTTCTGGCTTTTTCAAGCGGCCCGTCGTTGAGATCGCTGAGGATGATTTGTCGGCTGATGCCGTTCTGATACAGGTAGATGGGAAGATGACCGTGGTCGCTGCCGATGTCGGCCACTCTGTCGTCTTGTTCAACAAAGCCTGCCACAGTTGTCAGACGTTCGGATAGTTTTATCATTCTAAATAATCCTTTAGTTTTTTACTTCGGCTGGGGTGACGCAGCTTGCGCAGCGCCTTGGCTTCGATCTGGCGAATCCGTTCTCGGGTGACATCGAAGCGCCGGCCCACTTCTTCCAGCGTGCGTGCCCGGCCGTCATCCAAACCGAAGCGCAGCCTGAGGACTTTCTGCTCGCGCTCCGTCAGAGTATCCAGCACTTCAACCAGCTGCTCCTTCAGCATGGAAAAAGCCGCCGCTTCGGAAGGCGCCGGTACGTCTTCGTCGGGGATGAAATCACCCAGATGGCTGTCTTCCTCTTCGCCGATGGGCGTTTCCAGAGATACCGGCTCCTGGGCGATTTTTAGAATCTCCAGCACTTTTTCCTCGGTGATGTCCATTTCGCGGGCAATCTCTTCCGGCGTCGGCTCGCGGCCATACTCCTGCAAGAGCTGCCTGGAGATGCGGATCAATTTGTTGATGGTCTCCACCATGTGCACCGGGATGCGGATCGTGCGCGCCTGGTCGGCGATCGATCGAGTGATGGCCTGGCGGATCCACCAGGTAGCATAGGTGCTGAATTTAAATCCCTTTTGCCAGTCAAACTTGTCAACTGCTTTTATCAGGCCGAGATTGCCTTCCTGAATCAGGTCTAAAAAGAGCATGCCGCGGCCAACATAACGCTTGGCAATGCTCACCACCAATCTCAGATTGGCTTCGCAGAGACAGCGCTTGGCCTCTTCGTCGCCGGCCTCCATTCTTTTGGCCAGTTCAACTTCTTCATCTGCCGTTAAAAGCGGTACTTTGCCGATCTCCTTAAGGTACATCCGTACCGGATCGTCAACCGCAATGCCCTTGGACAGCGCTTCCTCCGTTTCGGCGTCTTCTTCGCTGCTCTCGGCTTCAGCTTCGGCATCCTGCTCTAAAGAAGCAATCTCAAAATCCTCCGGGTCGTTCTCCGACACAATCTCAATGCCGAGCGACACCAAGGCATCGTACAGATCATCCATCTGGTTTTTATCAAGCTCCATATGTTCCAGCTGATCGGAGATCTCCTGATAGGATATACTGCCCTTGGATTTGGCTCGCTCGATCAGTTCTGAGACGCCTTCGGGCCGTTTGTCTTTATTCGCTCCATTTTTAAATGTCATTCCTGATTCCTCTCGCGCATTTCGCGCTCCTGTTCCTGAATTTGCATCAATTCCTCGGTCAGCGACCGTATCGTGTCGCCGTCCTGCTCGTCGTCGAGCACAGACAGAACCTCTATGATCTCGGCTTTGCGCCGATTGATGCCTGTTTCCTTAATATGCCGGATACAATCTTCGAATATCCGATCAGCTTGCGCGGCCAGCACCAACGTCTGATCAAGCTGCTGAAGCAAACGGTTTTCCGCCTCGGTCAGCGCATCCGCCAGGCTCTGCCGGTCGATCGGTTGGTCTGGCTGATAAAGCGATTGGATGACGTCCCTAATGTGCAGACCGGCCGCCGTGCTAAAAGCCGTTGGATACTCGGCAATTGCCGGCACAAAACGGCTCTCGGCCAACATCAGCCTGATCAGATCACGTTCCACCGGACTGCAATCTTCCTCCGACTCAGTTCGCTTGTCTTCCTCACTTCTGCTCCGCTGCTCAGTCCGGCGCCCGCTTGCGCCGGTTTCTGTTTGTACATCTCTCTTTACCGACCGGCCCAGAACCTCCGACCGGATCGCTCCTTCGGAGATGCCGGTTTGTTCCGCTAATTGAACGATATAGGCCTCCGCTTCGATCGGGCTGATCATTTTCAAGGCGGCAGCCGCCTGCTTTAGAAAATCGACCCGTCCTTCAGTGGTCGTCAGATCGTTCAGTTTGCGCAGACGATCAAGCTTGTATGTCATAAACGGCTTCGCCTCGGCCACCCGTTTCAAAAATGCCTCTTTGCCATGGCTGCGCACATAGTCGTCCGGATCCTGACCCTCATCAAGTTCAAGCACCCTCACCCGGCAGCCGGCCCGATATAAAATGTCCATTCCGCGCAGCGCGGCGTTCTGGCCAGCGCTGTCGGCATCGTAGGCCAGCACCACCGTATCCGTGTACCGGCGTATCATGGCCGCCTGGCGTTCGGTGAGCGCGGTGCCCAAAGACGCCGCCACATTGTGGATGCCGGACTGATAGAGCGAAATGGCATCCATATATCCTTCCACCAGAATGGCACAGTTTTCTTTATTGATATCCTGACGTGTCAGGTTCAAGCCGTAGAGCTGATCCTTTTTTTGAAAGACCAGCGATTCGGGTGAATTCAGGTATTTCGGCTGTTCTTCCTCCAGCGCCCGACCGCCAAAGCCGATCACCTTGCCTCGGGTATTGATGATGGGAAAGATCACCCGATGGCGGAAGTTATCGTATGTCCGGCCTTTGGAGACCCGGGCCAGTCCCAGTTTCTCAAGCAGCTTCA
>DUVF01000014.1 GCA_012841165.1 Clostridiales bacterium
AAAGAAACAGGCGCAGGCGGCGATCGAGGATGAGGCGAAGCGCTGCGGCATGTTTTTTGTCAATGAACGCTGGCTGGGCGGTATGCTCACCAACTACAAGACTATTTCCGGGCGAATCCGCCGTTTGAACGAAATCCAGGAAATGGAAACCGACGGAACATTTGAAGCTCTGACCAAGAAAGAAGTCCAGAAATTACGCTTAGAGGCGAGCAAGCTGGAGAAATACTTAGGCGGCATCAAAGACATGAAGGGCATGCCCGGAGCCGTCTTTGTCGTTGATCCTAAAAAAGAACGCATCGCTGTCAAGGAAGCCCGCATCATGGGCATTCCCATCGTCGGCGTCGTCGACACTAACTGCGATCCGGACGATGTTGACTACATAATTCCGGCGAATGATGATGCGATTCGGGCGGTCAAGTTGATTACCGGCCTGATGGCCGATGCGGTCATCGAGGCCAACCAGGGAGAATCCTTCGACGAAGGTGAAGCGGCGGCTTCCGCGGTTGATTCGGAGACGGCCGAAGCACCGGCCGAAGCGGCTGTTGAATCAGAGGCTGAAGCGGCGCCTGCTGAATAGATAAAGGCAGGTTGGATCCGGCCGGGCTGTGCCGGGAAAGCCGGCAGATGTTATGCCGGCAGATGTTATATCGTGATAAAAAAAGATAGTCATCGAAAGATGCAGGAGGATTTAAAATGGCAGTAACATCAGCAATGGTGAAGGAACTTCGTGAGCGTACCGGCGCGGGGATGATGGATTGCAAAAACACGTTAGTGGAAACGGGTGGAGATATAGAAAAAGCGATCGAAGTTCTGCGGGAAAAAGGTTTGGCCAAAGCCGCCAAGAAAGCCGGTCGGGTCGCTTCGCAGGGGCTGGTTAAACTGGCGTTTGCTGAAGACGGCAAGCAGGCCGCGGTGGTTGAGGTCAACGCCGAGACCGATTTTGTGGCAAAAAATGAAGAATTTATCGATTTTACCGAGAATTTAGCCGGTTTAGCGTTGACCGAAGCGCCCAAAGATCTTGAAGCGTTCATGAACATAGATTATTTGAATCAGGGCTGCGTGCGTGATGTGTTGACCAACAAGATCGCCACGATCGGTGAAAATATGAGCGTGCGGCGCTTTGTACGCTTCGAGCAGCCGGGAGTCGTATATGTCGGTTATCTGCATGGCGGCGGGAAGATCGGCGTTATTGTCGGTTTGAAAACCGACGCGTCCCTTGATCAGGTGCAGACCCTGGGCAAAGATCTCGCCATGCAGGTGGCTTCGATGAATCCGCGTTTTATCGACGAATCGGCGATCGATCCGGAGTACATTGAAAGCGAAAAGAACATTCTCATTCAGCAAGCACTAAATGAAGGTAAACCGCGCGACATCGTCGAAAAGATGGTTGCCGGCCGGCTGAAGAAGGAATTGAAGGAAATTTGTCTGCTTGAGCAGAAGTTCGTTAAAAACCCGGATCTGACGGTCGCCCAATACATCGAAGAGACCGCCAAAGAGATCGGACAGGCGGTTAAGGTAGCGGAGATGGTACGCTATGAAGTCGGTGAAGGCATCGAGAAAGCGGAAGAGAATTTCGCCGAGGAAGTCGCGAAACAGATGAACAATTAGGATTTGCATATGGTATAATATAAAGGGCACTGTGAAGTGTCCTTTATTGCATATGAAACGTAAAACAGCAGTCTGAACAAAGAATAGAAAATCGAACCGGGAGACGGATAATATATGGGAGCAATTTACAAACGTGTCGTCCTTAAGATCAGCGGGGAGGCATTGGCGGGGAAAAATAAGACAGGTCTGAACGAGAGCATGCTTAACATGGTCTCCCATCAGGTTCGTAAACTGATGGACATGGGCGTGCAGGTCGCGGTGGTGGTGGGCGGCGGCAATTTCTGGCGCGGCCGCACCAGCAAGAGCATGGATAGAGCGACTGCCGACTACATGGGAATGCTGGCTACCTGCATTAACGCGTTGGCGCTGCAGGAGACCTTCGAGGCGATCGGCATTCCGACCCGGGTGCAGTCAGCCATTGAAATGAAGGAGATCGCTGAGCCTTATATACGGCGGCGGGCGATCCATCATCTGTCGAAAAACACCGCTGTCATCTTCGCGGCCGGAACCGGCAATCCCTTCTTTTCCACCGACACCACGGCTGCTCTGCGGGCGGCCGAGATCGGAGCCGATGTGATTTTGCTGGCCAAAAAGGTCGATGCTGTTTACGACGATGATCCGCAGCTCAACCCCGAAGCCAAACCGATCGAACATCTGACTTACCATCAGGTGTTGGAGAAGAAACTGGGCGTGATGGATGCCACCGCTACAGCTCTGTGTATGGATAACGATATACCTATTCATGTGTTTGGCCTGAACGATCCCGAGAACATAGTGAAGGCGGTGACCGGCGCCAAGATCGGAACGATCGTAGATTCCGGCGCTGTTGAAAAACAAACGAGTAAGATAACACGAATCAGGAGGTAGCAATAATGACCGACATATTGGACACCTTAGTTAAAAAGATGGAAAAGACCAAGAGCGTTCTGCGGGAAGACCTCAACACGGTACGTGCCGGACGGGCTAATCCAGCGTTGCTCGATAAGATTATGGTCGATTATTATGGTGTGGCAACACCCTTAAAGAACCTGTCAAACGTTGCGGCGCCCGATCCCAGAACTCTGACGATCACTCCCTTCGATCCGCAGACGATTCAGGAGATCGAGAAGGCGATCAACATTGCGAATATAGGCATAAACCCGGCAAACGACGGTAAAATGATCCGGCTGGCCATTCCGCAGGTAACCGAAGAACGGCGCAAGGAGCTGACCAAGCTGGTCAGAAAGATGGGCGAAGACTATAAAGTGGCCATCCGCAACGAACGTCGCGTCGCTAACGATGCGCTGAAGAAGATGGAAAAGAACAGCGAACTGACTGAGGATGAGCTGAAGCAGGAATTGGCCGAAGTTCAGAAAAAGATCGACGCCGGCATCAAAGATATAGACGATATCGTCAGCGAAAAAGAAAAAGAGATCATGGAGGTCTGATGGATCTTCTGGGTTTACGGCTGGAACAGGCCCGGCGGTTGGCGGAGCAGGCTGGCTGCCGGCTCGAAGTGAGCGAGACGCGTCCGCCGGGAAAACCGGAGAGTGCAGGACACTGGCGGGTGATCCGACAGCTGAAAACGCCCACCGGCTGGACGGTCACGGTTTGCCGGGTTCCCGACGATTATACGGATTGATAAAAACGGGACGGTTCAATAGAATCGTCCCCTGTTGGATACAGGAGCAAATATGCTGGATCCTCAAAAAATACCGCGTCATATCGCCATCATCATGGATGGCAACGGACGCTGGGCAGAAAAGCGCGGCTTGCCCCGGATCGCCGGCCACAATGCCGGTGTGCTGGCAATGAAGGAGATCGTCAAGCGATGTTCGACTCTCAATGTCGCACATTTGACGGTGTATGTTTTTTCTACGGAAAACTGGCGGCGTTCGGCGGATGAAGTGAGCGGTATTTTTGATTTGGTCGTACACTATGTCGATCAAGAACTGGCAGAACTGCACGCCAATAATGTCCGGGTCAGCCTGGTCGGCGATCTCACCGGTCTGCCGGAAGATGCCGCCGAGCGGATCCACCGTTCGATTGATACGACCAAAGACAACGATGGTCTGGGCTTTCATCTGGCCATCAATTATGGCGGACGGGCAGAGATCGTCCGTGCGGTCCGGCGTCTGGCCGGTCAGATCAAAGCCGGTGAACTGATTGCCGAGGCGATAGACGAAGAGACGATCGCCGATCATCTGTATACAGCCGGGCTGCCTGATCCTGACTTATTGATCCGGCCAGGCGGCGAGTATCGTTTATCTAATTTTCTGCTCTGGCAGAGTGCTTACAGTGAGTTCGTTTTCACCGATACCCTGTGGCCGGATTTCACTCCGGAGCACTTGGAAGAGGCGATCGAGCTCTATCAGCGGCGCGCCCGCCGCTTTGGTGGTAGATAATGAAAATTCGTATTTTATCTGGTCTGCTCATGGTGCCGTTTCTGGTGTTTTTCTGGCTGGGCGGCCGCTGTCTGATCGGCCTGTGCTGCCTGATCGCCTTAATCGGCGTCACCGAGTTTTATAACGCTTTCAAACAGTTGGGAGTGAGAGGAAACCGCCTGATCGGCTGGGCCGGTGTGTTGGCGCTTTATCTGATCGGCTGGTTTCGGCCGGATAATCTGCGCTTTGTCCTGTTCTGGCTGTTTTTATTCACTGTCTGTTCGTTTCTGTATATTTTTCGACTTGAGCGGCGGCAACCGATCGATGGCCTGGTCACCCTGGCTGGATTGATTTATGTCGGCTTTTTTTCCTATCATCTGGTGCTGTTAGACCGCCTGGTGCCCGCCGGAATGGTCTGGTTGGTTCTGACCGGTGCCTTCGGAACTGATATTTTCGCTTACTTCATCGGCACGGCGATCGGCCGGCATCAGCTGGTTCCTTCGATAAGTCCGAAAAAGACCGTGGAAGGGGCGATCGGCGGGGTGTTAGGAAGTGTGCTGCTGTCAGGCATAGCCGGCTGGTTGCTGTTTCCTCACCACTGGCACCACGGGCTTTTGATCGGCCTGCTCAGCGGAATAGTATCACAGCTGGGAGATCTTAGTGCTTCTGTATTAAAACGCCATTTAGGAATCAAGGATTTCGGCCAGCTGATTCCCGGGCACGGCGGCATTTTAGATCGCTTTGACAGCATATTTTTTACTGCCCCGGTGGTGTATTACTATGCGTTATTGGTTTTTGGCACCGCCTGCTAAGTGAAAGATTACGGCGACTAAAGAGGAAAAAAATGGAAGCCCGTAGAAGCCCGACGAAAGAGGACGGAATTCAGTGAAACTCGGCGGAAAAAGGCGAAACCAGACGAGAAATAAAATGACTTTAATCCACAATGAAGCGAATAATGAAATAACAGGCGCTAAAGCGCTGGCCGGCGAAACTGAAAAGAAAAGGCTGGTGCTGCTGGGTTCGACCGGTTCGATCGGTGAGCAGACGCTCGAAGTGGTACGGCGCTGTCCGGATAACTTTGTGATTGCCGGGCTGGCTTGCGGCAAGCGGATCGACCGTTTGATCCGCCAGATCGAAGAATTTCGGCCTCAAGCGGTCGCGGTCGAAGAAGAGACTGCCGCCAGACGTCTGCGGGAGTTGTTTCCCGGCCTTGAAGCTCTGAGTGGAGAAGCGGGTCTGTGCCGGCTGGCCGGTCAGATCGAGGCCGATTTAGTGCTGAACGCTTTAGTCGGCGTCGCCGGGTTAAAGCCGACCCTGGAAGCCGGTCGTGCCGGCCGCGATGTTGCCCTGGCCAACAAGGAGACTCTGGTTGCGGGCGGCGAGCTGGTGACCACTTGTTTCAAAGCTTCCGGGGCCAGATTGTTGCCGGTCGACAGCGAGCACAGCGCCATCTTTCAGGCGCTCGCGGGCAATGCGCCCGAAACAGTGGCGAAGCTCATCCTGACAGCCTCGGGCGGTCCTTTCCTTGGCTGGAACAGAGCGCAGCTGGAGCAGGTGAAACCGGAACAGGCGCTTCGCCACCCTAATTGGGAGATGGGACGCAAGGTAACGATCGATTCTGCCACCCTGATGAACAAGGGCCTTGAGCTGATAGAAGCGCGCTGGCTGTTCGATATCCCCGAAGAGCGCATTGAGGTCGTCATCCATCCGGAAAGCCTGATCCACTCAATGGTCGAATATAATGATTGTTCGGTCATAGCCCAGATCAGCCTGCCTGACATGCGTTTGCCCATCAGCTATGCCCTGCACTATCCTGACCGCCCTGATATCGGTCTAACCAGCCTCGATTTTACGCAGATCGGGCAGATGACTTTTCGTCAACCGGATCATGAAAACTTTCCCGCTTTGGAATTGGCGCGTCAGGCACTGCGCGCCGGCGGCGGCGCCGCCACAGTTCTGAACAGCGCTAACGAAGTGATGGTTGATCGTTTTCTGAACGGAAAAGCAGGTTTTTTAGATATTCCTGACAAGGTTGCCCGGGCATTGGCTGCCCACCGGCCGGTTGAACGGCCTTCCCTGGAGGAGCTGCTGGAGATCGACCGGGTGACCAGAGAGAGAGTCTGCCAATGGGTTTAACAGCGATCTACGCTATTTTGATTTTTTGTCTGCTGATCTTTGTGCATGAATTGGGCCATTTTATGGTCGCTAAAGCTGTAGATATCAGAGTTAACGAGTTTTCCCTGGGCATGGGGCCGCCCTTGTTAAAATTTCACAAGGGTGAAACTGATTACTCGCTGCGCCTGCTGCCGATCGGCGGCTATGTCAAAATGGAAGGCGAAGATGAGGATTCTGCCGATCCCCGGGCTTTTAACAGTAAACCGGTCTGGCAGAAAGCAATCGTGGTCGTCGCTGGCTCGGTGATGAACCTTCTGACGACTGTGATCATCATCACGCTGATCGCTCTCATTTTAGGCTTGCCGATTGCTGCGATCGGCGAACTGCAGGCCGGTGGACCGGCTGAGCAGGCCGGCCTGCAGGCCAGCGACAAAATCATCGCCATAGACGGGCAGGCGGTGCAGTCATGGGAAGATGTCATTAAAACAATTTCGGGCAGCCAGGGAGAGACTGTTGCGGTTGATATCGAGCGTGACGGAAGCAGCATGAAGATAGAGTCGGAGGTGGCGGAGGATGAAAGCGGCCGGCGCTACATCGGCATTCTGGCAGGACGCGAGCATTCGCCGCTGCGCGCTCTGATCACAGGCTTCGTCACCACTTGGGACTGGACTAAACAGATGATCTGGTATCTCGGGCAGCTGCTCACCGGCCGCGGCTCAGTCGAAGATCTGGTCGGACCGGTGGGTATAGTCAGCCTGATCAACGACCAGGCAAAGCTGGGTTTTCTATACATTGCAAATTTGGCGGCGCTGATCAGCCTTAATCTGGGCATCATCAATCTGCTGCCATTTCCGGCGCTGGATGGCGGGCGGCTGCTGTTTTTGCTGATCCGCCAGTTCACCGGCAAGGCGATAAGCGATGCGACTGAAGGGAAGATCCACTTCGTGGGCATAATGTTGCTGTTCGGTCTGATGATCTATCTGGTTTTTCAGGATGTCGGCCGCTTTATTCTGAATTGAGCAAACAAAAGAGCAAAGAAACGAAACCGGGAGGAAGCAAATGACGAAGCAGTTGTGGTGCGGCGACGTCCCGATCGGGGGCGGTGCGCCGGTGACTGTTCAGTCGATGACCAATACTGATACCAGAGATGTGGCAGCTACGGTCGCGCAGATCGAGCGGTTGGCGGAGGCCGGCTGCCAACTTGTGCGTGTTGCTGTGCCAGACAGTCAGGCGGCGCAGGCGATCGCGCAGATCCGGCGCCAGATCAACATCCCTCTGATTGCCGACATCCATTTCGACCACCGTCTGGCTGTTCAGGCGATAGAGCAGGGGGCAGACAAAATCCGTATAAACCCAGGTAATATCGGTGGGCCGGCCGGGCTGCAAAAAGTAGTCGCCGCCGCGCGTCGGCAAGGCGTGCCGATCCGGGTGGGTGTCAATTCCGGATCGCTCGACGCCGACCTTCTAAAAAAGCATGGCGGCGTCACCGCGGCGGCCCTGGCTGAAAGCGCTTTGCGCATGGCCGGGCTGATCGAGAATCTGGGCTATGATCAACTGGTGCTTTCCATCAAATCGCCGGATCCTAAGACCTGCTATGACGCATGTCGCAGGCTGGCCGACCAAAGTGATCATCCACAGCATATCGGTGTCACCGAAGCGGGGAGCATACGCTTTGGCAGTATCCGTTCCGCTGTCGGGATAGGTGCGCTGCTGCTGGCCGGCATCGGTGATACTCTCAGAGTATCGCTGACCGGCGATCCGGTCGAAGAAGTCCGGGTAGGGATCGACATACTCAAAGCGGCCGGACTGCGCCGCGAAGGCATCGATGTGGTTTCCTGCCCAACCTGCGGCCGGACCTGGCCGGGCTTTCATGCATCGATCGCCGACCTTGAAAGTCAGATCGCAGAGATCGCCGGAGAGCGCCGCCGGCAGGGCCTGCCGCCTATACGTGCGGCGATCATGGGCTGTGAAGTGAACGGCCCCGGAGAGGCCCGCCAGGCCGACATTGGGATCGCCTTCGGGAATCAGCGGGCGGTGCTGTTTAGGAAAAACTCCGTATCCGAAAGCGGCGAGGTTGAGAACATCGTCCGACGCTTTTTGGAAGAACTGCGCACTTTATGAGAAACCACAGTAGAAGCCCTCTTCCGGCTGTGGTAAAATACCGGATATGAAGCAGTTTCTAGAAGATCTTATCACATGGAACGCCATCAGGCCGGCGAACAAAGAGAAGCCGGCCTATATGATTAAAAAGGCCGAACTTAATCAGGCAGATAAATGCCTGAATCTTGATTTGGCGTTCAATTTTGAGCTGCCGGCGGAAGATATAACTAAAATTGAAAAAGTTTTACAGCATAGAGTGTTCAACTATGTCCGGCGTGTCCGCCTGAAGGCAAGTTTGCTCACAGAGGAAACGGAAGGCGCTTGGATTATTCTTGAACCGAAGCCCCAGCCAGCCACTGAACGGTCTCAAGCAAACGCGGCAGAAAAAAACGCTGCCGGGAGAAGGAGGGCCGGCGGTCGTTCGATCATGGGAAAGAAGATCGCTGAAGAGGCCAGGCCGATTGCCGAATTGGCGGCCGGGCAGGAAAGCGCCGTCATCCAGGGCACGGTCTTTAAAGTCAGCAGCCGGGTCATCCGCAAAGGAAATCTTCTTGTTTCATTGCTTATAAACGACGATTCCGGTTCGACCTGCGTCAAATGGTTCACCAGTGATGAGCGCTTCGCGGCAGATTCCGAACGCTTGCAGCCCGGCTGCGCCATAAAGGTGCGGGGCATTCCTGAGTACGATACCTATGAAAAGGCCGTTACCTTATCAGCTCGTGAGATTCAGGAAACCAGGCTGTTGCCGCGGATGGACTCAGCTTCGCAGAAGAGAGTCGAGCTTCACGCTCATACCAAAATGAGCGCCATGGACGGGCTGGCCGATGTCGCCGAACTGATCGACCGGGCCAGCATCTGGGGGCATCCGGCTATCGCGTTAACCGACCATGGTGTTGTCCAGTCTTTTCCGGAAGCTGCCAACGCGGCTAAAAGAGTCGCTGCCGCCGGCCGGCCGGTCAAGCTGATATACGGCCTGGAAGGCTATCTGATTAGAGATGCCAGTAATTATAAAACTCAGCCGGTCTATCATATCATTTTACTGGCTCAAAACCAGACCGGTCTGCACAACCTCTACAAACTGGTCTCACTGTCGCATTTGAACTATTTCTACAAAAGACCGCGCCTGCCGGCCAAGCTGATCGAACAGCATCGCGAGGGACTGATCATCGGGTCGGCCTGCCAGGCGGGGGAAGTCTACCAGGCCTTGTTGGCGCCGCATTCCAGAGAGGCGGATGTCGATGATATCGCCAGGTTTTATGATTACCTGGAGATTCAGCCTGTCAGCAATAATCTTTTTCTGGTTGATGAAGGCCGTGTAACCGATATCGCAGCGCTGGAAACGCTCAACCGTCAGGTCGTAGAACTGGGCGACCGTCTGGGCCTGCCGGTGGTGGCAACCGGCGATGTTCATTATATCGACGAAGCAGACGCGCTCTACCGCCAGATCCTGATGGCCGGACAGGGCTATAAAGATGTTGAAAGCAACAGTGGCCTTTATTATCGCACTACCACCGAGATGCTCGACGAGTTTGCCTATTTAGGAGAAGAGCGAGCTCGGCAGGTCGTGATTGAGAATCCGAGGCGGATCGCTGACCGGATCGAAGAAGTTTCGCCGATAGCCAAAGGCAATTTTCCGCCGGAGATCCCCGATGCGGATAAAATACTGCGCGAGACCTGCCTGGAAAACGCGCACCGGCTCTATGGCGAATCGCTGCCCGAGCCGGTAGCCGATCGTTTGGAGCGCGAACTCAGTCTGATCATCGACAATGACTACGCAGTGCTGTACGTATCCGCTGGTATGCTGGTGCAGGAATCGCTGCGCAACGGCTATCTGGTGGGTTCACGTGGCTCGGTCGGTTCATCGCTGGCGGCAACTATGTTTGGCATCACAGAAGTCAATCCTCTGCCGCCGCACTATATCTGCAGCGACCCGGCCTGCCGGAACACAGTATTTGCTGATCTGGCGGATTGTGATTGCGGAGTTGATCTGCCCGACGCGCAATGCCCGCGCTGCGGCGCAGACTGCCTCAAAGAAGGTTTCAACATCTCCTTCGAAGTGTTTCTCGGTTTTTCTGGAGATGTCAAAACTCCGGATATCGACCTCAATTTTGCCGGCGAATATCAGAGCCAGGCGCACAAATTCCTTGAGACTATTTTCGGCCGGGAAAATATCTATCGGGTGGGAACTATTGGCACCATCGCTGAAAAAACCGCCTTCGGCTTCGTCAAAAAATATTTTGAGGAAAAGGGCCTGGAAGCAGGCAGGTGGGAGATCGAACGGCTGGCCAGCCAATGTACCGGAGTCCGCCGCACCACCGGTCAGCATCCGGGGGGCGTTATCATCGTTCCCCGCGATCACGATATCACGGAGTTCTGCCCGGTGCAGCATCCGGCAAACAATGAAGACAAGGGTGTTATAACCACCCATTTCGACTATCATTCGATCGAAGAGAATCTGTTAAAGCTTGATATTTTAGGGCACGATGTTCCTTCAATGCTGCGCATGCTGGAAGACAGCACCGGGGTCGCTCCTCTGCTGATCTCACTGAACGATGAAAAAACCAACAGTCTCTTTCGCGGGATCGAATCGCTGGGCATCGACAGTGAGAACTATCGTTATCGCCACGGCACCCTGGGTGTGCCTGAGTTCGGGACTGCCTTCGTCCGTCAGATGCTGGACGACATTCAGCCCCATAAATTCGCGGATCTTATACGCATATGCGGTCTGTCGCACGGTACCGACGTCTGGATCGGGAATGCCCAGGAACTGATCCGGAGCGGAACAACATCTATTTCCGGGGTGATTTCGACCCGCGACGATATCATGAACGATTTGATCGCTCGTGGACTGCCGCAGGTAGACTCCTTCCATATTATGGAAGGAGTCCGGAAGGGGCGCGGTCTGACAGCCGAACATGAAAAGCTGATGCGCGATCACGAGGTGCCGGAATGGTATATAGAATCCTGCAAGAGCATCAAATACATGTTTCCCAAAGCGCACGCGGTCGCCTATGTGATGATGTCCTACAGGATCGCCTATTACAAAGTGCACTATCCGCTGGCTTTCTATGCGGCCTTCTTTACAGTTAAAATCGCAGATTTCAACGCGTCGGTGATCCTGGGCGGTACTTCGGCGGTGCTGCGCCGGATGCTTGATATAGAGCAGCAGGGGAGGGCAGCCAGTGCCAAGGAACTAGATGAACTGGTCGTTTTGGAAGTTGCCTACGAGATGTTGGAACGGGGTTTGGCATTTCATCCGGTCGATCTGAAAAAATCGACTGCCGGCAAATTCGAGGTGGAAGAAGGCAGGATACGTTTGCCTTTAGCGGCCCTGGCCGGAGTCGGCGTGTCTGCCGCGGCCGGCATAGTGGCCGCTCGGGAAGAGCATGATTTTCTCTCTGTCAGCGATCTGACCAGGAGAGCCCGGCTGAACAAGACAGCGATCCAGGCGCTGAGGGAGGCCGGTGCTCTGGCGGATCTGTCGGAAACCAACCAGCTATGCTGGTTCAATTAAACACCGGACGAATGTTCAATTAAACACCGGACGAATAAGGCGACTAAGATGCAGAGCGCGACAGATCATCATTTTTATGAACAGTGTGTCCAACCACATTATGCCAATTTGATCAGGTGGGTGCATACTATCACCGGTGATCAGGAATTCACGGAAGATATAGTGCAGGAAACGATGACGACAGCCTGGAAGAATGTCAGGCAGCTGCGCGGCTATCGCTGCGTTGTTTCCGCACTGAGAGTAATCGCCAGACGTGCCCTGGCATCCTACCATCGCCAAAAGAGCAGTCGGGAACAGGCGGTGGAGGACATAGCTTTGGAGAGCATCTGCGATTGCAGGCTGAGCAGATCGGGAAGTCCCGCCGGCAACATCGCGGAACTCTATCTTGCTAAAGAAGAGCAGCTGCGGATAAAAATCGAACTCTGCCGTCTGCGCCCGGAATATCGCAGCGTTTTGATCATGCATTATTATTACGACCTGTCTTTAACGGAGATCGCCGCCCTGTTGAATAAAAAATATAATACCGTCGTCAGCTGGCACAAACGAGCCCTGGCAAAACTGGGAAAACAGCTTAAAAGCCGAGAGTAAGACGCGACCTGACAGAACGCCACTGCCGGTCGAACCGGGAATTCTGGTCTTAGGCACGGCCGATAGACCGATGATCAATAGTTTGTGCGATCAACTGTGCTGTCGGCTGCCGGCTCTTCATCCGGCACCAGTATGGCACCTACCGTTAGTGTCCCTACAGTAGCAATTTTCCCCAATGTTTTCAGGCTACGGATGACGCGCTTTTTATCACGCTTGACTATTCCGCCGGCCAGGTCGCCGGTATTGCGCAGCACCTGCTTTGTGTTAGTGACGAAATTATCGACCACCTGGCTGCCGGCTCTTTGGAGGTCCTTCTTTCCCTGTTTGAGGCAGCGGGGCTTTTTCCTGATCTTGCCGATCAGCAGATGGGTCGTCCCGCTGAGCATGTCACCGGTGATCTTGCCGGTTAGCAGGGTTGAATCGACAATGTTCGAGCCTAGATCATCTAACAGTTTCTTCCGGCTGACTTTGCCGATGACAGACAGGCTGCCGCCGATTAAACCTCCTACCAGCGCGCCGCCAATGATCGCCGCTTTTTTTATTTTGTTCATGATAGTTTCCTTATGTCTCCTGTTCTTTCTTCAATATTATCAGATGTCTGGTCATATGTACTCATTTTTTTGTGCGAAGCTGCTTTTTCGTGCAGACTTAAGACAAAGAAAAAAGAGGGTGTCCCCAAAAGGTTTAACTTAAAACTGAGGAGACACTCTCTTATCTGGCACGCCAGGAGGGATTCGAACCCCCGACCTACTGATTCGTAGTCAGGCACTCTATCCAGCTGAGCTACTGGCGCATAAGCGGCCCGAAGGCACTCATTCATTATACATATGGAGCCTTGCTTTGTAAAGCAAAAACCGCGGCGGCAATTTGACAAACTCCTGTTCTTATCTGTATAGTGATGATAGAGTAGACCCGTAAGACTGACTTCCGAAAAACCAATGCCAGAGGCAGGTGGGGCAAATGTCTGCGACTGAAAAATTCATAAAAAAAATCAGCAGCCTGTTTGGTTTAGAAACAGACGTAATAACAGAAGAAACATTTGCCGTTCTCTTGGATAAAATCGAAAAGATGAAACAAGAAAACGATATGTTGAATCTGACTCTGGATAACAGCGCCGACAACTTCCATGTAACCGATGGGAAAGGGAAGATCCTGCGGGTAAACAGAGCGTTTGAAAAGCATTGTCAGGTCAACCGGGAATTTGTAGAAGGCAAAACAGTTCGCGACATGGAGCGGCTTGGGATATATAAACCGTCGATGACGCCTGTGGCTATCAAAGAAAAACGGCAGATCACATTCCTTCAGAATGTCCCGGGGGACAAAGTAATCACAACCATAACTCCTATCTTAAATAAGGAAGGAGATGTCCATTTGGTTGTGAGTAACGCGCGCCTGATCGATGAATTAAAATTATTAGACAAATATTATAATGCAAAATCACATAATAAAAGCAAAGCCATACAGAGTGAGATCATCAGCAAAAGCCTTGCCATGCAAACGGTGAAAGATTTTGCGAATTGGGTGGCAAAGTCCGATTCCAGCGTTATGATCACTGGTGAGACAGGCAGCGGGAAAAGCATGCTGGCCAAATACATACACGATCACAGCCTCAGGCATAATGCCAAATTTGTAGAGATCAACTGCGCGGCTATCCCGGACAATTTGATTGAGTCCGAACTATTCGGATACTCGGCGGGAGCATTTACGGGTGCTAAAGAAGGTGGTAAACGCGGCCTGATCGAAATTGCGAACAAAGGGACTTTATTCCTGGACGAGATCGGCGACATGCCGTTGAACATACAGGCTAAGCTGTTGAACGTCCTGCAGAACCGTCAGATCACCCGGGTGGGAGGTGAAGAAGCGATCCCCGTAGATATACGGTTGATCACAGCCACCAATTTTGACCTGCCGGCCATGATCGCCGAAGGACGTTTTCGGAGCGAACTGTATTACAGGATCAATGTCGTTCCTATTTATATACCGCCTCTGAGAGAAAGGAAAGAGGATATACTGCCTCTGATTGAACATTTTCGCAGCAAGTACAGTAAGATTCACAAAACAAATGTCGTGATCAGCCTAAACGCCATGGATGCAATGGCTGGTTACAGTTGGCCCGGGAACATAAGAGAACTTGAGAATTTTATAGAACGTTTAATAGTTACGGATCAAAAGGGATTTATTGAGGTTACGGACTTGCCTAATTACTTGCAGACAATAATCGACGGGGTACCGGGCAGGACCATTACGATCAAAGAAACCCTCCCTCTTAAGGAAGCGATAGAAGAAGTTGAAAGGCAGATGGTTGTTTCCGCTTATGAGTCATGCGGCAGCAGCTATAAAACAGCGGAGCTCTTGCAGATTAGCCAATCGGCGGCTATGAGAAAAATTCATAAATATATCCGAAGCAAAAAATGATGGTCAGAATATACTGAATCAAGCAAAATAAACCGCAATCGGTTCAATAAACCGATTGCGGTTTATTTTGCTTGACTTAAAGCCTATCCGGTCATAAATGGCTTTTAATCAGGGGTTGGCCGCAAAACAAGGGGTGGGCATACGACGCAGTGAGTCACTATCGGTTTAACGGCGGTTTCTTACTTAATCTGCTTTTGTTCAAAAATGAACCTTTTGGAAGTTGGCATGGTATTTGCTATAGTAATTATCGAAATATTCGCCATATTCGCGAAATTCACTAAATTCAGTATTTGACTGTGTGAAAGCATCTGCCAAAGAAAGCGAGGTGATTAAAAAGTGTCAAACGAATGTGCAGAGAAAAAACCGTCAGTTGTCGAGGTCAGAGTGACCGAATCAGAATGTCCGGCTATGCCGGCCGGAGATGTATTGGTTTTAGAAGGCCCGGCTATCAATTATGAAAAATCCGGACCGGTATGCCTGACGGCTATCAACGCGATCTATCCCTGGATCATGGCAACACGGTTTGGAGTGAAGACAGAAGTGCTTGATTATGATGAAGAAAACAGTTGTTACCATGCGGTTTGTCCGTGCGGGGCTGTTCATTATGACATCCGGAAAATGGATGTTTAGCGCGGTCCTACAGGACAGATAGCGGACGACTATTCTCACAAAAGCACGAAAGGAGATGAAAAAAATGAGTAGTATTATCAGTCTATCTTTGGTCTCCGTTGTGGGATTAGCTATTGTATTCATTATTATCGGCCTGTGGTTCAAGAAACTGGTCGTATCATCAGAAGACTTCATGCTGGCAGGGCGGAAGGCGCCTTTCTGGCTGCTGGCCGCCGCATATCTTGGCGGCTTTGTCGGCGGATCCAGTGTGGCCGGATACGTCAGCCTGGGTTACACAGACGGAATCTCCGGAATGTGGACCTCCATCTTTGTTATCACCGGCTGCGTAATATTTATTGTCGTCTTTGCCAGAAGGGTCAACTATTTCGGCAGAAAGACCGGAGCCATCACGATAGCGGACTTTGTTTGCGCGCGTTACGGTGAATCTCTCCGGCTGCCCATTGCCATCATCGGCTTCTTAAGACCGGGCGTTATCACTGGGATGCAGTTCTTAGCGATCGCGATCGTGGCCAACATCATGTTCGGCCTCGATATGAAGATCGGCGTCTTTGTGGGCGCTATCGTTATGTTGATGTATCTGGTCACCGCCGGACAGTACTCGGCGCTGGTCAATCAATGGATACAATCCCTTTTGCAATCGGTGGGCATTGTTCTGATTGCCGCGGTAACTCTCAAAATGATCGGCAATCCGGTGGAAGTCGTAGACACCATGTTCCGGTCCCTGCCACCGGCAATGATGAGTTTCTGGTCAATCGATCCCACTCTGTTCACCGTCTGGGGGCTGACATTCGGATTGTTCTATTTTATCGACCCCTGGATATATATGTGGGCTTATATGGCTGAATCGCCCAAGACCAGCTCCAACGGCATGCTGTCCATTTTGGGCGGCTCCTATTTCAATGTGCTTCCGTTTATTGCGGGCATGGCACTTTTAGCCGGAGCTTTTATCGGCCGGTTTAGCATACCGGAAGGACTGAGCGGAGACGCGCTGTATGCCTGGTTTACAGTGAATCACACAGGGACGCTGGTCGGGGTTTTGATCATGACCGGCCTCATTATGACGATTGTTTCCTGCGGTTCTTCTTTCGCAATGAATGGAGTTACGATTTTAACCAACGATATCTACCATAAAGTAATCAACAAAAATGCCACTGACAAACAAGTTCTGTTTGCCAGCAGAATGTCTCTGTTTATTGTCACCGTGATCGGAATCGCTTGCGCGAACTGGCTGCCGATCCTGATCCCGTTATGGTCCTTAGGACAGGCGATCGTTATTTCCGGCTTGTTTGCTCCTGTTATGGCGGCCTGGTTCTGGAAAAGATCGACGACCGCCGGGGCGGCGGCGGCTTCTTATGGAGGAGGTATAGCGTCCTTCGCCTGGGCCTGCTATGCCTGGATCAATGTCGGCAGTCCCGGAGGGTTGATGCATGGCTTGCATGCCTGCCATGTAGGAGTGTTGGTATCCGTTCCATTGATGATCATTGTCAGCCTGGCTACTAAAGCAGACTATTCAAAAGCTTTGGCAACCAACTACAAAGTATTGGGTGAGGAATTGAAAACCAGCGATCTGGTCGAAGAAAAAGTCACCAGGCCGGGGGTGTTTGGATGGCTGGGCGCGGATACGTCAGCGTGGAAGATTTTCTGGGTCATCGTCTTCACAGCGTTTATCCTGCACTATGTGCTGGCCTTCCTCTTCCATATTCCTACCGTAGCCCTGCTAACGATTGTGATTGGTATGATAATGAGCATTGCCATGATTCTGCTGCTTGGCATTATGGGAACTCGTGACGCCGCTATGATGATAAGAGGCGCCGGGAAAAAGTAATAAAGCATAGCCACATTAGTCAGAGAAGCTTATCAGACAAGTAGAAACATTTGAGAAATGATGCCGCCCGCAGGGCGAAACTTTGCCCTGCGGGCCGGGATCATACAGAGCTTGCAGAAGGAATATCAGGAAGGGAGCACCTTCCGGAAAGGAGAGAGTTATGTACACGGGTAACCCGGATCTAGTGCTTTTTAACGGGAAAGTAATCACTATGGGGGCTGATCAGAATATCAGCCAGGCGGTCGTTGTAAGTGGCGACAGGATTCAATATGTCGGCACAGATGAAGAAGCCAAACGGTTTATAGGGCCTGGTACGGAAGCCATTGATCTGCAAGGCCGCGTCCTTTTGCCGGGGTTCATAGAAAGCCACATGCATCCTCTGATGTATGCGGAGAATTTGCTTGGCGTAGATTGCGGCGGCGAAAATACTGTATCGCTGGCTAAAATGCTGCAGGCATTAGATGAAAAAGTTAAAGAAACGCCAAAAGGAGAATGGATCAGAGGTTTTGGCTGGGATGACAGCAAGTTCGCGGAAAAGCGCAATCCTACCCGTTGGGATCTTGACAAAGTCGCCCCCGACAATCCGGTCATTTTAACCAGGACCTGCGTTCACGTGGCGGTCGCCAATAGTCTGGCGTTAAAATTGGGTAACATTGATCGCAACACGCCGGATCCGGAGGGGGGACACATTCAAAAGGATCAGACAGGCGAACCGGATGGAATCTTGCAGGAACGAGCGATGGAAATGCTGCCCATCACTTCTTATACGATCGATCAAATGCAGAAGGGCATGGAGAAGGCGCTCAAAGTTTTGGCCAGCTATGGGATAACATCCATCGGGGATATGGGGGGTCAGCCGGAAGGGCTGAAGATCTACCAACGTCTGCATAAGATGAATAAATTGACGGCTCGGGTGCGATTCTGGGCGGTTGCAATGGAAAATATACTCGGGCAAGGCCTGCTGGATGACCTGTATGAGCTGGGGATAGAAAGCGGGTTCGGCAATGACATGCTGCGGATCCAAGGGGTAAAATATGTGCTTGATGGCAGCGTATCTGGAAAAACGGCTGCTGTGACCAAACCATATTATAAAGACGAATCGGCGTACGGGATCATGTATTACGATGATGAAAAAGAGATGACCGAGAGCGTGCGCAAAGCTTTTCAAGGGGGAATCCGGGTTTCCGTTCACGCCATCGGTGACCGGGCGATTGAATTTGCCCTTAATGTTATCGAAACAGCGGGGAAAGGATACGATTTACCGGCGATGCGCAACCGGCTCGAGCATTGTATACTTCCGACCAAGGAGCAGCTGGATAGGATAAAGCGACTAGGGTTGATCGTAGGCTCGTCCTTTGGCTTCCTCTACCCTTTGGGAGAAGGATATCTGAACGCCTTGGGAACAGAACGCGTGAAATCGGTGATACCGCAGAAGACCTATCAGGAAATGGGGATCATTGCGCCGGGAAATACCGATTGCCCCGTTTGCAATGTGAACACGATGGAGGCGCTCTATAGCGCGGTCGTCCGGAAAAGCTTTAAGGGGAGCTCGTTAGGCGAGGAGCAACGTGTCGATATAATGGAAGCATTGAAAGCCTATACCAACTATCCGGCTTACAGCACATTTGAAGAGGATTCATTTGGTTCCATCGAAAAGGGGAAATATGCTGATCTGGTAGTTTTGCAGGAGGATATCACAACAGTTGATCCGGAAACGATCAAGGATATAAAAGTAGCGATGACAGTCATGGGAGGCCGGATCGTTTATCGGAAAGACTGAGCGTAATTTGATGCGGGGCGGGAAATAAGGCAGACCAGAATCCCGCCCTGCACATCTTAGAATAATTATAAAGAGGAGATGGCGATGCGGCTGACACAGAAGGAATTGGAGCGCCTGATTTTTTTCGGGATAGCGGAGGTTTCCCGGCGCCGGATGATACGAAAGGTCAAGTTGAACTATATCGAGGCCAGCGCCATTATTTGTGACGAATTGTTGGAGCGGGCCCGGGAAGGCGGGTATACTATCGATCAGCTGGTTGATCTGGGAGCGAGCATTATTTCGCTTGAAGATGTTATGGAGGGTACGCCCCAGCTTCTACCCATGTTACAGCTGGAGGTCCTGTTCCCGGATGGGAACAAGCTTGTGACTATCGAGGATCCGATACGGTTAGCTACAGCGGCGGAGACCAGAAAGGATCTGATCTCATTTTATGGAATGAAGGAAACAACAAATGAACGGATATAAAGAGCACAAAATAGGTGAGTTTCAATTAAAAGATCAGCCCGTTGTCATCAACCGGGGACGCCGGACTTGCGTGCTTCAGGTAAAAAATGAAGGAGTGCGGACTATTCAAATCGGTTCGCATTTTCATTTTTTTGAAGTGAACCGCGCACTGGCGTTTGACCGGGAAAAAGCCTTTGGCATGCATTTGGATATTCCTTCCGGGACAGCCATTCGCTTTGCTCCCGGCCAGACACATGAGGTACAGCTGACTGAATATGCGGGAGAGCAGATCATCTTAGGCTTTAATGATCTTACTAATGGCTGTGTGCGAGATGCGGATGTTCGCGAAAGAGCGTTAGAAAAAGCACGCCGGGCGGGTTTTATCAAGGAGGGACAGGGATGAGCAGTGAGTTGAGCCGACTTGATTATTACAAGCTGTACGGGCCTACCGCCGGAGATCGGATATCGCTGGCGGATACGGGGCTTGTGATTGAAATTGAAAAAGATTATTGCGCGGCTCAATACGGAGATGAATGTATTTCCGGCGGTGGGAAGAGCGCCCGCGACGGCATGGGCCTGACCTCCGGCTTGACGCCGGAAGAGGGAGCCTTGGATGTTGTTTTGACCAACATGATCCTGCTGGATCCGGTCGCGGGAATTATAAAAGGAGATCTGGGAATAAAAAACGGGCGAATTGTCGGGATCGGCAAAGCCGGCAATCCCAACACAATGGATATCAGCCCCGGTTTAATCGTTTCAGCGGCCACTGAAATCATTTCCGGCAGCGGCGGGCTGATCGCCACTCCCGGAGGAGTTGACTGCCACATCCATTTTATGTGCCCGGAACAGGTCTGGGAGTCATTGGCGAATGGTGTAACCACTATGGTCGGCGGCGGGTCGGGCGCAAAAACTATATCGGTGGAAACCACCATATCCGGATTTCGATATATGATCGAATCGCACGAGGCACTGCCGGTCAACGCCGGATTTTTTAGCCGGGGCGCTTCCTGTCTGCCCGCTGTGATTGAAAAATCCATTCGTTCGGGCAGCATTGGAATCAAACTGCATGAGGATTGGGGGTGTACGCCGGCAACGATCAACACATGCTTGGAAGTTGCCGACCGATTTGGCTGTCAGCTCCAGATTCACACCGACACCCTGAACGAGGCCGGCAGCATTGAAGATACTCTAAGAGCCATCAACGGCCGGACAACGCATGTTTTTCATGTGGAAGGCGCCGGCGGCGGTCATGTGCCGGACAGCCTCGAGCTATGCTCTTATGAGCATCTGATCCCTTCATCCACCAATCCGACCATCCCATATACAGTCAATACAGTCGCGGAGCATCTGGATATGATCCTCACTGTCCACCACCTGAATCGGCAGCTTAAAGAAGATATTGAATTCGCGGAAAGCCGGATGCGGGCGACTACGATAGGCGCAGAAGATGTTTTGCATGATATAGGCGCGATCAGCATTCTCAGCTCAGATTCTCAGGGGATGGGGCGCGCCGGGGAAACAATTCTGCGGACCTGGCAATTAGCTTCCAAGATGAAACAGCAGCGGGGCGCGTTGCCCGAAGAACAGGGGGAGAATGATAATCAGAGAGTGCTTCGCTATCTCGCGAAATACACGATCAACCCGGCTATTGTATTAGGCATCGATGATTATGTCGGCTCGTTCCAGCCCGGAACTTTAGCGGATATCGTCATCTGGAAAAAGGAATTCTTCGGCGCCAAACCGGAATTTATACTGAAGCAAGGCTTTATGGTAATGAGCGCTATCGGAGATTCAAATGCCAGCACAAAGGCGTCTGAACCCCTGTTGTATCGTCGCCAATTCGGCGCGTACGGCAACGCCATAAATGAGCTATGCCGGGTTTTTGTAACTCAGGCGGCACTGGATGACGGCATCGAGGAAAAAATTCCTTCATCAGCGGGAAAATTCCTCCCAATAAAAAGCACCAGAAAGCTCGGCAAAAAAGACATGATACGCAATACCGCGTGTCCGAATGTCCGGGTGGATAAAACCACCTACGAAGTAACGCTTGATGGAATAAAGATCGAAGCGGCGCCCTGGGATGTTTTACCATTGGCACAGAAGTATTTCTTTAGATGATTTTTTTCGCCGGTCAGGGCGAAAGTTGTGTCAAGGACCTGTCGTCCTATGCGACGGGTCTTTTTTATTTTTCAACGGGGCAGCGGGAGCACAAGCGCTTAAACAGCGTTCATGGTATAATGAAAAAAGTCGCCGATGAGCGGCTATGGTTTCCGCAGATAGTTGTGCAGAGGTCAAAAAATGACGAAAGAAACGGCAACAAAAGACAGTAAAGCGTTTTGGAGCATTAAAGATTTCAAAGAGCGCTTTGTTGACTGGCATCCCAGGCCCATTGACAGCCATCGCTTTTATGCTGTGCTGGTACCGCTGATTGAGGCGGACGGTGAGCTGAGCCTGCTATATGAAGTTCGTTCCGAAGGTCTGGTCAACCAGCCCGGCCAGGTGTGTTTCCCCGGCGGAAAGATCGAAGCCGGAGAGACGGCGGCCGAGTGCGCTGTTCGTGAGACCTGCGAGGAATTAAACTTGCAGCCACAGGAAATCAGCCTGATCGGGCCCATGGATTTCCTGCATACTTACAGAAACTTTACTATGTATCCCTATTTGGGCGTCATCCGGAAGTTTGACGAGCAGCCGATCAAACCGAACCCGGACGAGGTCAAGGAGTGCTTCACCGTACCGTTCAGCTTTTTCTGGGACAGCGAACCATTGCTGTATCAATACGCCATACAGCCACAAATCAATGAAGATTTCCCATATAAGACGCTCAATACCGAGCCGAATTATCGCTGGCGGGGCGGGGTGGCCGACATTCCGATCTACCGCTATAACGAATATCCCATCTGGGGACTTACGGCTCAGATTACTAAGCGCCTGGTGGAGATCATGCGTGAAGGTTTGGAATAGGGAGGAAGGCGGATGTATATCCGGGAAATAGAGACGGCTGACGGCATCTTTATGATAGGCACAGATGGCCGGGCGATTACTTTGCTGGCGCTGCCCGGTGAGGAGTTTCCGCCCGGGCGAACCTACCGGAGCGCCGCAGAGGTCAAAAAACCGGTCGCTGGAGTCAAAGCGTTGCTAGACCGGGCAGAGAGCCAGCTGCGCGAATATCTGGCCGGCCGGTGTAAGGAATTCAACCTGCCGCTGGCTTTAGAAGGAACCGAGTTTCAAAAGGCCGTCTGGCAGGCGTTGATGGAGATACCCTATGGCGAGACCCGCAGCTATGCCGAGGTCGCCCGGGCAATAGGGCGGCCCAAGGCGTGCCGGGCTGTAGGCCAGGCCAATCACCGCAACCCGATACCTATAATCGTGCCCTGCCATCGGGTAATCGGCCAAAACGGCAGTCTGGTCGGTTTTGGCGGAGGATTAGATCTCAAACGCCGCCTGCTCGATATGGAAAAGCACGGGATTTAGCGGTTGTCAGACCGGCTAAACAATGGTAATATTACAAAGCATGGCATTGCTTCGTTTCTATGCCCGTTTTCGGGTGCTTGAATTGAAGCTGGTCTGCCAGCGGCAGATCAACTGTTAACAGACAGGAGATAGCATGGAAATCGAAATGAAGTATAGCATCTCCGATAAGGCGGAAGCCGATGCTATTTGGGATGACGATTACTTGAACCGATTAGCTGACGCTGATTCAAAAGAAACGGTTTTAATGAGATCCGTCTATTTTGACACAGCGGATCGCGCGCTGTCGCAGCGCGACATCGCCTTTCGGGTGCGCATGGAGGGGACTCGCATCGTCGCTTCTCTTAAATGGAACGGCAACGCCGTCGACGGACTGCATGTCTGTGAAGAGGTCAATGTGCCGGTTGACGATCCCAACTGTTTCATCCAGCCCAGTCCGGATATTTTTAAAGAAAGCGAGGCCGGCCGGGCAATGATCGAGTTAATCGGTGATAAGCCGCTGACAGCCATCCTTGAGGTGCAATATCTCAGACGGCGGATGCGGCTGGACGACCAGGATACGATCATGGAAGTCGCCATAGATACCGGCGAGATACTGACCGAGAACGGCAACCGGCCGATCTGTGAATTGGAGATCGAATTGTTTTCCGGTGATCAGGAAACGGTCAGGCAATTGGGCGCGCAGTTAAAAGAGCGCTATAATCTGGTCGAAATGAATACCAGCAAGTATGCGCGCGGGATCGCGCTGCTCAAATAATAAAGAAAAGGAGCTCACCAGACGAGAGGGAGCTTACACAACTAAGGAGGATCACCGATCTATGAAAGCAACTCACATCGGAAGAGAAGAAAACACTGTCACTTTCAAAATGGATTTCAGCGCCGAAGAATTCGACCAGGCGGTCGACAGAGCCTATAAAGCGGGCAAGGGCAGATTCACGTTAGATGGCTTCCGCAAGGGCAAGGCGCCGCGTAAACTGATCGAAGCGCGCTACGGCGAAGATGTCTTTTTCGAAGACGCCGTCAACCAGCTGTTCAGCGTATCCTATCCTCAGGCATTAGATGAACTGAAAATTGAACCGGTCGATCAGCCGGACGCCGAATTCAGCGAGATTAAAGCAGGGCAGGATTTTACGGTCACCTTGAAGGTGGACGTGCCGCCTGAAGTGACGGTGCAGGATTATAAAGGACTCAAAAAACCGAAGTTTGAAATCTCTATCAGCGAGGAAGACGTCGATAAGGAAATTGAGCAGCTGCGCAAGCGCAACGGCAGGATCATAGTGGTCGACCGGCCGGCCAAAGCCGGCGACAGCCTGGTTTTAGACTATGCCGGGTCGGTCGACGGTGTCGCCTTCGAGGGCGGCACAGCTGAGCGCCAGCCCCTGACGATAGGTTCGGGAACCTTCATTCCCGGCTTTGAAGAACAGCTGATCGGGGCGGTTAAAGGTGAGCAGCGCGATGTCAAGGTAAAATTCCCGGAGGATTATCCCGAAGAATCTCTGGCCGGCAAAGAAGCGGTTTTCAGCTGCACCGTGCATGAGGTCAAAGAGACGGAACTGCCCGAGTTGAATGACGATTTCGCCAAGGATGTAAGCGTGTTCGAAACCCTTGAAGAACTGCGGCAGGACGCCCGCAAAAAACTGGAATTTACTGCCAACGACAAGGCTCTCTATGAAGGCAGGAACGCTGTGTTGGAGCAGCTCTACGACAATCATAATTTCGACATCCCGGAAGGGATGATCCGCAACGAGACCGAAAACATGCTCCAGGAACTGGCCCAGCAGCTTAAATACCAAGGCCTCACCATGGAACAGTATCTGCAGTTCATGGGTAAAGATGTGCCCGGTTATAAGGCCGAATTGCGCAGCGACGCTGTCAAGCGGGTAAAGACCCGCCTGTTAGTAGAAGCGGTGGCGCAGCAAGAAGGTCTTGAAGCCACCGACGAAGACATCGAAACCGAACTCAGCGGTATGGCCGCCATGTATAAGACCGAGCCGGAGAAAATGAAAGAGATGCTCGGCGGCGCAGGCCGTGAGATGATGAAAAGAGATATTCGTCATCGCAAAGCAGTCAATTTTCTGTTTGAAAACGCTGTAATTGAGGAACAATAAAAGCATGGGTGCAAAATATTTGGCAGTTGTAAAAAGGGGCGGCAGCAAAGCCCTGGAAAGGGGCGCTGACTGAAGCCCCGGGAAGGAGCCGGAATGGCCTTAGTCCCTGTAGTAATTGAACAAACCAGTCGCGGCGAGCGATCATACGATATATATTCGCGCTTGCTCAAAGACCGGGTCATTTTTCTGAGCGAGGAAGTGAATGAGCACACCGCCAGCCTGATAGTGGCGCAGCTGCTCTTCTTAGAAGCGGAAGATCCGGACCGCGATATCAATTTTTACATCAACAGCCCCGGCGGAGCGATTACTGCCGGCATGGCTATTTACGACACCATGCAGTACATCCGCCCCGATGTTTCAACGATCTGTGTCGGTATGGCCGCCAGCATGGGCGCGTTTTTATTGGCTGCCGGGGCGAAGGGGAAGCGCTTTGCCCTGCCGAACGCTGAGATCATGATCCACCAGCCGCTGGGCGGAATGTCCGGCCAGGCCGAAGACTTGCGCATCCACGCCGAGCGCATCATCCGCACCCGGGAAAAGATGAACCGCATCCTCAGCGATTTGACCGGCCAGCAGCTGAAGCGGGTCAGCCGGGATACCGACCGCGATTATTTCATGGATGCCGAAGAGGCGGTTGCCTACGGGCTGATCGATCGTGTCATCGCCTCCCGTAAGATCAATCAGGACAGCGAGAGCCAGGCTTGATGAAAAGGCAGAAAGAGGAGTGAAATGGGAAAATACGATGAATCCAAGCAATTAAAATGTTCGTTCTGCGGCAAGCCGCAAGATCAGGTGCGCCGTTTGGTGGCCGGACCGAACGTCTTTATATGCGATGAGTGCATCGAATTGTGTCAGGATATCATCCGGGAAGAATTGGCTAACAGCGGCGCGGCGGGCGCTAATTTAGACTTGGCCAACTTACCGAAGCCAATTGAGATTGCCGAACTTCTGTCTGAATATGTGATCGGCCAGGAAGCTGCCAAAAAGGTCCTGGCGGTGGCGGTCTACAATCATTATAAGCGCATAGGCGCGATGAGCGCTATGAGCAATAAAAAGCTGATAGAATCAGACGACGACGACGAGGTTGAACTGCAAAAGAGCAACATCGTCATGATCGGACCGACCGGCTCTGGCAAGACGCTTTTGGCGCAGACGCTGGCCCGCATCCTTAATGTACCCTTTGCGATCGCCGACGCGACCGCTTTGACCGAAGCCGGCTATGTCGGCGAAGATGTGGAAAACATCCTGCTCAAACTGATTCAGGCAGCCGATTACGATATCGACAAGGCACAGCAGGGCATAATCTATGTCGACGAGATCGACAAGATCGCTCGAAAAACGGAAAATCCCTCGATCACCCGCGATGTCAGCGGCGAGGGTGTTCAGCAAGCCTTGCTGAAGATACTTGAAGGAACGGTGGCCAGTGTTCCGCCTCAGGGCGGCCGCAAGCATCCGCACCAGGATTTCATCCAGTTTGACACGACCAATGTCCTGTTTATTTGCGGCGGCGCTTTCGACGGACTGGACAAGATCATCCAGCGGCGGATCGGCGAAAAGACGATCGGCTTCAACTCCGACATAAAATCGACCAAAGAGGCCGGGGCGGAGCTGTTGCACCAGATACAGGCAGAAGATCTGCTCAAGTATGGTCTGATTCCTGAATTTGTCGGCCGGCTGCCGGTCATTGTGACGTTAGATGAATTATCGAAAGAAGCGTTGGTGCGCATCATCCGCGAACCGAAAAACGCGATCTTGAAACAATACCGCAAGCTGTTTCAGATCGACGGCGTTGAATTAGAAATGGAAGACGAGGCAATCGTCCGGGTGGCTGAAAAAGCGCTCGAACGCAAGACCGGAGCCCGTGGTCTGCGCAGCATCCTGGAGCAGATCATGACGGATATTATGTACGAGATTCCATCCCGGACGGATATTCGCAAGTGCATCGTCACTAAAAGCACGATTGACCACAATACAGGGCCTACGCTGGTACTGAGCGAGGCCAAACCGATCGACAAAGGCAAAAAAGAAGAGACTGCGTAACAACGAATAACAGACGGCTTCAGCCGCCTGTTTTTTCGCAGGAGACACGGTCAGTATAGAAAGGAGGATACAATGGCAGAAATTAAACGAAGGAAACAACGATTGGGTAATCCAGATGAGATAGATGAGCAGGCAGGCCTGGAGATAGAGGATGGCGAGATCGAAGACGATGACGACATGTCGGTAGACGTAATGCCGATGATACCGCTGCGTGGTCTGACAATCTTTCCGTCAATGGTGCTGCACTTCGACATCGGTCGGGAAAAATCCATCAGCGCGCTGGAAAAGGCTATGATGATGAACCAGACGGTATTTTTGTCGACCCAGATGAACCCCGATCTCGACCTGCCGACTCGCGATGACTTTTATAGGATCGGCACGGTAGCTAAGATCAAGCAGATGCTTAGGCTGCCGGGTGACACCATCCGGGTACTGGTGGAAGGTATCAGCCGGGGCGAGATTTTGGAATTCGTCTTTGAAGTGCCCTATTTCAAGTGCCGGGTGAAGGAAATTCCCGAAGAAGAGCATGATGTCATATCGCCGACCATCGTCGCCCTGATGCGCACGGTGCTGGCTTCTTTTGAAGAATATCTGAACATCAACCCCAAGATCTCAGAGGATATCTTCCCCTCGGTCGCTTCGGTGGAGCAGCCGGGCCGGCTGGCGGACGTCATCACTTCGCATCTGGACATAAAAATAGAAGAAAAACAGCAGGTGCTGGAAGCATTTTCAGTCGAGGAACGCTTAGAGCTGCTGAATTCGATCCTCACCAAAGAGATAGAGATCCTCAATATTGAGCACGCCATCACCAGCAAGGTGCGCACCCAGATCAACAAGAGCCAGCGTGAATATTATCTGAAGGAACAGCTGCGAGTCATCCAGGAAGAACTGGGCGAAGACGCGGACATCGAAGATGAGATCACTGAATGGCTGGTGCAGCTGAAAAAACTGCAGCTGCCGGAAGGCATCCACAACAAGGTGGAAAAAGAGATCAAGCGGATGAAGAAGATTCAGTCGTCTTCTGCGGAAGGCGGCGTCATCCGGACCTATGTGGAGTGGATCCTGTCGCTGCCCTGGAACAAGACGACTAAGGACAATTTAGACATCGGGGTGGCCGAAACGATCCTGGACAAAGATCACTATGGCCTGGATAAGGTGAAAGAACGCATTTTGGAATATCTGGCGGTGGTGCAGCTGTCAAAGGGGCTGAAGGGCCCCATCCTGTGCCTGGTAGGGCCTCCGGGCACAGGCAAGACCTCAGTGGCCCGCTCGATTGCCCGGGCGATGAACCGCAAGTTCGTGCGCATGTCGCTGGGCGGCGTCCGTGACGAGGCGGAGATACGCGGGCACCGGCGGACCTACATTGGCGCCATCCCCGGCCGGGTAATTTCGGCGATCAAGGAATCCGGCGTTAACAATCCGGTCTTTCTCTTCGATGAGGTGGACAAGATCGGCGCTGATTTCCGGGGCGATCCGGCGTCAGCTCTGCTGGAGGTGCTCGATCCGGAACAAAACAAAGAATTTACCGACCACTATTTAGAAATACCCTTTGATCTTTCGAAGGTCATGTTCATCACTACCGCTAATACGACGGACACCATCCCCCGGCCTTTGCTCGACCGGATGGAAGTGCTGGAAGTGAGCGGCTATACCGAAGAAGAGAAGGTCAACATCGCCAAAACCTATCTGGTACCGAAGAAGCTCAAGGAGCACGGCCTGACCAAAGAAAATCTGGTCATCTCGGAAACCGCTGTCCGCGCCATCATCAATCACTACACCCGCGAGTCGGGCGTGCGCAACTTAGAACGGGAGATCGCCAATGTTTGCCGCAAGGCAGCCCGCCAGCTGGTGGAAAAGCAGCGGACGGCAATGCGCGTGAACGCCGCCAATTTAGAGAAGTATCTTGGCAAAAAACGCTTCCACTACGATAAAATCGAAGGGAAAAATGAAGTCGGCGTCGCCACCGGCCTGGCCTGGACCATAGTCGGCGGAGAAACACTGGAGATCGAGACCGGCGTCCTGCCGGGCTCCGGCAATCTGGTGCTGACTGGCCAGCTGGGCGAAGTGATGCAGGAGTCCGCCAAAGCAGGATTCAGCTATATCCGCAACCGGGCCGATTCGCTCGGCCTGCCGGCGAAATTCCATAAAGAAAACGACCTGCACATCCACATTCCGGAGGGAGCGACCCCCAAAGACGGGCCTTCCGCCGGCGTGACCATGGTTACCTCAATGGTGTCGGCGCTGACAGGCCTGCCGGTGCGGCGCGACATCGCCATGACCGGCGAGATTACGCTGCGGGGCAAGGTGCTGCCGGTCGGCGGCATTCGGGAAAAGGTGCTGGCGGCGCATCGGGCAGGCATCAACAAGGTTCTGCTGCCGAAGGAGAATGAGGTCGACATCGAAGAAATACCGGCCAATGTCCGGCGCAAGCTGCAGTTTGTGCTGGTTAACAATATCGACCAGGTGCTGGACGAAGCGCTGGTAAAAGATAATGCCTTGGCCGGCGATAAACCGAAGCGCACCCGCAAGCCGGCGGCAGATAAAGAAGTTGCGCCCACCGCCGTATGATCATCCGTCAAGTCGAGCTGGTCGCCGTGACCGACCGGCCGGCCGGCTATCCGCCGGCGGATCGGCCGGAGATTGCCTTCGCCGGCCGTTCCAACGTCGGCAAATCATCGCTCATAAACCTGCTGCTGGGCCGGCGCATCGCCAAAGTCAGCGGCAGCCCGGGCAAGACGCGGACGATCAACTTTTACGAGGTCAACGGCCGTTTTCGCATTGTCGACCTGCCCGGATACGGCTATGCTAAAGTCTCCCGGTCGGTCAGTGAAAGCTGGGGCCCGATGATAGAAACTTTTCTCAGGGAGCGGCCGAATTTGCTCAAAGTCGTCCAGCTGGTCGATATCCGGCACGCGCCAACGGTGCAGGACAGGCAGATGATAGACTGGGCTCGCCACTATGGCTGCGCCGGACCTGTGATCGCCACCAAGGCCGATAAACTGTCGCAGAATCAGATTCAGAAAAACCTGAAAATCATTCGAAATGTCCTCGACCTGACAGACGACGACCGTCTGCTGCCGGTTTCGGCGCTCAAGCGGACCGGCGTCGCCGCGGTCTGGGAAGAGATCGAAGTCTTGCTCGAAAGTGAGATACTGTTGAAAGAAGGATCATAAGAGATGCATTTTCTGTTTTGGCGGGCGCTGTTCCGGCGGATCAGGGCGATTCCTTCATATTTCAAAGATCGCACCGTTGCCTGGTGGAAAAAAGCCATTTTGGGCGGCGGTATCCTTTATATGCTGTCTCCGGTCGACCTGATCCCCGAACCGGTTTTATTGCTGGGAGTGCTCGATGACCTTGCCATCATCGGCTTTATCTTGTATTATTTGAGAGACGAACTTGATCGCTACTGGCTGGGTGAAAAACCGATCGACCCGGCCAAACGCTTTCGCGGTAAAAAGATTATCGAAGACGTCGATTATACAGTCGAGGATGAAGCCGGGCAAGCCGGAAAAAAGAACTGATGCCGGAGCGGATCCAACGGCATAGCGACATTAAAATGAAGACGGAGAATCAAAAATGAGCTACGCTTCCGGAGAAGTGCTGATCACCGAAGAAGAACTGCAAAACCGGGTAAGAGAGCTGGGCGAGCAGATTTCCCATGACTATGAAGGCGAAAGGATAATCGCGATCTGTGTTTTGAAAGGCGCCGTGGTCTTCATGAGCGATCTCATTCGCACCCTGACCGTCGATACGATGATAGATTTCATGGCGGTCTCCAGTTACGGCGCTTCTACCAAGAGCACCGGTGTGGTGCGGATCCTGAAGGACCTCGATTCGAACATCGAGGGCGAAAACGTTCTAATCGTTGAAGACATCATCGACTCCGGCCTGACACTCAAATATCTGAAAGATTATCTGAAAGCCCGCAAGCCTAAATCTGTGCGCATCTGCACGCTGTTAGACAAGCCGGAACGCCGGAGCACCGACATTGTGCCCGACTACATCGGTTTTTCGGTCGAAAACCGTTTCATCGTCGGTTACGGGCTGGATTACAATCAGCTTTACCGTAACCTGCCTTACATCAGTTGTCTCGAAGAAGTTAAAGCATAGATATTTTTATTTTCTAACGGAGGGTCATTATGTCATACCAGGTTACCATCGGATTATCCAACAAACATCTTCATTTGAGCGAAGAGGATCTGACAGCGCTGTTCGGTAAAGATCAGAAACTCGTTCCCTTCAAGGATCTGGTTCAGCCGGGACAGTTTGCCAGCGAACAGAAGGTCGATATCGTAGGGCCGAAAGGCACTTTGAAAGGCATCCGCATTTTGGGCCCAACCCGTCCGGAAACGCAGGTTGAGCTTTCCCTGACCGACGCCCGCACTATCGGCATAGATATCCCGGTTCGTGAATCCGGTAAACTTGACGGTACGCCCGGCGTCAAGCTGGTTGGCCCGGCCGGTGAAGTCGAACTGAAAAGAGGCGTTATCGCAGCGCTCAGACATGTCCATCTGTCGCCGGCTCAGGCAAAAGAAGCCGGGGTCAAGGATAAGCAGATTGTTAAGATCAAGGTCGGCGGAGAGCGCGGAGTGATCTTCGAAAATGTGCTGGTGCGTTCCGGTGACGGCCATGAAGCAGAGATTCATTTCGATACCGATGAAGGCAACGCCGCCGGTTTGAAGAGTGGAGATATCGGCGAGATCATTGCCTGATCATCTATGGAAATCAATCGCTATATCGATCATACCATGCTGAAAGCAGACGCTTCGCGGGCAGAGATCGAACAACTCTGCCGCGAGGCGATTGATTATGGTTTTTACGCGGTCTGCGTCAACTCCGCGAATGTGGCGCCGGCGCGCACGTTGTTGGCCGGCAGTCCGGTCAAGATCGCCAGCGTGGTCGGGTTTCCGCTGGGCGCCATGCACAGCGACGCCAAGGCCGCCGAAGCGGCCATTGCCGCCGCCGAAGGCGCCGCGGAGATCGATATGGTGCTTTCGGTCGGCTATCTTAAAGACGGTCACTACGACCAGGTGCAGAGCGACATTGCCCGGGTCGTGCGGGCCGCCGCCGACCACGGAGCGATCGTCAAAGTCATCCTGGAGACCTGCCTGCTGAGCGATGATGAGATTGTGCGGGCCTGCCGGCTGGCTCATAAAGCCGGAGCGGCCTTTGTCAAGACCTCAACCGGCTTTTCGACCGGCGGGGCGACCATTGAACATGTAAGGCTTATGAAGCAGACAGTGGGGGACACCCTGCAGGTCAAGGCTTCCGGCGGCATTCGCACTTATGAACAGGCGCTGGCCATGATAAAGGCCGGCGCGGATCGGATCGGCGCTTCCCGATCAGTAGAGATCGTGGAGGCGTCATCGTTGTCTGGAGGGAACCATGGATCCGCAAACTGATGTTCGGAGCGCCGAACTATGGATCGACGCCTGTCTAACCTTTTCCAATGACAGTTACGGACTGCTGAAGCTGACAGCGGGGGAGGGCTGCAATGTCGTGCCGTCGCTGGCCGAAGTGGAGAGCGAGCGCGGCATATCTATGCGCATCGACGGCAAGGCAGCGCCCATTTCCATGCCAGAGCAGGGTATAAACGCCATCATAGGTCTATGCGAGTTGCTTTCCGACCAGCCGGTGCTCCAGGATAAACGCTTCTCTCGCCTGATCAACTGGTACAAAAATGAAGACAGCGACCGCTTAGAGTTTCCGCTTCCGGAAACCGCCGAACAGGCCGTCGCGGTGCCCGCCCGCTTGTGGATGGAAGGCGATGACATCAAACTGGTGATCAGCTTCAGGCCGGCGCCCGGCATCAACCATAGCGATATAGAAAAGGTGCTGAACGATTTGGGGCGGCGCTATCAGTTCAGCTATGAGTTACATAGTAGCGAAAAGTAGCGAGAATGTAAGCTGGCTGGTTGATAAAAAATGGTTAAAGAGTTAGTAAAGTGTTCAAATAATCTTGCATAGCGGCTCTTTGAGTGATAATATAAATGATATTGTAGACAGTAGAGGCATGTTTTTGGTGAAAAAAAGAAAAATCCTTATCACGATTTTAATAGCACTACTTATCGTCATCGGCGCGGTAGCCGTTTGGCAGTTTGACAATATAAAGGCCGGCTGGCTTGCCATGCGTTATTCTCCGGAAGAACTGGCCGGGCAGATCGATGATTCCGACAAGGTCTATGATGACATTTTGCGGAAACAGCCGAACCTGAATCTCAGCGAACTGAGTCCGGAAGATCAGCAAAGGCTGGCCAGCGGTGAGATGACAGCCGACGAGGCAGTCTTGAAGATGACAGGAGGCAGCGCGACAGCGCAGTCAGCCTCCGGCGGCCAGGCTGAAGATCCTGAAAAACTGGCGCTGGCGCAGAAAGAGCAGCGGATCGCTGAGCTGATCGCCCGGACGAAAGCTCTGCGGGGTGTTTTCAAAGGCAGACTGGCGGGCATGAAGAGTTCTGTCATCAGCGAATACAAGGCTCTGCCGGAGAGTGAACGCACGCCCGCAGCCAAGCGAGAGCTGATTTCCCGGGCAATCTCGGCGGCATCGGCGGCCGAAAGTCAATGCGATGGCGAGATCATCGCCATTATCGGCGAACTGACGACCCTCCTGAAAGAAACCGGCGGTGACGTCAGCATCGCCTCCGACATCAAGGCAGCATATGCTCATGAAAAAGCCGCTACTAAAGCGTATTACATGAGTATGCAAAAATAAATAAATATATAACCGCCATATTCCCCAAAAAGAAAGGATGAAACGAAAAATGAGCAAGAAGAGAATCGTATCTGTATTACTGGCTCTGGCGCTGTTGCTGGCGATGCCGTTTGCAGCCTCCGCAGCAACCTTCAGCGACATTCAGGGTCACTGGGCTCAAAACACCATCGAAATGTGAATATGATATGATAAAGTAATTTATTATTATAATTTATTCAATTTTTTAATATGTAAATTTAGGACTGTAATTTTGGCCATAGAATGAGTCGATCCGACTAATTTGTTAAGAAAAATATCTAAAACCAATGAAATTGCTGTACATTTGCAAATACACATATTAAAATACATATGGTAGAGAAGGTCTGCATAAGTTAGGAGATGCAGAAGAAGGAGATACGTAAGATGAGCGGAACAATTAAAGAAAACGTGCAAGCATTTGCTGTCAAGCAGGTTCTTAAGTACTTTGATGAAGATCCGGAAAAGAGTTTGCCTAAAATATTAAGCTGGGCGGAAAAGTTTGACAAGGATGGCGAACTCGCGCATTTGATCAATCCTTTCCATGAAATTTTGGCTGATCCCAATAATAACTGGAACATACTGGCCAAAAGCCTGTGGACTGACCTGGATTCTGATGTCCGCAAAGCTTTTTTTGAGAATTTTATTGTAAATACCACTTTGCGCGGCTCCCCCAGGCAGGAAAAAATGAAAAAAGAACATGGTTGCAACATCCCCTGGGCCGTACTGATGGATCTAACGTCTGCCTGTAATTTGAAGTGCGCCGGCTGCTGGGCGGCAGATTACGGTCAAAGCCTGAACCTGGAGTACGAGGTGCTTGACGATGTTATTCGTCAGGGCACCGAGATGGGCACCTATATGTACATTTACTCCGGCGGCGAGACTTTGGTGCGCAAGGACGATATCATTCGCCTGTGCGAAGCCCATTCTGACTGCATGTTTTTGGCCTTCACAAACGGAACTTTGATTGACGAAAAGTTTGCTGATGAAATGTTGAGAGTTAAGAACTTCATACCGGCCATCAGCATCGAGGGCTTTGAAGAGGCTACTGATTCCCGCCGCGGCAAGGGAACCTATAAAAAAGTCAAGAATGCCATGCGAATTTTGAAAGAAAAGAAACTGGCCTTCGGCGCTTCCTGTTGCTATACCTCTCAGAATATCGATTCTCTAAGTTCTGAGGAATATATCGACATGCTGGTAGAGTCCGGGGCAAAATTCGCATGGTTCTTTCACTATATGCCTATCGGCAATGACGCTGTTCCTGAATTGCTGCCGTTACCGGAACAACGCGAGATTATGTATCATAGGATCAGAGAATACAGAAACAGCAAACCTATTTTTATGATCGACTTTCAAAATGACGGTGAATATGTTGAGGGGTGTATCGCCGGTGGCCGCAACTATCTGCACATCAACGCCAATGGCGACATCGAACCCTGCGCTTTTATCCATTATGCGGATTCCAACATCAGGACCCACACACTTCTTGAAGCCTGTAAACGTCCCTTGTTTATGGCCTATAAAGAGGGGCGGCCGTTTAATGAAAATCTGCTCTGTCCTTGTCCGATGCTGGAAAATCCGGAGTGCCTACGCGATATGGTGAAGCGTTCCGGCGCCTATTCAACCGATATGCAGTCGCCTGAAGATATTGATGACCTGTACGCCAAGTGTAAACCTTATGCCGAGCGCTGGGCTCCCAAAGCTGATGAGTTGTGGACTATCAGTCATGGCACAGGTAAAAAAGAATAAATTGATCCTATTTAATAATGCTATGGTCTGTTAATCAAAGAATATTGATTATATTAAATAAATCCGCAGCAACTTGATAAGTGACTGCGGATTTTTAATGCGATAATAAATTCTATTTCATACAATTATTTTATCTCACGAAAAACATTTCCGTCGGTATCCATCAAATGAGAGAAACCTGCTGCTAAAAACATCTGACGACAATCAGCTGTTGTAATTTCATCACTGCTGCTGCGCCAAAGCGCCGTAGTAAACCCTTCACGATTATTTGTTACATCATTATTGCATGCGCCGGCATCCGGTTCGCCTGCCTCAGGGAAGAAAGCATTGGCTCCACTGAACAACCCAATAACATTAGACAAGTTTACCGCGATACTCTTCGTTTCATTATTGTTTAAAGTGGCAAGCGCAATGACGGCAGCGATCTGACCCAGTCTCAACAAAGAAATCTGTCCCTTGGAATAGAGTGGGGAACCGGGGACCGGAAAACGTTGCATAGCGCCGTGTTGTCTGCATTGCAGATCAACCCCTATCCAAATCTGTTCCGCCAATTCACGAGGTGAATGTTCCGGACCAATGGGTTCGCAGAGATTATACCATTCAAGACCGGCTTCTATGACATGCTCAATAGTGGCAAGTCTTTCCGCGGGTTCCATGCAAGAGTCAATTCCTTCTCTCAACCGACATACATGATATGCTCCGGAAACTCCGGCAGCTCGCAGCTCTCTCATTTGTTCCAAACTAAGATCTCCGACATTAGACAGGATCTTCATATTCTCAGGTATTGATTTTTTAAGTTTTGCACAGAGATCGAGGAACCAGTCAAAGCCAAAGCGGTGCATCGTCATTAGAAAAACTCCTTGCGCTCCACCTTCGGCAAAACGACGGCACCTTGCGATGACTTCTTCAGTAGCCAACAATGACGGTTGAATATCAGAATATGATTTAGCAAAAAAACAAAACTTACAATCTCCATTACATGGAGCCATATCAACGCCAATTTGTCCTAAAAGAAGACCGCTATTATTAAACCGTTTTCGGGACACGTAGTTGGCAGTCGAGCGAATCAATGCTGCCTCAAGTGAGTTTGCAGGGAAACTTAACAGATGTTCTGCTTCATCTTTAGTTATTGCTCTGCCTTCCGGCGCCTCACGCAGGATACTTTCGACACGTTTGCTTATGCGCATTTGTAAATCTCCTTTTCTTTGGAATGCAATAGATGTAAGCCTTTATTAGACTTGATCATATATTAGACTTAATCATATATCAGAAAATATTAACCTGCAATACGAATTTTGGCCCATAGAGATATTGGTCACATGGTATAGAGGGGGTTAGCGCTGGTCAGAGGATTTTTTAGTTTTTTTCAAAAAAACAGTTGAGCTTTAATAAAAAAAGAGTTAGACTACACTAATAAGAGTTAGCAGAGACTAACTTTATAAAAAGAGACCGGCTTTTGAAAGGGTGCGTCAAGAATACAAGTGTCCTTTGCAGTTTAAAACAATAAAAATGAAAGGATTTTTATGGTTGCCATTTATAAAAAACTGATATCTTATGCAAAAGAAAAACAGCATTTTCTTTTTTTGACGATTGTGTTTTCAATTTTAGCGGCTGTCCTTCAGGTAGCGGCATTTTATTATCTGTACAAGCTTTTGGAAAATATTATCCTGCTTGACAGTATGAACAGCGCGAAAAGATATGCGTTTATGATTGCCGGCCTTTTAGCCGGCGGGGGACTTTTATATTGCCTTTCCCTGATAGTATCCCATTTGTTCGCTTTTAGAATTGAGACCAATCTTCGAAAATTCGGCATTGACGGACTTACCAATGCCAGTTTTAAGTTTTTCGACGTAAACTCGTCAGGCAGAATAAGAAAATTAATCGATGATAATGCCGCCCAAACTCATATGGCAGTCGCTCATCTGATACCCGACAACACTGGCGCTATGATCACACCTGTTTTGGTTTTGATATTAGGTTTTTTCATAAGTCTCAGGGTGGGTCTGGTTTTAGTAGCCTTGATAATTCCAAGCCTTATTTTATTAAAGTTCATGATGGGTGAACAGCAGTTCATGAAAATCTATCAAGCGTCTTTAGAAAAACTCAGCTCAGAAACAGTGGAGTATATCAGGGGCATGCAAGTTATAAAAATTTTCGGCGTCGATGTCAGAAGCTTCAAGGCATTGAACACTGCGATAAAAGAATATGCTCAAAATGCTCTCAATTATTCACTCAGTTGCAAAAAACCATATGTCTTGTTTCAAGAACTGTTTTTTGCTATTGTAGCGATTTTAATTCCTTTAATACTCTTATTTGTAAGCGCGGATGCTGATTTGAAACTTATCAGTTTAGAATTGATCATGGTGTTTTTCCTGAGCGGGGTCCTGTTTACTTATATTACAAAAGTGATGTACCTTTCCATGTATACTTTTCAAGCCCAGGATGCGGTTTCAAAACTTGAAAATCTTTATGAGGAAATGCAGGAAGATGTTTTGCAGTTCGGGGATAAAACAGAGTTTGAAAACCATGATATAGAATTTGAGAATGTGAGCTTCGGATACAAAAAAGACAGTCTGGTGCTCGATGATTTGAGCTTTAAATTGCAAGAGAATAAATCATACGCCTTGGTTGGAGCTTCGGGTTCTGGAAAGTCGACCATTGCAAAGTTGATCTCCGGATTTTATAACGTAAATTCAGGAGCAGTGAAAATAGGTGGCGAAAACATCACATCCTACAGTAAAGAGGCTTTAATCAACGAAATCTCATTCGTATTTCAAGACCCTAAATTATTTAAAACCACAATTTATGAAAATGTCGCCCTGGCCAATAAAAACGCCGGCCGTGAGGAAGTCTTTGAAGCGATGCGTTTAGCCGGAGTTGACGGTATAATATCAAAATTCAAAAATAGGGAAAATACAGTAATCGGCTCCAAGGGGATTTACTTATCGGGCGGGGAAAAACAAAGAGTCGCCATCGCAAGGGCGATCCTTAAAGACGCTAAAATTGTTATTTTCGATGAGGCCAGCGCGGCGATTGACCCTGACAATGAGCATGAACTTCAAAAAGCCTTCTCCAACCTCATGAAAGAAAAAACCGTAATTATGATTGCGCACAGATTAACCACCATAAGAAACGTAGATGAAATATTGGTTTTTGAAGATGGAAAGATCATTGAGCGGGGAAGTGATAAAGAATTAATGGAGCGGGATTCGGTTTATAAGCACTTCCAAGAAACATATAAAATCGCAAATGACTGGAGGGTGGCGGATGAAAGCGTTCTTTAAAAAAAGCTTTGCCCTGACCGACCAGGGCGCAAGCGACCTTGTTAAATCAAGCCTGGCAACATTTTTTACATATTTTGTAAACATGTTCCCGGCCATGCTCCTGATGCTGTTTTTTGATAAAACACTGCTCTTGAATGATAGAAGCAATGAATTCTACTATATTGCTTCCGCGGCAACTCTTGTTTTGGTGTATATAGCTTTGAGCATTGAATATAATTCGCTTTATAACGCTACTTATAAGGAAAGCGAAAATTTAAGAATTGATATCGCAAGAAATATCAGCGATTTACCGCTGTCCTATTTTTCCAAGCACGACTTGACAGATCTGGCTCAGACCATCATGTCGGATGTTGCCGCCTTGGAGCATGCTCTGTCTCATGCGATTGCGAGAATAATCGGCTTTGCCGGATTTTTTGCGATTATTTCCGCCATGCTTTTAGGCTTTAATGTTAAGCTTGGGCTCTGCGTCATTTCCCCGATCGTGGTTTATTTTGCTCTCTTACTGCTTTCTAAAAAAGTTCAGACAAGAAACTTTTACAAGCACTACAAAAAACTCAGGCAGAACTCCGACAGTTTCCAGGAGGCGATAGAGCTGCAAATGGAAATACAGAGCTTCGGAATGAGCGATGATATAAGAGCAAAGCTGTACAAAGAAGTTGAAGAGGGTGAAAAAATTCAAATCAGATCTGAATTTGTAGGAGCAGCAATTATAAGTTTGGCAGGACTTATCCTCTACCTCACACATATATTGGTAATTATAGTGGGAACCGCCCTTCTTTTGAAAGGTGAAATAAACATTTTATATTTCTTAGGCTACTTACTTGCCGGAATCAAGATAAAAGAAGGCGCGGAAGCAAATTCCTTTAACATGGGGGAACTCTTTTTCGTGGATTCTGCGGTTAAAAGAATTAATGAGATCAGAAACGCCAAAAGACAAAAAGGAGAGGACAGGGAGCTGTCTGAATTTGATATCGAACTTAAAAATGTATCGTTCTCATATGATGACGACGCGGAAGTTCTGAAAGACATAAGCTTTGTCGCGAAACAAAATGAAGTGACCGCGCTGGTCGGGAAGAGCGGTTGCGGAAAGACGAGTATTTTAAGGCTGGTTTCAAGATTATACGACGTGACCGGCGGTGAAATCTTAATTTCAAATGAAGATATTAAAAGCATATCCACCGGGTCGCTGTTTGACAAGATTTCCATCGTCTTTCAGGATGTGACGCTTTTCGACACTTCCGTCATGGAAAATATAAGAATCGGCAATCCGCAAGCAAGCGATGAGGAAGTAAAAAAAGCGGGCAGGCTTGCCAATTGTGAGGAATTTGTTGAGAGACTTGAAAACGGATATGATACCCTGATCGGTGAAAACGGTGCGAACTTGTCTGGTGGAGAAAGACAGAGGCTCTCTATCGCAAGAGCGTTTTTAAAGGATGCGCCGATCATTATTTTAGATGAAATTGTAGCCTCTTTAGATGTTCATAATGAGAAGAAAATTCAAGACAGTCTGAATAAGCTCACAAAAAATAAAACTGTTTTGATCATTTCGCACAGACTTAAATCCATTCAAAATGTGGACAAGATAGTAGTCATTGATGAGGGCAGAGTTGAGTCACAAGGAAAACATGAAGACCTGATTAAAACCTCAAAAGTTTACAGGGATTTAATTGATAAAACTGCTTTAGCTGAAAAATTTGTTTACTGACGTAAATCTTGAGAAAAGGAGAGATTAAAATGAATAACGGTAAAAGTTTGAAAGTAAAAGATCTTGTGGTAATCGGTATTTTTACGGTCATATATTTTGCGGTCATGTTTGGCGTGGGTATGATCGGAATGATACCGATTTTGTTTTTAGTATATCCTGCCGTATTAGGCGTCGTAACAGGCACTATCATCATGCTCTTTATGGCCAAAGTGCAAAAGCCTTTTGCTTTATTTATCCTTGGCATACTCACACCGCTTATCATGTTCGCGATGGGTCATACCTATGTACTGCTCGTTCATGGAATAATAGTTATGGCAATTGCTGAACTCATAAGGAGAGCGGGAAATTACAAATCATTTAAACATAATATGTTTTCATTTGCTGTATTTAACACCTGGGTTTGCGGTTCTCTGATGCAACTGCTGCTGGTAAAAGACAGATATTTAGAGATGACGGTTCCCATGATGGGTGAAGAATATGCAAAGAGCCTTGAAAGACTCGTTACTTATCCTAATATGGGGCTGGTTTATCTTGGCGCGATTTTAGGTGGCATTATCGGAGCCTGTATCGGCAGAGTGTTCCTGAAAAAGCATTTTGCAAAAGCGGGTATCGTATAATGCCCGTCCTTTTGGAAAATCCATATAATCCGAATCCGATCACTAAACTCGCTACAACTTTTCTATTAGGGCTGACAGTGATTCATGAAATGAATGCTTATTTTGAGTGGGCGGCAGTTTTGGCTCTTTCATTTGTTTTTTATAAAAACGAATTTAAAAAAGATGCTGTAAGGAATATTATAATTTTCGGCTTGCTTTCTTTGCTGCCCAATGTCAATGTGATCGAAAGCACAAATATATTTTTGAAAATGTTTTTAATGCTGCTTCTGGTACTTAGAATCTTTTATCTCCCTTTAACCTCTGGAGTACTTTTGGTAAAAACATCTGATGTGGGCAGCATAATATCTTCTATGGACAAATTGAAACTGCCAAGAGCCGTATCTATCCCGATAGCGGTCATGTTTCGATTTTTTCCGTCATTTAAGGAAGAAGGGCAGAATATAAAGCGCGCCATGAAAATAAGAGGTATAGGGTTTAAAAATCCTATTAGATACATTGAGCATGTAACAGTGCCTTTGCTCATTATGTCCTCTAATATTTCGGATGACATTTCAAAAGCAGCCGAAACAAAATGTATTGAAAATCCGAACAAAAAAATCGGTACATCTCTGTAAAAGCAAAACCCATTGATTTTGTATACGCAATTTCGATTTTAGCGATAGTGACAGGGGGATTGATGTGGTCGAAATAAAAAACCTGTCCCTATCCTACGAAAAAGACGAGGAAATATTAAATAATATCTCCTTAAATATACAGCAGGGAGAGTGCGTGTTATTTACAGGTAAAAGCGGCAGCGGCAAATCTTCAATAATAAATTCAATTAACGGACTGTCCACAAGATATGATGACGCCATGGCAGATGGCGAGGTGAAGATAGCTGACAAAGATATTAAAGAGCTTGAGCTTTATGAGATATCGTTAATGGTATCAAGCGTTTTCCAAAATCCCAAAACTCATTTTTTCAATATAAACACCACGCTTGAATTGTTGTTTTATCTGGAAAATATTGGGTTGTCAAGAGAAGAAATGGACAAACGGCTGGAAGACATGCTAAAAGTTTTTCCAATCAAACATCTTCTAAACAGAGATATTTTTAAGCTTTCCGGCGGAGAAAAACAAATTCTGTGCATAGCTTCAAGTTACATATCCGGAACAAACATGATTGTTTTAGATGAGCCGTCCTCTAATCTTGATGATGACAATATTCGGATTGTAAGCGACATGCTTGCCAAATTGAAAAGCAAAGGCATAACACTTATAGTCAGTGAACATAGAATCTTTTATCTTATGGATATTGTGGACAGGGTTTTTCTGATTCAGGACGGGAAAATAAAAAAGGAATATGAGAAAGATGAATTTCTGAAAACAGACCAAAAAGCGCTTAACGATTTAGGATTAAGAGATAAATTTAAAACACAACTTAAAGTGCCGGGCATATCGGAGGAAGGCAATCTTGAAGTTAAAAGCATCGAATTTAAGTTTGGATCCACAAATAATAAATTGAGGATAAAGGACCTGGCGTTCAGATCAGGAAAAACATATGGCATTATCGGCGCAAATGGACTTGGAAAATCTACTTTCATCAGATGTCTGATTGGAGTTGAAGGGAAGGCCAAAGACGAAATTTACCTTGATGGGAAAAAGCTTTCTAAAAAAGACAGACTTAGGATGTCATCGCTTGTAATGCAGGATGTGAATCACCAGCTTTTTACCGATTCAGTTACAAATGAAGTTTGTCTCGGAATAAAAAATATTGAAGAAGGCAAAGAGAAAGCAGTTTTGGAAAATCTTGATTTGCATGTGTTTAAGGACCGTCATCCGATGAGCTTGTCCGGCGGGCAAAAGCAAAGGGTGGCGATTGCATCTGTGATATGCAAGGATTCCCGGTTCATGTTTTTTGATGAGCCGACAAGCGGTATGGATTATGCGAACATGATGAGGATCTCTAAGCTGATTAAAGATTGTAAAGGTAATGACAAAACAATATTTATCGCTTCACATGACGTAGAGTTTTTAAATGCAACTGCTGACCATATCGTAGATTTAAAAGAGTTTCAATAATAGAAGTTCACTTACTGTTCGTAAACACAGGAGGACGGCAGGCATGGTCAATAAAGCACTGTTCTGGGATCGTGTGGCGAGCATCTATGACGTGTTTGTTCATCTGATTAACGCAAGGACACATAAGGAATTGCGCACCCAAATAAGATATCTTTTTGATTATTCCGACACCATTTTGGAATGCGCTTGTGGCACAGGCATGCTCACCGAAGTGATTGCGTCCGAATGCCGGCAACTGATAGCCACAGATTTTTCGAAGAATATGCTGAAAAGAGCCGAAAAAAAGTGTAGAGGATATAGCAATATTCGCTTTATGATTTCCGATATACTGCGGCTTGATTTCCCGGACGCCGCCTTTGACAAAGTGGTTGCGGCTAATGTTATTCATCTGTTGGATGATCCCCGCAAAGCCTTAGGGGAGCTCAACCGGGTTTGCCGGCCGGGAGGCAGAATCATTGTTCCTACGTATATCAACAAGCGATCAGGCAACAGAGAAAATGAGTTTGCCCAAATAGCCGGAAGAATCGGGGCAGGTTTCAAGCAAAAGTTCAGCTTTTCATCCTATCGGCAGTTTTTCATGGATGCCGGTTATCCCGATGCAAAGTACATAAAAATAGACGGTTTTATTCCCTGTGCGATAGCGGTGATTGAGAAAGTTTTTTGAGAATATAAAAAGGCTCAAGAAATACGGAGATGATATCATCAATGAAAATCAGCAACAAAATGATTATGGGAGCCTTGTGGCTGGCTAATTATTTAAAGCCACCAGCCGGGAAAGTGGAGGAAATCTATGCTCACGCCAGAAAACACAATGGGCGCCAAGTTTTTAAACTTCCAAACAACAGAAGGGGCATTGTCTATAAGGACCTGAAAATCCAAACACAGATGGGGTCTTATCATTGCTTACGGATGAAAAAGAAGGGACAAATCCCCAGTAGAGCAATTCTTTATATTGGCGGCGGAGGAGGGGTCTATAATTATTATCAGTCTCAGCTTGTTCTTGCCAGGAAACTTTTTAAGCGGGTAGACGGAGAGATTTACTACCCATTTTACCCCCCTGCTACCAAGCATCCCATCAAGGAAGCTTACAGGATGATTTTTGAAACCTATAAGGCCATATTAAATGATTACAGCTATGAAAAAACAGCAGTGGTTGGCTTGTCTTTCGGGGCAACGGCAGCTATGATTATGATTTCATGGAACAACTGTTACGAAGAGAATCTCCCTATGCCGGCGCTGACCATTGGCCTGTCTCCCGGTCATGTGCCGGCAAACCAAACCGAAAGGGAAAGCCTTGAGGCCTATCGGGGCATAGACCCCTATATTACTGCGGATATGGTGGAGGCCTATGGGCAAATTCACAGAGGCGGACAGGAGCTGGACCATTGGCTCATTCATACCGGCCACGGTGATTTTCGAAATGCCGGAAAGATTTATCTATATTTTGGCGAGAAAGAAAGCCTCGCCTATGCAGCTCCCATCTATCAGCAATATTTGGAAAAAGCCGGAGCGGATTATAAAATTCATATAGAGCCGGGCATGCCCCACTGCTACGGGATAGCAAGAATCAACAAGGCTGCTAGAAGTACCTACGATGAATATGTGGCTCTTATAAACGGGCTTTAGATTTGTATACAAACGCCTCCGGAAAATCACTTATGCGGCAAGGAAAAGATATTATAAAGTGTAAAAGAAGGACAGAAATGAAGGAAGAAATTAAATTTAAGGAAGATATCGATTGGAGCAAGGTCAGTCTCTTAATAAAGATAGGACTGATAGGCGCTTTTATCATTCTTATAGGCGACTTTCTTATGGGCTGGGGTGTCAGGGATGAGAGTCTGTCCGGGATAGAAGGACAGGTCTCTCAGTATCTTGCGATATCCGACAGCAGAATGTTCTGGTCGTCATTTTTGGGATTGCTTGGTGTTCCCATCGCTGCTGTTGGTCATTTTGGAGTTTATAAGCTTCTCAAGCCCTATTCACAGAAATATGCCAAGCTGTACGCATTAGGAGGTTTCGGGTTTTTAACTTTTGGCGGAGCAGGTGTCCACGTGTCTTCCGTAGAATCTGCCTTTTTTTATAAATATATGACAGCAGCCGATCCGAACACCGCCCTGGCAACTTCTATGAAATTTGTATCTTATTTCCCCTTGCCTATTTATATAGCGCTTCTGGTCTGTTGGATTATATTGGTTTATGTACATATAAGGGCCGTTGCAAAGGGTTTCAGCCCTTATCCCCGTTGGTGCTGGGTTTTTTCTATGCTGGTGGGCACGCTGCTTGCCAGCCTTTTCAGCATTTTCGGCAATCATGCGATAGCAAATGCCATAAAAGTCGGCGCCTTTTCCTTGGGAAATATATGGACGTTGACCGGACATTTGTTGATGCTGGGTAGGGCAAAAGAAAACTATGAAGGTATATGAATTCGGTAAAGAAAATAAAAATACTTTTCTGATGTTTCAATGTGCTGCAGAGCCGTGGTGGGTGTTCAAAAGCTCGGCAGAGGCGGTGTCGAAAGATTTTCGAGTATTTCTTTTTATCTCTGACGGACACGACGAAACAGGAACGGATTTTGTTTCCATAGAAAGAAATGTAGAGCAGGCTGTATCTTACCTGAAGGGAAAAGATGTTCTTCATTTAGATATGGCTTACGGTATTTCTATGGGCGGATCGAGCATTATGTATATGTTGGCACATCAGTTGATGCCAGTAAAAAAGGCCATAGTTGATGCCGGTATAACGCCGTATCCTTATCCGAAATGGCTGTGCCGACTAATCGCTATGAGGGATTATTTGATGATTAAGACGGCTTTCAAATCGTTAAAACTGATGAAAATGGCTATGCCTCCGGAACGATGGACACCGCAAGGAGAAGACCCGGAAGAGCATTATCGAAAGCTGTTCGAATTTGGGAAAAATCATTATTCCGATAAAACAATTTACAATGTTTTTTGGTCAGCCAATAATTATACTATGCCTGAATCCGTTCCACCGACGGATACAGAAATGGAATACTGGTACGGAGAAGAAGAAAAGGTTGTAAGGAGAAGCGATCTTGCATATGCGAAAAAGACATTTCCCCGAATCAGAGCAAAGGAGTTTCAGGGGCTGACGCATGGCGAACTTGTGATGATGTTTCCTGAGCACTTTCATCGAGAAGTTCTGAGGTTTTGGAAAAAACACACAGATGTGGAATATAATAAAAGGATGTAAACTTACAAGAAGCATGGAAAGAAAAGAGCGAATTCGCAACGCATATAGGCTTACCGGCAGCAACAATTTTTATGACGGCATGATCACCTGCTCTACAATTCCGGGCAAAGCGGTCTGCAAGCTGGTTTGGGACATGAACGCCGAAGATTGCGCTGAATATCAAACAAGGGCGCTTTCGGGCATTCCCGATGAATTTTCTGGGCGCCTTCTGGAAGTTCCTGTGGGAACAGGCGTGCTGACTGTTCCCATTTATAAAACCATACCTCACGCTCATATTACTTGCCTAGACTACTCGCCGGATATGATGGCACAGGCTTCGGCTAAAGCTAAGCACATGGGAGTTCGGAATATTTCTTTTCGGCAGGGCGATGTGGGCGCTTTGCCTTTTGAGGATAGCAGTTTTGATATTGTTCTGTCGCTCAATGGCTTTCATGCTTTTCCTGACAAAGCCGCGGCATTTAGAGAAACATTTCGGGTGCTCAAAAGCGGCGGTGTGTTCTGCGGCTGTTTTTATGTGATGGGCAATTGCAAGCGAACGGATCGCTTAATTCGTCGCCTTTATCAGCCGCTTAAGTTTTTTACTCCTCCCTATGAAACGATGGACAGTTTAAGCATGCGACTAAAAAGCATGTACAGTCAAGTAGATTTAAGCCATATCAAATCAATCGCTTGTTTTGTCTGCCGTAAAGGCAGAGATGCAAAAGAAAGATATTTGTCGAGTC
>DUVF01000015.1 GCA_012841165.1 Clostridiales bacterium
CGTCTGGCGCACGATGTCGAGCAGAACGCTTACAAAGTCAAGGCGATCATTGTGACACATGGCCACGGTGATCACATCTGCGGCGTGCCTTATTATAAAGGAATGTTTTCGGACGCTATGGTGATTGCCGCAGAAGCTGAAAAGCCGATGCTTATGAACGCGCGGATGAATTTTTCGGCCGAAACCTGCGGAGAAAAAGTCAGTTTAATGGTCGACCGCTATGTCAACGATGGCGACACATTAAAAATAGGAAAGATCGAACTGCTCTTTCTGATGACGCCAGGTCACACTCCGGGCGGAATGTGCATCTACACCGACGGGGTAGTCTTCAGCGGCGATACTCTATTTGCGCAATCGATTGGACGGACTGATTTCCCGGGCGGCTCATTCGCGCAGCTGAAAAAATCGATCGAGACTAAACTCTATGTTTTACCGCCCGAGACCCGTGTGCTGCCCGGCCATATGGGTCCGACCACGATAGCGATCGAGAAGGAGTCAAATCCCTTTGTATGAGATCGATTTCGGTCATGTAGTCAACACTTATGAACTGAATGAGCTGGTGCGGATGTTTCTGCCACCGGAAGAGTATCGAATAAAAAAAGCCGGTGAGACCGGCGACCCGACGGCGATCTCCATCGCTGTGCCGGTCTCGATAGCGGACAAAGAAGATGGCAAACGCTGGCTGTACGATGAACTGGCGCGGCTGACAGGGCGACGACTGGACTGGGGAACTCTGACCGGCGTTCGACCGGTCAAATTAGCCGGTGAACAGGTCGCCCGGCTGGGTTCTACGGAAGCGGCGCGGGAATATCTGCTGTCGGCCTATCGAATGACTCCGGCCAAAGCCGACTTGCTGCTGGCGATTCAACAACTGCAACAGAGTTGTCCTCCGGCAGAAAACTCCAGAACCGTGGCGCTTTATGTCGGCATCCCGTTCTGTCCGACGCGTTGCCTGTATTGTTCCTTTCCCGCTTATGCGCTCAGGGAAGGACAGGCGGAAAGCTATTTGCAGGCGCTTGATAAAGAAATCACAATAATCGGCCGACTGTTGACAGAAATTGACTGCCGACCGGACGCTGTCTATATCGGCGGCGGAACGCCGACTTCGCTGACGGCGGATCAACTGGCTGGCCTGATGAAAAAACTGGCGAAAAGCTTTGATTTCAGCGATCTTAGGGAATATACCGTCGAAGCCGGGCGCCCGGATACAGTGACAGAAGAAAAACTGGATGTTATAACAAAAGAAGGGGCCGACCGCATCAGCATCAATCCGCAAACGCTGAATCAGAAAACGCTCGACCTGATAGGCCGTTGTCACACTGTGGAAGAGGTGGTGACTGCCTTCGCAAGAGCGCGGAAATTCATCGAATTAACCATCAACATGGATGTGATTGCCGGCCTGCCTCAGGAAACAGACAGCGATTTTCATAACACGCTGAAAGGTCTGTTGTCATTGCGGCCGGATAACATCACGGTGCACACCCTAGCGGTCAAGCGGGCCTCCCGGCTGCGCGAAGAAGACGAACTTTACAGCTACAAAACCGGCGGCGAGGTCAGACAGATGCTTGATCGGGCAGGGCAGGAACTGACTGCTGCCGGCTATCGGCCATATTATCTGTATCGGCAGAAACAAACGGCCGGCAATTTTGAAAACATTGGCTGGAGTTTGCCCGGCAAACTCAGCCGCTATAATATCCGGACGATGGAAGAAGATCAGACCATCGTCGCCCTGGGCGCTGGCGGCATCAGCAAGCTGTGGTATCCCAAACCGAACCGTCTGGTGCGGGTGCCTAATGTATCTAATTACGAAATTTATATAGACCGGATCGATGAGATGATCGAACGGAAGCGAAAGGGGTTAAGCGAATGGCAGAACAGCATATCCTGAAGCGGACGCATATGTGCGGCGAACTGAGGCAGAGCGAGATCGGCCGGACCGTCAGCCTGAATGGCTGGGTACAGAAGCAGCGCAATCTGGGCGGCCTGATATTTGTCGACCTGCGCGACAAAAGCGGTCTGGTGCAGATAGTCTTTGATGAAGATGTACCGGAGGAACTTTTTCAGGAGGCTGATCATCTGCGCAGCGAGTTTGTCATTGGCGTTTCCGGTGTGGTGCGTGAACGTGAAGCCAAAAATCCGCAGATGGCGACCGGTGATATCGAGGTGCTGGCCGACCGGCTGGTTGTTTATTCGGCGGCCGAGACTCCGCCGATCTATATCAAGGACGACGACGAAGCTAATGAAAATCTGCGTCTGAAATACCGCTTTCTTGATCTGCGTAAACCGAAGATGCAGTCAAATTTGGCTTTTCGCCATCGCCTGGCTCAGATCACCCGCGCGTTTTTCGATCAGGAGGGTTTTATAGATATCGAAACTCCCTTCCTGATTAAACCGACGCCGGAAGGAGCCCGCGATTATCTGGTGCCCAGTCGCGTCAATCAGGGCCGCTTCTACGCCTTGCCGCAGTCGCCGCAGATGTTCAAGCAGATTCTGATGGCGGCCGGCTTTGATCGCTATTATCAAATCGTCAAGTGTTTTCGGGACGAAGATCTGCGCGCCGACCGGCAGATGGAGTTCACCCAGATTGACATCGAAATGTCCTTTGTAGAGATGGACGAAGTGTTGGAAGTGCAGGAGCGCTTCCTGCAAAAACTCTTTCGGGAAACGCTGGATGTGGAAGTGGCTCTGCCGCTGCCACGTTTAACCTACGACGAAGCGATGGCTCGTTACGGCAGCGACAAACCGGATATTCGCTTTGGCTTTGAGCTGGTCGACCTGAGCGAAAAGCTGGCCGGCAGCGCCTTCCCGGTGTTTGCTGATGCGGCGGCAACCGGGGGGAGCAGCGTCCGAGCGATCAGAATTGACGGCGCCGATCCGTCCTTCAGCCGCAAGGACATTGATAAAATGCAGGAAGCGATTCGTGTTTTCGGCGCGAAGGGTTTGGCCTGGCTCAGGGTGAGGGAAGGGGAGCTGACCTCATCCTTCAATAAGTTTTACGACCAGGCGGGCTTGTCTGAGATCGCCGGCTGGATGGACGCGAAAGCCGGGGATCTCATCCTGTTCGTCGCCGGACCAGACAATATAGTCTTTGACAGCCTGGGTTTCCTGCGCCGCGATCTGGCCGGCAAATTAGGCTTGCTGGACGATTCCGTCTACAGCCTGCTGTGGGTGATCGATTTTCCGCTCCTGGAATACGATGAAGAAGCCGGCCGCTATACAGCGATGCACCATCCCTTCACAGCGCCGCGGGCGGAGGATATCCCTCTGTTAGATACTGATCCGGGCAAGGTCAAAGCTAAGGCTTACGATATAGTGTTGAACGGCGTTGAACTGGGCGGCGGCAGCATCCGGATCCACGATCGCGATTTACAGAAAAAGATGTTTTCCGCGCTCGGGTTGTCTGATGAAGAAGCCGAAAACCAGTTTGGCTTCCTGCTGGAAGCCTTCAAATATGGCGTACCGCCCCATGGCGGCATCGCCTATGGCTTCGATCGCATTGCCATGCTGCTGGCTCATGAAAAGAGTATTCGCGAAGTAATTGCGTTTCCTAAAAATCAGGCCGCTCTCTGCCTGATGAGCGGCGCTCCGGCGGAAGCGACAGCGGATCAACTGACAGAATTAGGTATCCGGATCGAGGCTGAGACCGGAACAGACGAAGTAGAGCCGGATGTTTCTAGCCATGAGGGATAAAATGAGAAAGATCGGCGTTATAGGCGGTACTTTTGACCCCATTCATTATGGGCACTTGCTGCTGGCTGAACAAGCCAGAGAAGGCGCTCAGTTGGAGAAAGTTATCTTCATACCCACACATGTTTCGCCGTTCAAAATCGATCAGCCGCCGGCAACGGCGGAACACCGTCTGGAAATGGTCAGGCTGGCAATTGAAGGAAACCACAATTTTGAAGCTTCGGACATCGAACTTAAGGATACCGGCGTCTCGTACACCGTCAGAACTTTGGAGGCCTGTCAGGCAAGTATGGGCGACCGGGTAAATCTGTATTTCATCACCGGAACCGATTCATTTCTCAGTATGGAACGCTGGAAGGACGCCGAGAACATCTTTCGCAAGTTCTCTTTGATCGTGGGGTCACGGCCGCGCTATAAAGACAAGGCGCGGAATAAGCTGGCGCAGTCTCTGACTGAGCGTTACGGCACAGAAATTGTTAATATCTACATGCCGAAAATCGATATTTCCTCCACTGATATCAAGGAGCGTATTGCAAGTGGCCGCAGCATCCGATACCTGTTGCCGGAAAATGTTGCCCGCTACATAGATGAAAAACGCCTCTACCAGCTTTTAGCTACGCCGGAGAAGTCGGCGTTGACTTGTTATAGAAAGGGAGCATCTGAATGAACGAAGAAAAAAAAGTCAGTCACATCATGGCCGTTAAGCAGACGGTGCAGGTGCTGACTGCCAAAAAAGCCCGCGATATTGTGGTGATCGATGTCACCGACCGCTCATCTTTTGCCGACCATCTGATTATCGCCAGCACCGGATCGGAGCGTCAGCTAGGCACTTTAGCGGCCGAACTGGCCGATAAACTGGCCGAAGACGGCTTGTTCCCCAAAAATGTCGAGGGTAAGAAGCCATCTGGCTGGATCCTGATGGATTATGGCGATCTGATTGTCAATCTGTTCAGCGAAGAACAGCGCAGCCGCTACAATCTGGAAAAGATCTGGGGCGACGGCCAGCTTATCAGTGCCGAAGAGTTGCTGGAGCAAGCTTAGAAAAAGAGAAACGGAGAAATCAAATGGATCAGCAATATCGCTTTTCAGAAATCGAGAAAAAATGGCAGGAGCGTTGGGAGAAAGACAACAGCTTTCGCACTGTCGAAGACCCGCAGCGTCAGAAATTCTATCTGCTGGAGATGTTCCCCTATCCTTCGGGCAAGCTTCATATGGGGCATGTGCGCAACTATTCGATCGGCGACGTCCTGGCCAGGCATCTGACCATGCGCGGCTATAATGTCTTACATCCGATGGGCTGGGATTCCTTTGGCCTGCCGGCTGAAAACGCGGCCATCAAACATGGCATCCATCCGGATATCTGGACGCACGACAATATCAAAGAAATGCGCGAACAGTTGAAAACGCTGGGACTAAGCTATGATTGGAACCGAGAAGTGGCGACCTGCGACCCGGATTACTATAAATGGATGCAATGGATTTTTATTCAATTTTTTAAGCGGGGCCTGGCTTATAAGAAAAAGAATCCGGTCAACTGGTGTCCGGCCTGTCAAACGGTGCTAGCCAATGAACAAGTCGTCGACGGCGCCTGTGAACGCTGCCACGAGGTAGTGGTAAAAAAGGAACTAGAACAGTGGTATCTTAAGATCACCGACTATGCCCAGCGTCTGTTAGACGACTTAGAGCAGCTTCCCGGCTGGCCGGCCAAGGTCAAGCTGATGCAGAAAAACTGGATCGGTCGCAGCGTGGGCGCCGATGTGGACTTCGCGATCGAAGGTCGGGAAGAAAAGATGCGTATCTTTACCACCCGTCCCGACACCCTCTATGGCGTCACCTATATGGTGCTGGCGCCGGAACATCCGCTGGTAAGTGAACTGGTGAAGGGGAGCGGTCAGGAAAAGGCGGTCGCTGCTTTCTTAGATCAACTTCAACATCTGAGCGACATCGATCGCAGCGCCACCACCTTAGAAAAGGAGGGCGTTTTTATCGGCCGCTATGCCATCAACCCGATGAACAATGAACGCATCCCGATCTACATAGCTAACTATGTTTTAATGGATTATGGTACCGGTGCCATCATGGCAGTGCCGGCGCATGACCAGCGTGACTTTGAATTCGCGGTGAAGTACAACATTCCAATTCCACCGGTGATCGATCCGGGTGATCCGGAGATCGATCTGTTAAACTTGGAAAGCGCCTTTGAAGCCGAGGGAACGATGATCAATTCCGGGCCTTTTAATGGTATGAACAGCGCCGACGCGATCGAAGCCTTTATTGAGCATCTGGAAAAAGAAGGCTTGGGCAGCCGGACGATCAATTTTCGTTTGCGCGACTGGCTGATCTCGCGGCAGCGTTACTGGGGAACGCCGATCCCGATGATACACTGCCAAAAGTGCGGCTGGGTTCCCGAAAAAGAAGAAAATCTGCCGGTACTGTTGCCGACAGACGTTGAGTTTACCGGTCGCGGCGAATCTCCTCTGGCCAGCAGTCCGACCTTTCGCAAGACGGAATGTCCGCTATGCGGCGGGCCGGCCGAACGCGAAATCGATACGATGGATACTTTTTTAGACTCCTCATGGTATTTCCTGCGCTATACCGATGCTAAGAATGACAAAGCAGCCTGGGATGTCGCCAAGGCAAATTACTGGATGCCGGTCGACCAATACATCGGCGGGGTTGAACACGCTATCCTGCATTTGATGTATGCCCGCTTTTTCAATAAGTTTCTCTATGATATCGGCTTGTCGCCGACTGTCGAACCCTTCACCAACCTGCTCACACAGGGCATGGTGCTGAAGGATGGGAGTAAAATGTCCAAATCCAAAGGGAATGTGGTCAGCCCGGAAGAGATTATCCAGCGCTACGGCGCCGACACTGCCCGGCTGTTCATTCTCTTTGCCTCGCCGCCGGAAAAGGAGCTGGAATGGTCCGATACCGGCGTGGAGGGCAGCTTCCGCTTTTTGAACCGGGTCTATCGGCTGGTCGCCGAACTGCCGGATTCTATCCGCCAGGCAGACTCCAGTGCGCAGATCGTCACTTCGGACGACAAAGAACTGGCTCATGTGCTCAATCAGACCATCGCTAAAGTGACAGAGGATATCGCTGAGCGGATGAACTTCAACACGGCGGTTTCTGCCATCATGGTGCTGGTCAATGAACTCTATCGCTGCCGGGCATTGCCGGATGGCTCGGTTTCAGCCGGCCTGTTTCACTTGGCGATCGAAGATCTGGCTCTGATGCTGGCGCCCTTTGTGCCACACCTGGCGGAGGAACTGTGGGAGGGGATCGGCCATAGTGAATCCCTCTATCGTGAAGCCTGGCCGACTGCCGATCCGGCGCTGTTGGTTCGCGATGAAGTAGAAATAGTCGTTCAGTTGAACGGAAAAATCAAGGAAAAAATAAAGGTCGCAAGCGATTTGACCGACGCAGCGGCTTTTGCCGAAACCGTCCTTGCGAACCCAAAGGTACAGGCGCTGCTCGCAGGCCAGACGGTTGTTAAGACCGTGCCGGTACCAGGAAAACTTATAAACATAGTAGTAAAAAAGGAATGAATGATAGTGAGACAAAAATTAAGACGGGCAGAGTTGTCCAGAGGTGTCAGGTTGATTCCTCTGGGCGGCCTGAACGAAATCGGAAAGAACATAACAATTCTAGAGATGAGAGGCAGGATCCTCATCATTGATTGCGGAGTGTCCTTTCCTAACGACGAAATGTACGGTGTAGATATAGTTATACCGGACTTCAGCTATTTAATCAAAAATCGGGAGCGAATCTGTGGTTTGATCCTGACTCATGGGCATGAAGATCATATCGGAGCGATTCCCTATCTTTTAAAAGAAATTGCCGTCCCTATATATGGCACACGCCTGACATTGGGGCTGGTCGAGAATAAGCTGCATGAACATGGCCTGACGGCTGACCTGCAAATAATTCAGGCGGGGGAAAAGGTTCAGATCGGGCCATTCAGAATTGAAACGATCAGAATTACTCATTCTATAGCCGATTCGATCGCTTTGGCCATTGAAACATCGGCTGGAGTCATCTTTCATACCGGTGATTTCAAAATCGACTATACGCCGCTGGATGGCGAACCGATAGACTTTCAGCGCCTCGCCCGAATCGGTGAAAGGGGCGTGCTGCTGATGCTGGCGGATAGCACCAACGCCGAGCGCAAGGGATATACGCCTTCGGAACGAACAGTCGGCGTGACGCTGGAAAACATTTTTCGCAACAGCAAAGCCCGAATATTGACGGCGACATTCGCATCTAATGTCCACCGCTTGCAGCGCATTATCGATACAGCCGTCATGTTCAACCGGAAGGTGGCCATATCCGGCCGCAGCATGGTAAATGTAGTGCGACTGGCGACCGAAATCGGTTATCTCAAGATACCGCAGCAGACTTTGGTGGATATCAACAAGATCAAAAATATCAAGGATTCCGAACTGCTCATCATCACGACCGGCAGCCAGGGAGAACCAATGTCGGCGCTGTCCAGAATGGCCAACAATGAGCACAAGACAGTGCAGATTAAGAAGGGGGATATGGTCATCCTGTCATCTTCACCGATACCGGGAAACGAAAAGACAGTGTCAAATATTGTCAATCGCCTGTTTGAAAAAGGCGCTGAGGTGATATATTCCGATATCGCGGACATCCACGTTACCGGCCATGCCTGCGCGGAAGAATTGAAGCTGATGCATATGCTGATCCGGCCGAAATATTTTATGCCGGTGCACGGCGAATACCGCCACCTGCGACAGCATGGCATTCTGGCGGAGAATATGGGTCTGCCGGCCAACCATATCTTTCAGCTGGAGAATGGCGAGGTGTTGCAGCTGAAAAGGAATTCGATAGTTAAGACAAAAGAAAAAATACCTTGCAGTCCGGTGATGGTCGATGGCTTAGGCGTCGGCGACGTCGGTAATATAGTGCTGCGCGACCGCAAGCTGCTGTCGGCCGGCGGTTTGATCATTGCCGTGGCGGTAATCGACAAGGCTTCCGGGATGCTGGTCGGCGGTCCCGACATCATTTCGCGCGGCTTTGTCTATGTTAAAGAATCCGAAGATCTGATCGAGGCCGCCAGAGTGGTCGTGGCCGAGCAGATTGAGAAGTGTCTGATGGAAAACAGCCGCGATTGGCCGGCCATCAAAACCGCCATCCGTAACGAATTGACGAGTTTCATTTTCAAACAGACGCGGCGCAGCCCCGTCATTTTACCGATATTAATGGAGGTTTAGCAAATGGTCAATGTGTACGACGAAGCACACGCCCTGGCCAGGGCGCTCAAGGAATCACCGGAGTATAAGCATTATGTGGAAGTGAAAACAAAGGTTTCCGCAAATCCGGAGCTGTCGGAGATGATCAATGATTTTCGAGACAAGCAGATGCAGCTGCAGGCGCAGCAGATGCTGGGTCAGGAAGCGGCGCCGGAAATGCTCGAACAGGTGCAGTCGCTTTATGAGATCGTTTTAAAAGATCCGCTGGCGGCCCAGTTTATGCAGGCCGAGTATGCCTTTACTCGTGTTGTCGGCGATGTATATGGCATCCTGGGTGAGGTGGTCAAACTTGACTAAGCCAGAAGCGCAGCCAGGTGAACGTCTGGCCGGCTTGCAGGCTAAACTGGAGACTGCCGGACTGAACGGCCTGTTGGTGACCAAGGTGGAGAACCAGCAATATCTGGCCGGCTATGGCTCTGCCGACAGTATGTTGCTAGTTACACCCCGGGCAGCCTTCATCATGGTCGATTTCCGTGAAATAGAGGCGGCAGGCGGCTTGGCGCCAATTTTCGAGGCGGTGCAAACCAGCCGGGAATATACGACTTGGCAGTTCATTGATGAAACCGTTGTCGGAAGGCTGGCGGTTGAAGAAACGGCGTTCAAACTGGCGGATTATCGGGAATTGGAAAAGGCACTCTCCGCTGCCGGCACAGAGAAAGCGGCAGCCGGGGAAAGGATCGTGGCCGGTGACCATTTTCTGAGCGATCTACGTATGATCAAAGACGAAGGAGAGCTGCTAGCCATCCGACAGGCTCAGAAGCTGACCGATCAGTGCTTCAGCTATTTGTTGGACTGGCTGAAGCCGGGTCTGACGGAGAAGCAGATCGCTTTAGAAATCGAACTATATCTGCTCCGGGCCGGCGCTGAAAGATTGTCCTTTGATACTATAGCGGTGAGCGGGGCAAACAGTTCGCTGCCGCATGGCCGGCCAAGTGACCGGACGATTGAAAAAGGTGATTTTTTGACCTTAGACTTTGGCTGTGTCGTGGACGGCTACTGTTCGGATATGACACGAACGCTGGGCATCGGCAGCGTCAGCGAGAAACAAAAGGAAATTTACGATCTTGTTCTAAAAGCGCAGCTGGCCGGCCTGGATGGCTTAAAAGCCGGTCTGACCGGACGGGAGGCAGACGCTCTGTGCCGCAGCATCATATCCGCCGCCGGCTATGCCGATAACTTCGGTCATGGCACCGGACACGGCGTCGGGCTGGAGATTCATGAAGCGCCGGCTCTTAATCCGGCCGAAAAAGAACTGCTGCAGAGTGGTATGGTCGTGACAGTTGAACCGGGAATATATCTGCCGGGGGAGTTTGGCGTTCGCATTGAAGACTTGGCAATTGTCGGCGAGTCAAGTATAATTAACCTTACAAAATCAGACAAAGACTTGATCGTCATATAATATAGGAGGAACTAATATGATTTCTGTGAACGATTTCCGCAAAGGCGTCACTTTTGAGATGGATGGAGAACCGCATGTGGTGCTTGATTTTCAGCATGTCAAGCCAGGCAAAGGCCCAGCTTTCGTGCGCACGAAATACCGGAACATCCTGACCGGAGCGATCCGCGAAGAAGCCTTAAACCCCGACATCAAATACCCCAAGGCGCACATCGATACCAAGCAGATGCAGTATCTCTACAACGACGGAGAACTGTACTATTTCATGGACACCGAAACCTTCGACCAGGTGCCCCTGATGGCCGAACAGGTTGAAGACGCAATGAAATACATCCGCGAGAACGATATGGCCACGATTAAGTTTTATAAAGGCAACGCCTTTTTAGTAGAACCACCCAATTTTGTCAACTTAAAGGTGATCGACACCGAACCGGGCGTTAAGGGCGATACGGCAACCAATGTGACCAAGGGCGCGACCGTGGAAACCGGCGCGGTGATTCAGGTGCCTATCTTCATCGAAGCCGGCGAAGTCATCCAGATCGATACCCGCACCGGTGAATATCTTTCACGGGCGAAGTAGGGGCGGCTGATATGGCGAAAAGGGAAAACAAAACAACCAAGAGCCATACGCCGCTGGTCATTTTACTGGTTGGCCTGATAGTCGCCGCCTGGCTGGGCGGCAACAGCTGGCTGAAGCAATCGGTTAAACCGGTAGACAGTGCAGATAAAACGATGACCTTGGTGGAGATACCAAGCGGCAGCGGCACCGAAACGATTGCCAACCTGCTAAACGATGCGGGCATGATAGACAGCGCGCTGGCTTTTCGCATTCAATCCAAGCTGAAGGGGCTGGACGGCCAATATAAAGCAGGGCAGTATAATCTGTCGCGCTCAATGGCGATGACAGAGATCATGAATCTGCTGCAAGAAGGACATAGTCTGACCACCAGGGTGACCATTCCGGAAGGTCTGGATATCAAGCGCTTGACTAAATTGCTGGCCGATAAGCAGCTGATTGATCCGGTTAAATTTGCCGATGAGTTGGAAAACGGTCAGTTTGACTATCCGTTCTTAAAAGATGCGCCGGCCGGGCCGAATCGTCTGGAGGGCTATCTTTTTCCTGAGACTTACGATCTGTTTGCCAACGCCAGCGAATACGATATTATCAACACCATGCTCAAGCAGTTTAACAAGTTGTTTACTGATAAGTACTATGCCCGAGCAAAAGAACTGAATATGGACATCAACCAGGTGATCACGCTGGCTTCGATCATTGAGCGCGAGGCGGTGGTGCAAGAGGACAGACCGGTCATCTCGGGCGTTTTTCATAATCGCCTTGAAAAAAATATGAGGCTGCAATCCTGTGCGACGGTGCAATATATTCTGGGCGAACAAAAAGACAATCTAAGTAAGGCTGACATCGCTATTGAATCGCCATACAATACCTATATTCACGCCGGCTTGCCGCCGGGGCCTATCGCCTCCCCGGGCAAACTGTCTATTGACGCCGCCCTCTGGCCGGCGGAAACCGACTATCTCTACTTCCTGGCTAAAGGAGACGGTTCGCATGTCTTTTCAAAAACCTATCAGGAACATCTGGCGAATAAAGCCAAGTATATAGACTAAAACAGTGATGGCTATCCAATCAGACCGCGGCAGCTGCCGCGGTTTTTGGTGCAAAAAAGTGATTGCGAAATCTTGAAAAAGCATACTATAAATATATAGATAAGGACTTATCTGATCTATCTCATTGACATGTACATGATAAACAGGTATAATCGGTAAATGATAAAAAGCTTTGCTGATAAAGAAACAGAAAAAATCTATAACCAAGAATTTTCAAAAAAGCTTCCGCCATCCATCCAAAAAATTGCTCTAAGGAAACTCATCATGATTGATAATGCGGAAAAGTTAGATGATTTGCGGGTACCACCATCGAATCGACTGGAAGCGTTAAAAGGAACTCGACTGGGACAGTACAGCATTAGAAGCAATGATCAATATCGCATTTGCTTCATTTTTTCGGAATCAGGAATCAAACAGGTTGAAATTGTTGACTATCATAAATAATGGAAAGGAAATTACAAAATGAGTGTATATATTGAAACACCTAAAATCAGTGAGATTTTAAGGGAAGAATTTATGAAACCTATGAATATATCTGCGTATAGACTTGCCAAAGATATCCAAGTCCCGGTTTCCCGAATTCAAGATATTTTGCACGACAGAAGAAAAATCACGGTGGATACTTCTATTCGCTTGGGGATTTATTTCGGTGTATCTGAGAGATATTTTCTAAATATGCAAAACGATATTGATATCCGCAATGCCAAGCACGATAACAAAACAGAATTTAATCAGATTCAAACATTGCAATATGCCTAGCGAGAGGCTGATACAAATATCGTATCCAATACCGGCCAGCAATCTTCAGAAAAATATGGTAAGAATCTATTATGAATGATATAATAAATCTTAATATAGGCTCAACCTTGACAAAGCTCAGAGGAGGAGATTAAATGGACCCCGGTCCTGACCCGAGTCATAACTATTTGCTGCAGCTTTTGGTCATAGCAATACTGACTTTGATCAACGCCTGTTTCTCTGCATCGGAAATGGCGATCGTATCTGTCAACAAGAACAAAATCAAAATACTGGCGGCGGCTGAAAATAAAAGAGCCAAGCTGTTGCTGGATCTCATCGAGGAACCCAATAAATTTTTATCAACCATACAGGTATCTATCACATTGGCCGGTTTTCTGGCCAGCGCGGTGGCGGCTACAGGGATGTCCGACGACCTGGGGCGCGTTTTCGCCGCGATCAATCTGCCCTACGAGAGGCAGGTTGCCGTTGTGGTGGTGACTCTGATTCTGTCCTATTTCACGCTGGTTTTCGGCGAACTCTTTCCAAAACGGATCGCCCTGCTGCATTCAACTAAAATTGCACTTGCCTCAGTCCGTCCGCTGATGGTTATGTCCCGGATAGCGGCTCCCTTTGTCTGGCTCCTGTCTAAGTCGGTCAGCCTGCTGATGCGATTGACAAAACAGCACAATGTAGCGCCGGAAGAGGAGTTTTCGGAAGAAGAAGTCAAATCAATGATCGAAGCCGGACAGGAATCGGGAGTTTTGAAGGAAGAAGGGGCAAAGATGATCAACAGCATCTTTGCCTTTGATGACAAATTCGCCTATGAGGTGATGACGCCTCGGACGGATGTCTTTTCGATCGACATTGACGATCCCGAATCTGAATATATCGACGAACTGATGGAATTACGCTATTCCCGCATTCCGGTATATGAAGATGATTTGGACAACATCATCGGCATCCTTAACATTAAAGATTACCTGATTAAAGCCCGCGAACATGGTTTCGACAACATTAACATCCGCGACATCCTCAGGAAGCCTTATTTCATACCCGAGAGCAAAAAGATAGATGTGCTGTTCCGTGAATTACAACTGTCGAAGCAGCACATAGCCATCCTGATCGATGAACACGGAGGCTTTTCCGGCATTGTCACAATGGAAGATCTGGTTGAAGAAATCGTGGGTGAAATCGCCGACGAATACGATGAAGCGGATCAGGAGATCGAAAAAATCGACGATCGGACATATCGGCTTAATGGTCTGGTCTCTCTGAAAAATTTGAATGAGGATCTGGATCTTGATCTGGATTCGGAGAACAGTGAGACTCTGGGCGGGTTTTTGCTGGAGATATTAGGTAAGATACCGCGCGAAGATGTTGCCGTTCATCCGGTCGTTGAACACGAAGGTTACACTTTTATAATCGAAAAAGTGCTCGATCGCCGTATCGATACAGTCAAGATGATACTACCGCCTGAAGAAGGTGAAGGCGAGGAGGCGGATGAAAACACATCCTCCGACCAGACCAACGAAACAGAAATGGAAAATAAAGGAAACAAAGCAGAGGGGAATGAACTGCCTTGAGCAATGAAGATAAGATCGGCAGCGTAAAGATCGCCGATGAAGTGATCGCTACCTGTGTCTACAACGCGGTTATGAAAACGCCTGGCGTCAGCGGTTTCAGCGGGGGTTTCAGCGACAGCTTCAGCAAAAACATTTTAGGCAAGGATCCGGTGCATAAGGGGATCAAAGTAAATTCGTCAGATGAAGGCGTTACGATTGATTTATTTTTAATCGTCGAATATGGTATAAGAATCCCAACAGTTGCCTGGGATGTACAGGAAAACGTGAAAAAAGAGGTTGAAGCGATTACCGATCTGCCGGTCGCCAGTGTGAACATTCATATCATGGGTGTTCAGTTCAACAAAGCCGCGGGCGCTTCCGCTAAAGAGGAATAGACTATGCCGGGAAAGAAACGTCGTGAAGAAGCGCGTGAGTGCTTGATGTTGCTGCTCTATGAAATGGAAATGCAGAATGATTTTAGCAAGGCGATTGAAGATCGTTTTTTTGAACAATATGCCGATCCGGTACTACGCAAGGAATATCTGGAGCGCCCAGGCGCCACCGGTGAGCGGAGTGATCCTGAGTATTTCAACCAGCTGCTCAGTTTGATCAGGGAGCATTTAGAAGAGATCGACCAGACCCTGACCCGCTCCAGCGACAACTGGCGGATCGATCGGATCGCCCGGGTTGATTTGGCCATTCTGCGCTTATCGACGGCGGAGATACTCTATTTGGAAGAGGTGCCGGTGGCAGCCTCGATCAACGAGGCGGTGCATCTGGCCAAAAGATTTGGCGGCGCCGACTCCGGAAAATTTGTCAACGGGGTTCTGGGAAAGATCGCCCGGGAAGGTCAGGTTACGCTTGACAGCTAAACAGTGGGTGCTGGGACTGGATACCAGTAATTACACAACATCAGTGGCGGCTGTAGCGCAAAACCGCGAATTGATCGGCGAATATCGCCGGTTGCTTTTTGTGCCGAAAGGTCAGCGCGGCCTGCGGCAGCAGGAAGCTTTGTTTCAGCATATCGGAAATCTGCCGAAACTTTTGGAAAGCCTGTGCGAAATAGCGGATCCGGAGCATTTAGCCGGAATTGCGGTCAGTAATCGGCCACGGCCACGAGATGACTCCTATATGCCGGTTTTTCAGGCCGGCTGGTCAGTGGCCGGCAGTCTGGCTCATCTAAAACGAGTTCCGCTGTGGACTTTCTCGCATCAGGCAGGCCATATCGCGGCAGCAGCCTGGGAAGAAGCGCTGTTTATAGAAGAACCGTTCTTAGTCCTCCAATTATCAGGTGGTACAGCTGAGGCGCTTTTGTACGATCCGCTAAGTCAGGAAATTGACCGGCTGGGCGGCTCGAAGGATATCTCTTTCGGACAGTTGATCGACCGGATCGGGGTTCGACTGGGTTTCGCCTTTCCGGCGGGGGCAGCTTTGGATGATCTGGCAGTACAGGCGGCCTTGGATGTCCTGGAAGCGCAAACGACCATGGACGATTCGCCGGCGTTAGCCGGAAAAGACAGCGGCGGACGGATTTCTCCTCGGGCAAGACGCTTAAAACCGGCATACTTTGACGGCATAGATTTCAATTTGTCCGGCCTGGAAACGCAGGCGCTGCGTCTGATCGATGAGATGGATCTGAACGACGGTATGGATCAGAACGAAAACCGGAGGTCGCGTTTTGAAAAAAGCGTTCTGGCGGTCGAACTGTTCGAAATGGTGGGAGACGCCATTATAAACTGGATAGACAGGCTGACTGCCGCCAGCGGTAGATTCAATGTTTTGCTGTGC
>DUVF01000001.1 GCA_012841165.1 Clostridiales bacterium
CCCTTGCTCCCATCTGCGCTCCGCTCGTCCAGAAAGGACTGGTGCAACTGCTGGCAATCATTGGATCGGACGATGACGGACAACCCGAGCCTGACTTTATCAACTTTCTGGAAAACGGCCGGCAACAACCCGACCAGACCACCCCGCCGATCGATCCCGATCAAACAGCCGCGATCATGTTCACCTCCGGAACCACCAGTAAAGCCAAAGCCGTCATGCTAACGCACCGTAGCATTACCATCAATATCATAGAGGCCCGTAAAATGATCGATTTATATGAAAGGATCTTCTCTGCTCTCCCCTTTTATCATTCTTACGGCCTGGTCTGTTCCGCCCTCCTCGCCTTTTATGGAGGCGCTGTGTTCATCTTGAACGGCGATATGCGCATGATGGCCCGCGACCTCGTCGCCGCTTCACCACTAACTATGATGGCAGTGCCTTTGATGGCGGAAGCTCTTTATAAAAGCATGTGGGCTGCCTTTGCTAATCAGGGCAAAGACGATAAGATCCGAAAACTGCTCAATTTTTGCCTGTGGCTTCGCAAAGTCGGCATCCGTTTACAGCCCAAAGCGCTGGAGAAGGCTAAGCGCGCCTGCTTTGGCGATTTGAAGATGCTGGTCGTCGGCGGAGCGCACATCGGGCCCGAAATCTGCGCCGAATTAGATGCCTTTAGTATATCTGTACGACAGGGCTACGGCATAACCGAATGCTCACCGCTCATTTCCGTCAATCGCAATGAATACTATCGTTTCGGCACGGTCGGCCATGTGCTGCCCAGTTATGAAATAAAGCTTGTCGACGAAGAAATCTGGGTGCGCGGTCCCAGCGTAATGAAGGGATATTATAAAGATCCGCAGTCGACTGAAGAGGTTTTTTCCGACGGTTGGTTCAAGACAGGTGATCTCGGCTTTCTGGACAAAAATGGCTTTCTGTCCATCTGCGGACGTATCAAAAACCTGATCGTTTTAAAAAATGGAAAGAAGGTTGCTCCCGAGCGCATCGAAAAAATGATTTTAGATATCCCTATAGTCAAAGAAGTAATGGTCTACGGTGCATCCGCTGGTGCAACGGGTGATGACGTCAAACTGGCTGCCAGCATCTACATTGGTTCTCCCGAAGAACAGAAATTGTCCCATTATGAAGTGCTGGACATGCTCCACCAGGAAATAGACAAGATCAACATGGGTCTGCCTTTCTACCAACAGATTCAGATCATCAGTCTCCGGGAAAACGAATTTCCCAAGACCGCTTCAAAAAAGATTAAACGGCATATGCTTTAGATAAACAAATTCGACCCGGGAGGAATGTAAATGCTGGAATTTATTGAAAAAATTGTTTGTGAGGTCGCCGGAAGAAAAGGACTCACTCTGGATACCGACTTTGTGCATGATCTTCACTTAAATTCTTTCGATATCATGAATATAGTGAGCGCTATTGAACACCATTATAAAACACGCATACCGACCCGCGATATCTGGCAGCTGCGCAAGGTATATCAGGTAATCGACTATCTGGCCGCTAAAGGCTATACCACACCTTAGGATCTATGGATTATCAAATTTATGTTTTTCACAAAGACGACGGCCTGACTTCATCCGAGCGGCTGAAACGCGCCATCGGCCACTACAGCGGCCAGGATGATTTTCTGCCGGCCATGGAACGCTCTGCTGCCGGAAAGCCCTTTTTCCCTGATCATCCTTCGCTCTGCTTTTCCATAAGCCACAGCGGCGATTTCTGGGCCTGCGCGGTCGGCGGCGCGCCTGTTGGCCTGGATCTGCAAAAATACCAGCCAAGCAATTACACCGCCTTGTCGAAACGTTTTTTTCACCCGGCGGAAGATGCTGAATTGGAGCGTGTTCAGTATTCACCGGCGTATTTCTTTGATCTTTGGACGCGCAAGGAGAGCTACATCAAATTTACCGGCCGGGGACTTTCTCAGGAGCTGGAAAGCTTTTCGACCGTCGATCCGCTGCCGGACGCTGTCATTCAAACTCTACCCTTCCTGCCGGATTACAGCCTGAGCCTCTGCGCGGCCAAAATCAATCACTACTCTCTCTATCACATGACGACAGCCCCTCCGGAAGAAAAGACGCCATGCCATAAAGAGGACACGCCATGATGACCACTTATGGCAGGATCGCCCAGGACTGTGTCTCGGTCAAGGCTTCAAGCGAGACATAGGCTTCGCTGTCCAGCTGGCACAGGATAGGCAAAATCTGTCCCTGATCGATCCGACAGCTGTCCCGGCCTATCCACTCCGCCTTTACGCCGGCTTTGGCAAAAAGAGCGGTCGCCGGCACCAAGATGTCGCTGCCATCGGTCAGACCTGTTGTTTCAAACAAACTGCCCTTTCTCTGCAGATTGACTGTGACCGGAGTCAGCGCCAGTCTTTCAGGCGCTTTCCGAACCACCAAAGCCCATCTCCGTTCATTATAAATCCGGTCGAACTTCTCGGCGCTGATCCAGTAGTACCAGGGCTTCGTCTTATTCGCCTTGTTGTAAGGATCGGCTATATAATACTGTCGTTTGACCGCGTCAAAACCGGCCACTGTCACCGCGTGATTGTTGCGGAGCAGTGATTTGGTCTCTCCCTCGACGATATATTTTCTATAATATGGCGAATACCAGTATAAGGTGGCATAAACGACCACCGGGTTACCGTTGCAGATTTCCCGCTGCAGATCGTTCGGCGCCGCTCCGGAAGCGTCGGCCACCCAACCATATTTCGAAGCATATTGTGCCAGGACAGGCGGATAGATGGTCGTGCGCAGGCTTTCATTGGGAACATATGGACTGCCGACAAAGCCTTTAGCCGGATTGCTGTCGTGCTTTGGCATTTCATCAAGAAAGATCTTCAAGCCAACTGAGGAAGCGTAAGCTTGCGCCTTCAGCGCCATCAGTAACGCCGCCCCCTCGCAGCCGACCGGCGCGTAAACCGGCGATATCTGACTGACATATGGAACTGCCAGATCCTTTCGCCCGAGCTGCGCGACCGGTTCAACCGACAGACAGGCCGCCGCCACATAGCCGGTCATGCCCTCATAGCGCACCTGCAACTGCTCTCCGTTTCGAGCCAGAACGCCGACATATTTACCGGCCGGCAAGAGAAACCATCCTTGCTCCGTCCGGAAAATCGCATCGCTGATAACAGCAGCGACAGAAGGCAGTCTGGCTGCCGCTCGAGATATCAGCGCCGGGCTGTCCATCTGATAAGTACCGTTCGCCGGAGATGTCTGGTCGTCCGGATCAAACGCCCGCCAGGCATTATACACCATATAGAAGGCCGGATGACGCAGCGCAGCGCCGTCCGGATAGATCCCGCCCTGCAGGCCGGCAAACAGATCGGATGCACGCGCTTTTAGGAAATATGTCAAAGGCCAGATCCGGCCGGCTTTTTCATCTTCCGTCAGCGGGTCAATCAGATTTATAAGCATCGCGACAGTTTCGGCATAGGTCAGGCTGCGGTCAGGCTGAAAACTTCCATCCGGATAGCCGTTGATAATGCCCTTCTCAGTCGCCAGATTGATATAGCCGGTGTACCAACTGCCCGGCGCGACATCCTGATAAGCAGATGCGCTCTCTTTGTATCGCTCCGCTAAAGCTCCCTGCCCGATCAGCCCGATCAGCAACTTGGTCATTTCCGCCCGGGTGATGGTTTTATCAAGTTGATAACCGGCAGTCGGGCTGCCCACGACCAGTCCTTTTTTGATGAGTCGATCAACCCTCGAATCAGCTGTCAATGCCGGATTATCTGTCAGAGCCGAATTCGCTGTCAGATCGGCTGTTGATGTCGGATCGGCTGTTGATGTCGGATCCGCTACTGCCGCCCGGGCGACTGCCGGGCCGATCGGAGCAAAAAGTCCCGCCAGCAATGTTAAGCTTATGATCAATGACATCAAGATCCGATGTGCATTTTTTATGTTTTCTTGTTTAAATATAAGGGCCCTTCGCCGGAGTCGTGTTTTTTGAAGCATGGCACAACTATACACTATCCAGCAAAGGGCCGCCAACCATCAATTTTGTTTTTTTAATTTATTTTTTCCGACTTCCTCTTTTAATATGGCCAGCCTGGTCTCAGACTAGCGGTGCAGGAATCTTGACAGCGGTTTATAGATTAAGAAAGTGACAACGGAATTGATTACGGCCTTCAGCAAATTAAAGGGAATTATCACCGTCAACAGCATCCCCATGACCACCTCTCTGGGAACGCCCATGTACAGCGGTGTAACTATCAGGTTGGCTGCCACCATCACGGCCGTCATCAGCAAACTACCTACCAACAGGGCGATCACCGCTGTCTTACGCGTCTTATTGTGTTTGTAAATCAAACCGGCGACGATGACGAAGCTGCTGGTCGCCAGCATATGCATGGTGAAGCCGTAGATGCCGTCGCCACCCATGAAGAACGCCTGTATAAAACTGACAACGAAGGTGATGGCCACACCGGCCAGCGGCCCGAAGGCAAAACCGGAGATCAGAATCGGAATGTCAGCCGGATCGTACTTCAAAAAAGGCGCCGGCGGGAAAGGTATCTGAATAAAAAGCAGCGCGGCGGCGATAGCTGCCATCAGAGCCATTTTGGCCAATCGATTGGTTTTTTCGGTTTGCGACATTTGTGTTCCTCCTTCTGCCGGATAGACCGGCGGCGCATGATAATCTGTCAGGAAACAAATACCCCGGGAAAGTCTTCCCAGGGTAAATCGCACGCATCAAATAAATGACATCGTGTTTCTTCCATCCGGACTGTCTTCGCTTTGCAGCGAAACCGTCGGTACCGGAATCGAACCGGTTCGGCCCTGAGGCTCGCGGACTCGTAGCTGACGCTCTTTACCGCCGGTGAGGAATTCCACCTCGCCCTGAAACAGATCTTATTTCTCAATGTTAAATTATAAACACTTATACCGGTTTTGTCAATTCGTAAATCGCTTCGGCATATATCTTCGTCGCCAGCAACAGCTCGTCGATTGACACCGATTCATCCTTCTGGTGGGCCAGTACGGGCTGCCCGGGATAACTCATGCCGAAGGCGACGACATTCTTCGCCGCCCGAGCGTAGGTGCCGCCGCCAATGACCATGGGCGGGCTGGTCAGATCGCCGCTGTGCCTGCGATAAACTTCCATCAGGGTGACTATCAAAGGATCGTCTTCGGGGATGAAAATCGGCAGCTGATGATCCAGCTTGACCACGCCGAAGCCATAGCGATCAAGCGCCGGAGCCATCGCCTCATAGACCGCCTCCCCCGCTCCTGTTACCGGATAGCGGATGTTGACAGTCAGACGCGCCGTCTTTTGGTCGATCTGGATCTTACCGACATTGAACAGCAGCTTTCCGGACACCTCATCACTGAATGAACAGCCGATCCGCTCGCCGTGCAGGTCAAACCCGATGTGCTGCTTATAAAACTCTATGAAATCGGCGACATCTTCATTGGCGAATCTGATCCGGCTGAAGAACTCCAACAGAATAGAGATAGCGTTGACCCCGTCTCCAGGCCGTGCTCCGTGGGAGGACACGCCCTCCGCCAGAATCTCCAGCCCCTTGCCGACGCCCTTCGCCTTGATGACATGGCCGGTCTCTTCACGATAATCCGCCAGCATATCTTTGATTTCCGTATAATCCGGCGCCTGAATGACCGCCCGGGCCCGATCGGCCACCATATTAGGAGCGTTTCCGCCAGTCAGGCTGGAAAGTTCAACGCCCTGGCCGGTTGCGAATTTGCCGATCTTCTTCACCAGATCGAAGATCAGGATTCCCATCTCGGCATGAATGACCGGAAAATCCGCATCGGGCGTGAAGCCAAAATCGGGATAAGCTTGTTCTTTAAAATAAGCCTTGAGACTCTGCCAGCCGGTGCCGGCTTCTTCATCGAGCCCCAGGATCAGACGGATTCTTCCATCCGGAACAAAGCCCTCTTCTTTCAGCGCTTTCATCGCGAAATAGGCCGCCAGCAAAGGCCCTTTATCATCGCTGGTTCCGCGGCCATAAATTCGATCATCTTCGACCTGACCGCCAAAGGGCGGCCGTTCCCAGCCTTCTCCCGCCGGGACGACATCTAAATGCGCCAGGATGCCCATGGTCTTCCCGCTGTCATTTCCATAAAATTCCAGATGGCCGGCATGGTTATCTACATTAACGGCGATAAATCCGTCCTGCCGACCCTTTTCGAGCATGAAATCCAGGGCTCGCTGGACGTCCTTACCAAAAGGCGCATCGCCTTCGGCCGCGCCGGCCACCCCCGGAATCGCAATCAGTTCCTGCAAAGCGCCGATCATTTCCTCTTTATAAGAATCGATCCGATCAAGATAATTCATTTTCGGCCTTCTACTCCTCAGTCAGAGAACGCATCTCGCTGTCCCCGTAAACCAAAGCGGCGGCGAAGCCCTCGCGCTGCAGCGCGGCAAACTGCCGGCCCAGCTTTTTCTGCTTCCGCATGGTGGTGACTTCGTAACCGCTTTCACGCAGTTCATCGGCTTTACGAATGACTGCGATAAATGGGTCGGCTTCGTCAAAGATCAGTGCCAACCGCCGGTCCTCTGTCGCCATAGAGCAATCTTCTTTGTCGAGCAGAATCTGGCAGATCCGCTCAAAGCCGATCGAAAATCCGACCGCGGGGACGTCTTCTCCCACTAACTTGCCTATCATCCGGTCATAGCGGCCGCCGCCGGCGATCGCGCTGTTGAAATCCGGGCTGACGACTTCAAAGATCGTTCCGGTGTAATAGCCCATGCCACGCGCCAATGACCGGTCAAACTCAATGTGATAATTATCCCGCGCCAGTTCTCGCACGCTGTCAATGATGTGCGACAGGCCTGCCACCGCTTCATTCTCCGGAAGCATATGCCCGATCGCGACCAGATCGCCCGTCTTCCCATCGCCGATGGTGGCGATGAAGCGATCGACCGTCTCTTCATCGTATGCCTTCTCCAAAAGTTCGGCGCGCACACCGTCTTTGCCTATTTTATCCAGCTTGTCAAAAACGATGCAGACCGACATGGTGTCTTCCGGTAAGAAGCCGACGCTCTCGATCAGTTCAAACAGAATGCGGCGGTCGTTGATTTTGACCGTGAAGTTTTCAAAGCCGATCTCGCGCAGAGTTTTGGCTGTGGTATGGATCAACTCAATTTCTGCCTGATTTGAGGCGTCGCCGATGATGTCGATATCGCACTGGTAGAATTCACGTAAACGTCCCCTCTGCGGCCGCTCTGCCCGGAACACCTGTCCGATCTGAATCACTTTGAACGGCAAGCGCAGCTGCGCCCGGTTGTTAGCGTAATACCGGCTCAGGGGCAGAGTCAGATCGAAGCGCAGGCCCATGTCGACCAAATCCTGTTCTTCCAGCATTTCTTTTGACAAATCAAGCTTTTGCCCGCGCTTTAAAATTTTAAAAATCAGGTTCAGGTTTTCGCCGCCTTCGCTCTTATCCAATAGATCGATATGCTCCAGCATCGGTGTTTGGATTCTGGAAAACCCGTTCCGTTGATAGCTTTTTTGAATGATAGTCTGGACCCGATCGCGCAAACGCATTTCTGCCGGAAGATAGTCTCTGGTTCCTCGAACCGGCGTTACTTCTGCCATAGCTTACTCCTTTATTTCCAAATATAGTCAGTTCCGATCAGCTGTTCGATATCCTGTTCTGCCTGGGCTGCCCGGCCAAGATGACCGGATGTCGCCAGAGCCTGATTCTGCCGATAGTTCTGATCCAATGGCACAATCGCGTAGACATCCTTTCCGCCCGCCCGGTATTTGTCGACCCAGCTGCCCATCGCGTCCGCCTTAAGTCCGCTGATCGTACCGGTCGCCGGATCATAAGTCAGACGAACCCGGCCCAGCATACCCTGCTCGGTATAGCGGTTGCCTAAAGTTTCCTGCCGCTGGTTGGACAGGAAATTGCCCAGCGAGTAGAAGACCGGAACCTGGCGGCCATCGGCCGCGCTTATCATATCAATAGGCTGCAGCACATGCGGATGGGAGGCGAAAATGATATCCGCGCCGGCATCAGCGGCCTGCTTGGCGTTTTCCATCTGCCATTTGTTGGGAGATCTCTGATACTCTTCACCCCAGTGGAAATAGCAGATGATCAACCCGGCGCCATCCGCTTTAGCTGCCTGAATGGTCGCCGCCACCTCTGCCATATCCTCGTCAAATCGTTCGAAACCGAAGCTATTGATCAAAGAAGCAGCTTCCTCGCTCAGTACTGCGCTGTTGATCGTGGGATAGCCATTGAAAGACGGCGTCCGGTACGTATAAGCGACGATACCGACCGGCACGCCTTTAACTTTTGTCAGCAGATAGTTCTTCTCTTCCGGCAGGCGCGTACCGGTCGTCAAAAGCCCCGTGTCGCGCAATATCTGCAAAGTACGCTTCAAACCAGCCAAACCGGTATCAAACAGATGATTGTTACTGGTTAACGCAACATCAAAACCGGCGTTTCGGATCGCCTGGGCGAGCGCGTCGGGAGCGTTGAAAACAGGATAGCCGCTCGGTTTTCCGCCGGCGAAGGTTGTTTCCACATTGCCCAGAGCCAAGTCGACAGATTCGATGATCGGTCTGACATATTCAAAATTATTATCATAGTTATAACTTTGGCTGGCTTCATCGTATTGACTGGCGATCTGCGGCCGGTGAACCATGATGTCGCCTACGCAGAGAAAACTCAGTTCGATCGGTGGCGTGGCGGGTGGCGGCGGATCAGCCGTCGTTTCAGTTTGCCCAGGCAGGGATTCGCCTGGCATAAGCCCCGGGAACAGCCAAAATACCGATAACAAAACCAGAGCAGTCGCCAGTACGCCGGCGACCACCCAAAATCGCGGTCTGATTTTTTTTCGGCGTCTAGACAGCCTCAACCGCTTCAATCTCCGGGATTTCTTCCCTGAGGATCCGCTCAACTCCCTGTTTGATCGTCATCTGTGCATGCGGGCAGCCATGACAGGCGCCTTGCAGTTGAACCTGAACAACTTTTTCGGGAGTGTAGGCGACGAACTTTATGTCACCTCCGTCTCTTTGCAGATACGGGCGAACTTTCTCAATCGCTTCTTTAATTTTCTCTTCCACTGGTTTTATTCTCCTTTCAACTGTTTCCCCATTCGGGAACAGCAGTGTACTTGTAAGTGAATTCCCCGTTTTCTATCGTCATAAACACGATCGGTTTGATCGGATCTCCATTCTCATCGAACTGGATGCTGCCGGTCGCTCCCTGAAAGTCCTTCACTTTGCTGATCAAGTCGGCCAACTTAGGCCGGCTGCTCTGTGTAGAGGCCGCTTCGGCCTGTTTTTCCAGGGCCTGATAGACCATAAGATAAGCGTCAAATCCCAGAGCAGCCGCCGGATCAGGCGGCAGATCCTTTCCATATGCTTCTTCCCAGGCTACCTTGAACTCACCGGTTTTGGCTGTCAGGGGCGCTCCTGCTTCAGCAAAGGAGGTGAAGACCAGCTGGTCACCAGTCGTTTCAAGAACACTCAACAATTGGTCATCGTGCCAGCGATCCGTACCGATAAAGTGGAACTGCAATCCAGCCTGCCTCGCTTGATTAATGATGCGCACGCTGTCCGAAATCTGCCCTGTCAGATAGATTGTTTGCACCCCTGTGCCCGCTATGTCCTGCAACGCTGCCTGAAAGCTTTCAGCGTCCGGCTTATATTCCACTGTTTTTACAACAGCAGTTTCATCTCCTGTCAGTTGTTTCAGTTTTTCAATAAATTTTCCGCTTAACGCCGTTCCCCAGTCGTCGCCGAGAGCTTTCATCACAACGACCTGCTTTTGTTTCAGCGCGTTTACCACATATTTAGCGGCCATCACACCCTGAAAGGAGTCAACTGGAGCAACCCGGAAATAATAGGGGTTGCCGGCGGTCACCAGCGGGTTGACGCAGGTGGCCGCGATCGCCGGAATCTCCGCTTCACGAAAAACGTCTCCGCCGGCGATGCTGATCAGATTACCGTGACTGCCTACTACTGCCACAACAGATTCGTTTACCAGCATTTCGGCGGCGGCCGTCGCACCATCCAGATCTGATTTGTTGTCGGCCATGACCAATTCAATCTTCTTGCCGTCCACTGTCGGATAAAGTTTGTGCGCCAGCTCAATACCTGCCAGTTCGGATTTTGCCGCTTCTGCCAGTTCTCCGGTCAGCGGTTCAAAAACTCCTATCTTAATGATATTCGGATCGGCCAGCTGCGTCTTTGCTCCCGTCGTGCAACCAACCGCTATAATAGATAGCAGCCCTATCAAAACCAGCAGCAGACCTCTTGTCAGATTTACCCGGTGCTTGTTATCTATAGCTGTATTTTTTTTATTCATTACCCTTGTTTTTCTCTGTTTTCCAGCAAACGGCCAACCAGATCGATGCCGACTAGAACACAATCCTCGCAGCTCATCAATGCCGGATGCTCATCTGTTTCCCGTATCTCATGGCAGAGTTCTGACCCGACTTCCTCTATGAAAGCATTTTTCAAATCCGCAGCCACCTGATAGGTTTCTCCTTTTGTGATTTCACCTGTCATCCCCCGACCATCGGTCATCAGGCCGACTGCCAGGATCGCACCCGACAATGAACCGCAGACTCCTTGGTAGTCTCCCATCCCCGCTCCCAGTCCTTCCGCGACGCGAAAGGCCGTCAGCTCGTCGATACCCAACTGATCGCTATATGCCAGCAAAACGCACTGAGCACAGTTATAACCATCGTCGAGACGTTCCAGGGCTTTTTCACCTTTATCCATTTTTGCCTCTCTTTTCCAGTTCCTGCTCTCGTTAGCTGATTTCAGATCAATGCCTGTTAGCCGCTGATCTTATTTGCTTCTTTATAACGCTTGATTTTTTTGGTGGTGGTTTTATCAAATTCCGTTTTTCGGATGTCGATCTTCTTGATTTTTTTGAACAAGGGAAGATTTTCGTTGATCCGATCGACCTCGGCCGATATCAAATCGTACACCTGTTCTTCACTGTAGTTCTCACCCAGAGCCTGAGCTACTTCTTCCGCATTGGGGAGGATGCTGGCGTAAATCAAGGTTTCACCGCTTCCTTCGCTGTCTTTCCCCCAGACCATCACCTCTTGAACATAGGGAGATCTGTCCAAATAGTACTCGAGCTCCTCTGGATAAACATTTTTCCCGTTCTTTGTTATGATGACATTCTTTTTCCGACCTGTAATATAGACAAAGCGGTCATCATCAAGATAGCCCAGATCACCGGTGTGAAACCATCCATCTTGCAGGGCTTCAGCCGTCGCCTCCGGATTTTTATAGTAACCGAGCATGATGTTGCCGCCACGCGCGCAAATCTCTCCGATACCGGTTTCGGGGTCCGGCTGGTGAATCTTCAAATCAAAGCCCGGCGGCGCATAACCAGCCGCTTCGTCTTTAAAGCCCACATCCGGATTCATGGCGCAGATCGGCCCGCACTCGGTCAAACCGTAGCCTTGAACAGCAGTTATGTTGAAATCCTGCACGCCGCGCAGCACATCAGGATCGATCGCTGCACCGCCTACGATTATCGTACGCATCCTGCCGCCGAAAACATCGGTGATTTTTTTCGGCACCAGATTCAAGCCCACTTTCCGGCTTATCCGATTGATCTTCAACAGCTTGCGCAGTTTTTTCTCCATGCCGCTTTTCCGTACCTGCTGCCAGATTTTTTTATACATGCTTTCCAGGATAAGCGGCACGCACAAAAGCATGGTCGGCTTGATCTCAGCAAGGTTTTTGGGAATGTGCCGCAAGCCTTCACAATAAGCGATCGAAGCGCCGCAATATAATGGTTGCAAAAAACTGCAGGTGCATTCATAGGTATGATGCAACGGTAAAATTGAAAAGAAGATATCCGATGGTTTGACTTGCAGTAAAGTAGGCGAAGCCATCAATTCTTCGGCGATATTTCCGTGAGACAGCATAACTCCCTTGGAGATGCCGGTGGTGCCGGAGGTGAACAGCAGCATGCCCATTTTATCACGTTCTATGATTACATCTGCATAGCTTGTGTCGCCGGCAGCCAGCTTCTGGCGACCCAGCTCCAGCAGCGCCGGCAGGTTCAGTTCTTCGCTTTCAGCGGAGGCTTCAGTGCAGATATAGAGTTCCATCGGTACATTGCCCAGCCATCGCATATCGTGGAACATGCCCCGGTATTTCGGCGTATAAATGATAGCCGCCATATCTGATTCACGGCAAAGATTTTTCAGCTCCTCGGCGGGTAGTTCCTTGTCGAGCGGAACGACAACACCGACGCCGCACACCACCGCTAAATAGGATAGCGCCCACTGATAGCAGTTTTCGCCAATCACGCCGATATGCTTGCCTTTCAGGCCAAGATTGAGCAGAGCCGTACCCAACGCGTTTACTTCATCTAAAGTTTGACGGTAGGTAATAGCCCGATACTCTCCGCCCGGTTTATCTTTATCATAGAAAGCCGGCCGATCGGCATAAATTTCGGCGCTTGTCATGAGCATATGCTTAATATCGATGATGGGACGACCTTCTCGATATCGCACCAGAGGATCCTTGCAGTTGCGGATGCCTTCCATCCGCTTGACCGCATAATCCCATTCTGCGGCTTTTATTTCTTCATACTGCGATCTGTTCATCTTCAACCTCCCGTCGATATCGGCATCGATTCTTTAACTCTTTCCCGCTTAAACATACGCAAGTATTATACCATCTTGACATTGTTCCTTCAATCATATTTAATGAAGAGAGAACCGGCCGAAAACGTCTCTAACAATGATATTTCAATGAAAACCGAGCAACTCGCCTCTACATAGGGAAGGAACCAAACTAATGAAGATCTATGACAAGCTCACCGACCTGATCGGCCACACCCCCCTGCTGCGGCTTAACTCTTATAGCAGGGCAGTCGCTGCCGATGGGGCAAACCTGATCGCCAAACTGGAATATTTCAACCCGCTGGGCAGCGTAAAAGATCGGGCCGCGCTGGCGATGATAAATGACGCCGAAGAACGCGGCCTGTTAAAAAAGGGCAGTACTATCATTGAACCGACCAGTGGCAACACCGGCATAGGCCTGGCTTTTGTGGCTGCCAGCCGAGGCTACCGGATGATACTGACCATGCCGGACAATATGAGCGCCGAAAGACGCAACCTGCTGATGGCTCTGGGCGCCGAGCTTGTTCTTACACCAGCTGAACTGGGCATGAAAGGCGCTATAGCGGAGGCCGAACGTCTGGCGGCTGAACTGAGCGGCAGTTTTATCCCAGGCCAATTCATCAATCCGGCCAATCCGGCTATCCACGCCGCTACCACCGCCGAGGAAATCTGGAGCGATACCGATGGTCAAGTCGATATTTTCGTCGCCGGTGTCGGAACGGGTGGCACGATCAGCGGCGTCGGTGAAGGATTGAAGCGCAAAAGCCGCTATATCAAAATCGTCGCCGTCGAACCCTCTGATTCGCCGGTTTTATCCGGCGGCGAAGCCGGGCCCCACAAGCTGCAAGGCATAGGAGCCGGTTTCGTCCCTGCCGTTTTAAATCTGAACATCATTGATGAAACAATCAAGATCCAAGCGGAAGAAGCGTTTGAGACCGCTCGTTTACTTACTAAAACAGAAGGCCTGCTGGTTGGCATCTCATCCGGAGCGGCTGTTTTCGCGGGCGCCGAACTGGCTCGGCGGCCGGAAAATGCCGGCAAAAACATCGTCGTTCTGCTGCCCGATTCAGGCGAACGCTACTTATCGACAGAATTATTCAACTGATATATGTAAAAAAGAAGCTGCCAACAGATGCTGTTTGCAAAAAGGAGTCTAGAAAATGTTTCATGATAATTTTAAAAAACGGATTTTACTTTTGACCCTGATTTTAACCTTTTCTTTATTAATCGCCGGTTGCGACGAAAACGATGCTCCCCCTGAAAACCCGACGCAAGCGGAAAGTCAACCAAGGGCGGTTTTTGCCGAGTATGACGAGAAAGAGTTAAATTATAAACCGCAGGTAGAAGATTATGAGGTCGAACCGGATCTTTCCAATGTGGCTAACACAAGACAATTCGACATCCCTGACGCCGCTGCGAAACAACTGGCCGAGAACGCTTTTCTCGTTCAAAAATCATATGATGCGGAATTCTATCAGGCATATGAAGGAAACAGATATCTGAAGGTGCCTAATTTCATAACCACAGATTCCATAATGCACACATACCACCTGTATTTTGACCATCTGTTAAAATCTATTGAAGAAAAACAGCTTAAACCAGCCGCCGAGAAAATGACCGACGCATTTTTACAAGAAACCGCAGCGCAAATGAAACAGCTTAAAAACAAAGAGTGGAAATTGGCCGCGGAAAGAAACGAGGCTTTTTTCTCCGTCGCAAAAGCACTTTTTACAGGTGAAGAAGCTCCTGTAGGCAACGACCTGGTTGAATCCGAGCTTTCGCTTATTAAAGCTACCGACGGAATTGAAATATCCCCGATTATGAATGTCGGTTCAAGCGAAAACCTGGAACCTGCCATGGAAGATTACAGCCAATATATCCCCAGAGGACATTACACAAAAACAGAAGCACTGAAAAACTATTTTAAAGGCATGATGTGGTATGGCCGTCAAACATTCAGAAACGTCGATGACCAGCAACTGCGCTCCGCTGTTCTCTTTTGTGTCGCCCTGAGAGATAATCAGGAAGCACATAATGAATGGCGGAAAATCTACGATACGACTTCATTCTTTGCCGGAGAAAGCGATGACCCGAGCTTCTTTGAACTCGCGGCGCTGGTCTGGAATGTTTATGGCCAGGATGTGAAGCCGGAAGACCTTGACGATAATGAAAAATTCTCAAAGTTAAAGGAAGCGGTCAAGAACATAAAAGCTCCGGCAATTAATTCAGTTCCGGTGTTTGATAGCCAAAATGCCGAAGAAAGGGAATCAAAAATCACGGGTTTCCGGTTAATGGGTCAGCGCTACAGCATCGATGCGGATATTTTCCAACAACTGATCTATTCAAAAGTGAAAGAAAACAGCGGTGGTGAATTGAGGATGCTGCCGAGCGCATTTGATATTCCTGCCGCCATGGGTTCTGAAACAGCACAGAGGATGCTTAAAGATAGCGGCGCTTATGATTATGACGGCTATGAAAAAAACATGAAGAACTTGCAGAATCAGATAAACCAGCTTGGTAAAAAAACATGGACCTCCAATTTATATTGGGCCTGGATGTATACAATAAAACCTCTTACGGAAAAAATCGCGGACGGCTTCCCTAAATTCATGAAAGGCGAAGGCTGGGAGCTTAAAAACTTAAATACATTCAAGGCAAGCTGGACTGAACTGAAACATGATACCATACTCTATTCCAAACAAGCTTATGCAGAAATGGGAGATGGTGGTTCACCAGTTCTCGGAACCGATGACCGTGGCTATGTCGAGCCCGTTCCCGATCTTTATAACAGGTTAGCTACACTTACAAGGATGACAAAAAACGGTCTTTCCGAGAGGAACCTCATTTCAGAAGATGATTTCGAGAATTTGGAAAAGCTGGAAAGTCTTGCCTGCTCATTGACTGAAATCTCAATCAAAGAACTTGAAAATGAGACATTAAGTGATGAAGAATATGAATTGATCAGGTCATATGGCGGGCAGTTGGAGCATTTCTGGTTTGATGTATTAAAAAATGAAAAGAACGCGGATGACAGATCTCAACTTCTTATAGATAATCCTGCCGCACTGATCGCGGATGTCGCGACAGACCCGGATTCGGGACAAGTCCTTGAGGAAGGAACCGGCATGCTAAATCATATTTATGTAGTTGTTCCGATCGATGGTAAATTAGTGTTAGCGATGGGTTCAATTTTTACCTGCTACGAATTCCCCTGGCCAATGTCAGATCGTTTGACAGATGAAGCATGGCGCGCAATGCTTATGATGGAAGAAAATATCCAAGGATATTTCAATTGGGCAGATGAATTGGATTATGAGAATTTCATCTCAACTAAGTATGAATATTAAAACAAAAATTATACTATTTATTCTAATGATCATTTTGAGCGCAGGATGTTCTTGCGCTCAAAATAATTCAGAAAAAGATAAGTCCCTTCATTTTGCAGTAAAAGGTGAAGAAAATCTGTATATAAAGCTGAAAAACGGTGAACTTTATCTTTTAGAAAACGAAAAGAAGATCTGGCAGGCAGACCCTTCCCATGATATAGAAAACATCGTCGTTACGGATATTGATGGAGATAATAACACAGATATTCTCGTTTCATTTTGGAAGTACGGAAGTTTCGGTGAAAGCAAACCTTTTTGGTTCGAGGGAGAAGATGATGAGTACACAAATCATCTGTTTTTTTATGAAATAAGAAATAGAAAAGTGAGAACCCGTTGGGGATCTTCAAAGATCAATATTCCGATAGAAGAAATGGAAGCCGTCAATGTCGAATACAAAGGAAAAATCATAACTGCTTTAAAAATAAAAGACGAACAAGGAATAGGCATTTGGATTTGGGATAATTGGGGATTTACAAAGACGGATCTTCCTGTCTAAAAAACACATCCTGACATGCCTCTTTTTAACTTACGCTTCTTTTGACGCAACTTTTCTCAAAACGATATGGCCACCGACATCGCGCTTGCCATCTGCATAAAACCTGCCTCGCAGGCTATTCTCTGTTTCAACTGCAAATTCCAGTTGCCAACGATTGCGTAGATCGCAAAATTTAAGACTGGCGGAATCGATCGAATAACAGCCGATCAGTTCCGCCGTGTTAAAATGACACAGTATCTGGCCCGCTTGCTGCCCTTCACAAAACTCAAGCGTTACTTTCTCATCAGGAAAAAACGGACGTAATTCTTCAAAATAAAGAATCCCTGCCCAGGAGCCGAGCAGAGTCCGCCCAGTGATTTTTCGCGCCATCCTGCCTCCCGCTGCTGCACCTTATCGCCCGCCGTACCTTGCCTTCCGCCGCTGCATCTTACCGCCCGCCGCCGCATGATTTATCCGCTGTTTCTATTAGTTTTTATTATATTTATATGTCTCTTTTTTATCAAGCTTTATAGTGCTTTGTCGGACTTTGCTATCTGCGATATATTTGCACCATGGATAAGATTCAGAGACAGATAGGAGCCAGGTTGCGAGAAGCTCGGCACCAGCGCCGCTATACTTTGGAAGAACTTGCTCATCTGACAGGTGGCCAGCCTGCTACGATTGGGAAAATGGAGCGTGGTGAATCTAATTTTACCATGCAGTCGCTCGATAAGATCGTCCGGGCTTTAGGCATCAGTTACACGGATTTATTCGATTTTGAGCACCCGCCTCATCCCGTCCGCCCTTCCAATCCTCTGATCGAAAAAACCGTCGATTACATGTCGCGCATGAGCCAAACTGACCAGCAGTATTTTCTGGATGCCATCCGCAAATACCCGCGCAATAAAAAATAGCTTTTGCTGATTCATCGCTATGCGAAGGTTGACCTGCCAGAGTTCTAAGCAGATCGGCTGTCCTGAACCGTCCGGCCGGCATCCTGATCGCCCGGTATACTGATGCTCATCCGGGTTCCTATACCTTCCCGGCTGAGAACTTCCAAATATCCGCCATGGCGTTCGACTATCCAGCGGGCGATCGCCAGACCTAATCCCGTGCCGCCCGTGCTGCGGGCGCGCGACTCGTCGGTGCGGTAAAAGCGGTCGAAGATTTTGGAGACCGCCTCTGCCGGAATACCCATTCCATTATCCTGAACACTCAGCCGGACGGCCTGCCCGCCCGGGTCTTTTTGTACGGAGAGCTGTATTTTGCCACCGGCTGGAGTATATTTCACTGCGTTGTCAAGCAGGATGCGAGCAGCTTGCTTTATCAAGCCTCTATCTGCTATCAGCGGCGCAGACTGAAAATTACCGCTGAAATCGTGTCCCTGATCTATCATCTGGCTTTCCCGGTGAAGTTCGGCGCCTAATTCAGCCAAATCAAAAAATTCCTTATGTAGCGCCATGGTGTTGGTATCACCCCGGGCGAGGAAAAGCAGCTGCTCAACCAGACTCTTCATGTTGGCAGCTTCTTCTTTGATGGCGTCGATTGATTCCTGCAAAGTCGCCGGATCATTTTTGCCCCAGCGATCCAATAGATTGGCATAGCCCTCGATGACAGAGATAGGCGTCCGCAGTTCGTGCGAAGCATCAGACACAAAGCGCACCTGCGCTGAATAGGCGGAATTGATCCGCTCCAGCATCCCATTGATCGCGCCGGCCAGACTGCGCAGCTCGTCTCCGGTCTGGCTAAGCGGTATCCGGGTATCGAGCCTGGTTGCCGTGATGCGGTCTAGCTGATCCGCCAGTTCTTCCATGTCTTCGGTTTTGAAGGGCTGATCACCGGCGCTAAGGTTTTCCGCAGCCTCGACCAAATCGGCAAAAGGGCGGAGCTTTTGACGAAATAATTTCTGACGGGAAAAGAAACCAAAGATTAAAATCAGTATTTGCAGAATATAAAGCGCTATCGCAACTCCGGCCACCCATAGCAGCGAATGTGACAGATCCTTATATAGGCCGTAAGTCTGCCCGCCGGCGATGAATTCATAATGCAATTCAAGCTGGCCGGGCCAGGCTATGGCTTGTCGGAAGATGGGGTATATGGTCAGGTTTTCTGCCCGATTGGGCCGGCCCTCCCAAATTGAAGCCCGCCCGTCGGCGTCGACGGGTTCGCCAACGGGAGCCCGATCAAGCCGCTCCATAGACCAGCCCGCTGCTTCGATCCAGCCCATGGTCTCATTGTCCAGGCTCTTAGTCGGAACGCTTTCGGACATTACATAAACGCGGTCGATCAGCCTGGTTGCCTCATGGCTGATATTGAGCCAGCCACCGCCTATGACAGCTCCAACCAACAAAAGGTCGATCAATAAAAATATCAGTATCGTACGTAGCAACAGACGGATATTCAAAGAATAGACAATGGAAAATCGAAGCTTTTGAGTCTGCCGGGCCCGCGCCTGTTTATCAACGGTCGACCGGTCTCTCATCGCGGATAACATAACCGACTCCTCTGACTGTTTGAATTAGCTGGATATCGTAAAGCTGATCGATCTTGCTGCGCAAGAAGCGGATGTAGACATCGACCGCGTTGGTTCCACCATCAAAATCCATGTCCCATACCTTTTCCAACAATATCTCCCGGGACAGCACGATGCCCTTGTTCAGCATTAAAGTATGCAACAGATCAAATTCGCGCTTGGTCAATTCGATCACCTGACCGGCGTAAGACACCTGCCGCCGGGCCGGATCCAACCGAACCCCCTGCACTTCTAATACCTGTGCCAACGGCTCTTGTTTGCGCAACAATTTGCGAATGCGCGCCAGCAGTTCTTCAATCGCAAATGGCTTGGTGACGTAATCATCCGCCCCTGTGTCCAGGCCGGAGACTTTATCTTCGACTGCATCTTTAGCTGTCAGCATGATAACCGGAACGGAGGATCCACGGCGCAATCTCCGCAGTACCTCCATTCCGTTCAACTCCGGCAGCAAGATATCGAGCAGGATCAAATCGAAATCGCCTTTTTTAGCTAATTCCAGACCGCTCCGGCCATCTCCCGCCTTCGTCACCAGGTAGCCTTCATAGCTCAGTTCCAACTCTACGAAACGGGCCAGTTTTTCTTCATCTTCGATCAGCAGTATCCGATGTTTCGTCATTGCTTATCCGACCTGTCGGTCCTTTCATCGTCCTGACTGTTAAAGCTCTGTTTTATATTCTCGGCTACTTCTGAGGCGGAATCCATCGCCCGGTTGACATCCTGCCTACCGAGGTCAGGCCCGCAAAAGCGGTACTTGTAACCAAAGAACAATCCGATGATCAACAGCGGCAAGGTGACCCAGAAACAGAACAGAAACAACAGTATCAGAATCGTAACCGGAATCGTAAATGTGGTGGTTTGACCTCTATAGACCTCAAAGGTGTTTGCGTTGCCTTTTTCCAGCAAGCGTCCACAAAACGCCAGCAAACGATGAAACCATCCGGGTTCCTTCTGCTGCTCCTCCTGCTTTTGCTGTTCGATGGTTATGACTGTCGAATCGGCCGCCGTCGCTCCCTGGCTGTTGTAATAGCCGCCGCCCTTCGGAGGGCGCACCTTGCCCTGCCGTTCCAGCGCGATCAGCGCGTCAAGCAAATTTCCATCGGCCGCCTCTAAAGCTGCCTTTGCTTCGTCATATGTGATGTTTGCCTTTTCGACCAGTTTTTCGACTTGTTCTAATGTAATCATCATGATACCTCCTCGTTCATTGGTCAGACGGTTTGTTCTAACTTTGACACCATCTTACCCGAGGAAAGCATAACTGCCATTTACGCAGTCTTAAAATCAGATTAAAAAAGCTTCGGTTATATTATATCATCTTCACCGAAGCTTTTCTCCAACTCTCTCTTTTCCCCCTGTACTTTGAAAAATTGATTAACCCTGCGTCGAAGCACGCCCCCTGCTGCTCAGCGCTGAATAAAACCCACCGTTGCAGAGCGCTGAGCAAAACTCTCCGTTGCTAAACGTTAAGCGGAGCCCGACGCTCCAGGAGCCAGGATAAGCCCGACATCGCAATGATCATAATCAGCATTGAGACGACCGCGCAATAGGGGTTGGCGCCATTCTGCAGTCCGAAGGCAAAGCGAAATAAGTTCATAATAGCTGACCCGATCTGCCATTTGAAAAGCACCCCGTCGGCAATCGGAAGCACGACGAATACAAACACCGGAACGCCAACGGATACGGCTATCTTCAGCCCTTTGCCCATCCTGTGGTACAGCGCGCCGATGAAACGACCGATCATGGCAAAGAGCAGAAACAGCGCGATAAAGAAGATTATTGCGACGATCCATTTTTGAATCATCTCACCCGTCGCTTCACCATATCGCCCGCCATACAACATATCAAACAGACTGAGGTAAGAAAAATGCTGATATGCGCTGCTGGCGACAGAGCCGATCAGAGTCAAGATCAGAGCCATGGCCGTCATGGCTGCCGCCAGCAAACCGGCTGCAATCAGCCATCCTTTAAACATCGTCGGCCGAGAAACGCCGTTTTGAATAAACAGGCGCGCCGCTTCCCGGTACACAGCTATGCCCACTATGAAGATAAAGATTGCTCCTGCTAATTCGGTGCTGCCCCAACTAACTTCAATTTCTTGTTGCACTGTTTGAATCCCTTCGTCATTCTCAATCATGACATGCGTAGACGGAACCAGCAAGAATGTGGCCAGCAGCATAAAAAGCAGCATCACACCGAAGAAAATCACAAAGCTCTTGCGCATATCCCGTAAATAATAGTGAATCACAGATTGCAGTCTCATTTTGGCACCTCCTATTCGTTCGTCAGCTGGATGAACAGCTTCTGCAAATCGAGTTTGCTTTTTTCCAAATGCTCGGGAACCGGTTCTCCGGCGTCGCCTGAGATATAAGCGGTCTTCAGGCCGCCCAGGCTTTCCGTGCCCAGAAGCGCTTTGTCCTCGATAAAAGCATCTACTTCACTGCTCTTGCCTGAAACCATGTAACCGCTGCGCAGGAGTTCATCGCTGCTCTGGTCGCGGATGATGCGACCATTTTTGATGATCACTACATGCTCTATCACATTGGCGACCTCTTCGATTAAATGCGTCGAAATAATATAGGTAG
>DUVF01000016.1 GCA_012841165.1 Clostridiales bacterium
CAAAGCAGTATCGGCACCCACGCATTTATGCAATTCTCCGCCAAAAGCATTGGTGATATTGTACTTGCCGTCGGATAAGGTTCCGGCGCCGCCGAAGCCATTCATAATGCTGCAGGGTGAACAGTGGATGCAGGTCTTGGTTTTATTGTTTGAGATGGGGCAGACCCGGCTAGCCAGATCACCGCCCTTTTCAAGCATCAATACCCTGGCCGCCGTATTCAGTTTCGTCAGTTCATAACTCATAAAAACGCCGCTGGCCCCGCCTCCGACAATTATGACATCATAATCCATTCCTGCTCTCGCCTCCATCTTTCCGGCTCATTCAAGAGCCAGCAATCTCCTTTTATTTATACTGCTTTAATGTGCTGATATATTCTCTAAGTTTACCGGAGCTTTCTTTTTTATCAGGGGATCGGTAAGCTTTTTCGCCAATCAAATACCTTAAATAATCCCAAAATCCGGCGGTCAGGTTGCTTTCATTAAAAGCAAGTACTACAGACGGCGCAGAGGTTTTAGCGATGATCGCTCCCAGATTCTCCTTGACGTAAACCATATATCGACTTTCCAGTGGTTTTTTAGTTAAACAAACGTTAAAGTTCGGATAAGTATTCATAAGTTGCTGAATGTTCTCCAGATGTAATATGTATTCCTCAAGTGTGTAATTTGCTTCTTTTCCGCCAAGCATATCATAGGAGGCAATCTTTACTTCTCCTTTTTTTATGCTTTCTCCGTCAACAATTCTGATGATTTCAAAAAACGAATTGTCTTTCAACTGCTGTTGAAAGTTCAGCATTCTGTTTTTTGCAAGCTCAATATAATTTAAACTCGTATCCATGATACGAGGGATGACCCTGGAAGAAACCTTCTCCGGCATTGTCAATAAAGAGAGAGATTCCGTTATTATTATGCAGTTGCCCCTTTCTTTTTCAAATTCCAAAAGAGTATCGGCATAGGATGTTTTTTCATGCGGCGTAAAAATTTTCATCAAGGGGCTGCATAAACTTATGTATTGATTAAACTCTTCTGTCAGCGCCCAAACAGCTTCTTTGTTTTTAGTATAAAAAATAACCGCTTTATTTATCATATCACCTGTTGTACTCGATGTTACGGCAGCTGTATCAGAAGCAATAAAAAGAGTCCTTTTGAAAATACCGTCTCTTTTTTTCGGATAATAGTAAGGTTCTATCAGACAGGATAGATAAAGGGGCATCCACTGACTTATGGCATGCAGCATCTCATCAAGGTCACGGCTTACCGTGTGGATGATTTTTATGCGGTTGCCTTTTGACAGTACTTGTAACATTAGTGCCGCCCATTTTTCCATGAATTTCCTGTCAGCGGTCAACCAGTCCATAGGCTCGTCACTGTAAAGCAATAAGGTTTGTGATTGTTTTCGGGCAAGAACCTCGGAAAGGAAACTCTCAACAGCAAGTCTTTTCCCTGCAAGCCCAAAGTAAATTTCAGTGTTGGCCGCGGAAGCCTCCGCCGTCAGAACATTAGCGGATTCAGAAGTTAAATGCCGGGCAGAAATGTTTGATATTTGATTTAAGAAATTCTCAACTTTTTTAGCTTCCTCTTTTTTCACGTCCATTAACCAGCTCAATACAGCCTTGGAGCTGTTGGTCGCATCAAGAGAATGAAACTCTACACCCAGAATATCCGCAAGAGCTTTGCGCTGATAATCATAACTACAGCGTCTTGTAAAAAATTCCGCCATCAGGCGCAAAGAATTTTCATCCTTAACGGCGTTTCTTTTCCCCCGGCGCAGACGGCTGATATGGGAAGAGTCAAGGTTAATGTATAATGACAAAGCACTGTTTGTTGTGTTTGTGATATTCATTAAAAAATCAAGTTTTTCATAAAATTGCAAAATAAATCATCTCCTTTTTAGCATTTTATCATAGGTCGACTTAATTACTCAACACGCCTGACAGGATTCGTGTCAAAATTTTGGCCGTGTCAAATTCTTCTATATTATATAAATTGTTTAAATAGTATGTTTAATTAGAGTGATATGGTGATATAGTTGCATCCCGGTGTATGGAGGAGAAGATCATGCGTAAAAAAGCACTGTCGTGGATAGTGACAATTGCAATGGCGCTATCGTTGTTTACAGCAATGCCGATAACAGCCGGCGCGGCCGGTAATGTCTGCGAAGTGGATGGTGTGCAGTACCTGACTTTGGACGAGGCAATTGAAGCTGCCGGAAACGGCGGCACCATCACCCTTTTAACCGACATCCGCTATCAAAAAGAAATAATTCTGAAAGACAAAAATCTTCATTTTGATCTGAAGACATATAGACTCAATATCGGTAACGGCACTTCCGATCCGGCTCTCGAAGTCGACGGAGGAACTCTCAGCATCGACGATGACGAGGGCGGCGAATTCAACATCGTGGCCGGCTATATCGGCTTAAAGCTCCTAAACGGCGGCTCGGCTACGGTAACATCTGTTTCTGAGGAAAGAGAAAGCGCCCTCGCCGGCTATGGTATTTCTGCGAATGGCGGCACAGCTACGGTCAAGGGAAATATAAAGGTGACCGGCAATGTAGGCGCGGCTATGAATGTATCCGGCGGCTGCTCTATTCGTGTTATGGGCGATATTGAATGCCGAAAAGGCATCAGTGTCGGAGGTGCGGGAACAGAGGTGGTCATCGACGGAAATATTACCTCGAAAAACGGTACCCCTATAGAATCGTACAACGGCGGAAGCGTCACGGTTAAGGGTGATGCCAGCGGAGCTTTCCGCGGAATTAGTGCATATGGCCGGTCAGGTGACGGCGGCAAGGTGCATGTCCTGGGTAATGTAAGCGGCGCCGGCGAATACGGTATAGAAGCTTTCGCCGGTTCTGAGGTAATAGTTGACGGTTATGTAAGCAGTCTGAAGGGGCTTAAAGCTTACGGCGAAGGAACGAGCATTACAGTGAAGGGCGACACGACATCCACAGGCGCGGGCGAACACGGCGCGAGTGCCCTTGCAGGAGGACTTATCACCATAGACGGGAAGATTACCGCGCCTGAGTATGTTTTAATTGAGCAAACAACCATGAGCGAGGCCGAAGGCGTCCTCAAGGGCCGCCATAAGGTCTACAGCGACGGTGCAAGCACTGTTCGCTTAAAGGGATTGGAATTTTTCAAAGAAGATTTTGAGATCGGAATAAACAATCCCGGCTGGGCCTGTTCGGGCGACCCGGGATGGAGTATCACCGATCATTTAAGAAATCCGGAAGCTAATGCTCACTCCGGCTACTATGTCGGCTTTTTTAACTCTTGGAGTCTAACTTCGAGCAAACGGTCCCTGTTCTATCAAACAAAATCGCTTAACCTTGCAAACGGAAGCGAGTATTGTCTGGAATTCTGGATGCACCATGACGATGGACATGAAAATCAAGATGATCGTATAATTGCACAGATTTCCACCGACAAGGGCAGCAACTGGAGCGATTTAGGAACATTCCATCGTTACGGAGGGACAGGATGGTTGAAGGAATCGATCAGTTTGTCCGCGTATACCGGAAAGTCCGATGTTCGGATCGGCTTTTTAGGCTTACCCGAATGGGGTAATAACATCTTCATCGACGACATCTCGGTTTCGCACAAGTGCATTGCAGGCGGCTGTTCAACCGGGGATGCCTATGGCGGCTTTATGGATTCAAGCGAAATAGGCGGGAAAACCTACTACCATGTTTCCACCCCCGAACAGCTTGCGCATATCAGCGAGCACCCGAATCACAATTTTATTTTAACAGAGGATATCGATCTGTCCGGCAGACAATGGATTCCGATCGGCAAAACTTCTGCGACTTCCTTCAACGGCCATTTCGACGGCAACGGACATTCCATATCGGGGTTGACCATAACGCGAGCCTGCGAAGCGGATGCTTACGGCTTGTTCGGTTTTCTCGGCAGAAATGGCATTATTGAAAATCTGACGCTTGAAAGCGGCGATATCGAATTTTCAGAAGCGGCAGGAAATGGATATTTCGGCGGAATTGTCGGGTACAGCGAGGGCCTGGTTAAAAACTGCGTCAACAAAGCGCATGTCATAATAATGTATGGCGGCTGGTCCCGTGCAGGCGGAATCGTCGGCGTTGGCAATTCGGATATAGATTCACTCGACGGATGGTCGGCACGCATCTATGGCTGCCGCAATGAAGGCTCTATCCGAATTGACGGTGTAGGCTCCGCAGGCGGCATCATCGGCGCTCAGTTTAATTCCACTTCTGCAACATACATCGACCAATGTTCCAACAGCGGCACTGTAAGAGGCGGAGCCGGTGCGGAGGCGGGCGGAATTGCCGGAAGAATCAATAGAGCCCGAAGTATCGGCATTGTGAATTGCTTTAATACGGGCGAGGTCTATTCCGGGGGAATTTATGCAAACGCAGCATATGCGGGCGGAATAGTAGGATATGACTACTACAGTCAGGTTAAGAATTGTTATAACACCGGGAAAGTACAGCTGTTTTACGACTCGCTCGGCAACACTTTCTGCGGCGGCATTGCCGGCTATGCACTTTCTGCGGCGGAAAATTGCTATAACGTCGGAAAGATAGAAGGAACGGGTAAGGCCGGTGAGGGTATCATCGGAAGCGAAATCCCCGGTGCGAATTGCTATTATCTCGACACTTCAACGCAGAGTGCAGAAGTTGAAGGTATAAAGAGCCTGACAGCCTCAGAAATGAAAACTCAGGCGTCATTTGCAAACTGGGATTTCCCCGGCACATGGACGATAAATCGCGACGATAACGGCGGATATCCTGCGCTCGCATGGCAAGGTTTCCAAAATGTCGCCGCTTCATCTGACGCTACGCTCTCTGCCCTTACAGCGACAGATGTCAACCTGAATCCTGTATTCGCGGCAGAAACGACCAATTATACCGCAAATGCGGCAAACAATATAGGCAGCACGACCATTGACGCGACAGCCTCCGACGCAGGGGCGAAAATATCCATCGACGGAACTGTCGCGACAAGCAAAGAAGTCGCGCTGGCTGTAGGCAACAATGTTATAACGATAGAAGTTACAGCAGAAGACGGGATAAGCACTAAAACATACACTATTACGATTACCAGAGCGGCTGCGCCCCCCGCAGGCGGCGGTGCTTCCGCCCCGACGGACCGACAGGTAACTGTTACTACGCCCGACGGGAGAACTGTTGTAACAGGAACGCTGGCAGAATCTTCCAACACGGAGCAGATCACCATAAGTGAGACACGGTTCAGAACGCTTGCCGACGCGAACCGGGGCGCTATGGTTCCGGCTCCTTCGGCAATCGTTACCTTTGACACTAAAGCGACAAACACAATCAACAACGCATCATCGACCGGAGACGTAGTGCTGACTATCGAAAAACTTGATCGGTCAAAGCTTACGCCGGAACAGCGGGAACTTGTCGGCGACCGCCCGGTTTATGATTTCACTCTTAAAAAAGGTAATCAGGAAATTTCCAGCTTTGGCGGCGGTCACGCGAAAATCTCAATTCCATATACTCTGCAGCCAGGCGAAAACCCGCATCAAGTGGTCATCTACTACCTGACCAGTGATGGCAGCCTGAAACCGGTAAGAGGGCACTATGACGCCAAAAACAAATGTGTTGTCTTTAAAACAACACACTTTTCCACCTATGCGGTGGGCTATAATCCGGTGTCCTTCAATGACGTAGCTGCAGGCGCCTGGTACAATGTTGCGATTGACTTTATCGCGGCACGCGAAATTACGTCGGGAACCGGTGTTGGAAAGTTCAGTCCGGAGGCCACACTGACCAGAGGACAGTTTGTTGTATTATTGATGAATGCCTATGAGATCAGTCCGGATGCCGTCGGGGAAGGAACCACAAACTTTACAGACGCCGGCAATACCTATTATACAAAATACCTGCTTGCAGCAAAATCGCTCGGGATAGTAAGCGGTGTGGGAAACAATATGTTCGCGCCGGAACGGGCGGTTACCCGGCAGGAAATGTTTGTGATGCTTTACAATGCTCTTGATGTTATCGGTGAACTTCCTCAAACATCCGGCGATAAACAATTATCTGATTTCGAAGACGCGGATCAGGTGGCCGCCTGGTCTCAGGACGCGATAAGCGCATTGATAGAAGGCGGCGTCATTTACGGCAGTAATGGTATGTTAAATCCACAATCTACAACTACCCGTGCAGAAATGGCGCAGATGCTATACAACTTATTGTCTAAATAATAAACTGCATTTCTAACTGCATATTTGAAAGAAATCGGCCATGTTCAGGTGTTATAACCTGACATGGCCGGTCTTTGTTTTGCCCTTACGGTGGGACGGCACCCCGGTTTGTTGTTACCCGATTACATCTCGCCGTTTGGCCAGAACCCTTGCGTTGCGAGGCTCTCATCCGACCACATCTTATTCTGAATTGCTATAATATTCCAAAATTATATTTAACTCATTTAGCCCTTTCATTTTAGCGCGTACATTGCTAATATTACTTAGGAATAATATATCTTCATCTATCTACTATATATTAAGGAGGAAACCATCGATGGCAATGAAACGTGAGTACGGTCAGGAACAACCTTACTGGCCGGCCGGACCTTTTAAGATCCGTTTGCCATTCGTGCACTACCGTTTTGAATGGGCAGACTTTCTTCAAGGTCTGATCATGTGCGCAGTATGCTTGAGTGCTATCCCGATGCTCCAGGAATACCTGGGAATGCCCTTCGAAGTCGCCCTGGCAATCGTTGTTTTGAACGGCGCGCTTTACTGTATCCATGTGCTGCTCGGCGATCCCGTCATCCCCGGCTGGGTCACGCCGGCGATTCCTTTGTTGATGCTCTATGTCAGTCAATTTGAAATGGGAGTCGAGCGGATGCACGCTCTGATTTCCTTTGAGCTGACACTGGGAGTCCTGGCTATTTTTCTTGGCATTACCGGCCTGGGTAGGCGAATGATCATGCTGGTACCGCGAGCAATGCAATCCGGCTTGATCTTGGGTTCAGGCATCGCTGCCGTCATGGTCATCTTTAATAAGGGCCAACGCTTCGACAGCTTCCCCTTAACCATCACCATCTGCATCGGCATCGCCTTCTACCTGCTCTTCTCCAACCATTTCAAGAGCATCGCCAACAACAATCCGTTCACCAGGATGCTTGCCAATTTAGGCATACTGCCCGTTATTCTGCTTGCCGTTGTGATCGGCCCGCTACTCGGCGAAACCGAGTGGCCGGTCATCGAATGGGGTGTCTCCCAGCCGGCTTTTGGCACCTTGTTCCGTGACTGGACTTTCTTCGGCCTCGGCTTCCCGTCGGCCAGCATGTTCATCAGCGGTCTGCCGATGGTCTTTTCGGCCTATGTCATTCTGTTCGGCGATATGATACAGTCGCAGGCTCTGTTAGAAGATACCAACCAGGCACGCCCGGACGAAAAAATTGACTACAATCCGAATCGCTCGCACATCATTTTTGGTATGAGAAACTCCATCATGGCTATCTTCGGACCGGACATCACCATGTGCGGGCCGCTCTGGGCGGCCATGCAGGTCGTCGTCTGTGAACGCTATAAAAAAGGCCGAAAAGCTATGGACTCCATCAACGGCGGCGCCGGTTCCTTCCGCTTCGGCACCCTGGCCGGTTATTTCATACTGCCCATAGTTACGCTCGTAAAGCCCATCCTCGGAATTGCTCTGGCATCCACCATGCTCGTCCAGGGCTATGTGTCCGTCCGCATCGGTATCATGAAAGCAAGAACTTTCAATGATCTGGGCATTGCCGGCGTCATGGCGGCTGTTCTGGCCACCCGAGGCGCAGCCTGGGGCCTGGCCGTCGGCATCGTGCTCTGCCTGCTCATTCAGTTGGGCAACAAAAAAGAATATGAAAAATATCTTTTTTACAACCACGACGAGGACGAAGATCTTAAAACTAACGATTAAAACGGTTAAAACAGCGAAAATAGAAAAACAACCGGGAAATTCCCGGTTGTTTTTTGTTTAACATTAAGATAATCAGTCAATGCGGCCTTATTCCTCCGCGGTCAGGTTTTCAAACTCTTTAACCGCTTTGGCAAACTCTACATCATCATCAATGTCGATCAGCTCGAACTCTTCTTCGCCAACTTCTTTGTATCCGTAGATGTAAACATCGTCGGAATCATCCTGCGGTACCAGAGCGATATACTCCTTGTCTTCCACCTCGAAGATGCCCATGATCTCACATTCGACTTCTTCTCCGTCATCAAATTCCAGCGTCAGAAAATCAACTTCTTCGTCACAGCCGCAACCGCAACCGCCGGGTTGGCATTTATTGTCTTCCGTCATCATAAAATCCTCCATTATTTGAAATTATCAGACCGTCCGGAATCCCGGCTCTGACATTACTATAACATCATGATTACCTTTCTACAACGGAATTATTCAGATGTTTTTTAACCTCCTCGGCTGCTTTCCTATTCATGCCCGGCACTTCCGATAATTCTTCCACTGTGGCGCCGGCAATGGCTTCAATGGATCTGAATGCGGTAAATAATGCCTGACGGCGCTTCGGGCCGATGCCTGGAATGTTGTCCAGTTCAGATTTCTTAAGTCCGGCAGAGCGAATCTGCCTGTGATAACTGATTGCAAAACGATGGACTTCCTCCTGCACTGCGGAAATAAATCGATATAAAGCGGGAACTGATTTGAGATCGATCTCCCTGCCTTGTGAGACCAACCCGCGGGTTCGGTGTTTTGCAGTCTTCACCATGCCCGCTACCTCCAGATCAATTTGCAGAGCCTCTAAAACAGTGTTCACTGCGTTCACCTGTGCCTGACCCCCATCGACCAGAATAAGATCCGGCAAGGGCAAAAAACCAGGTGCTTCTGCCAGCGCCTTTTTCAAGCGGCGATAGATCACTTCCTGCAAGCTATCGGTATCTCCGCTGCCCAACGCGGTCTTGATGCGAAAACGCCGGTATGCCTGTTTAACCGGACGATGATCCTGAAAAACCACCATTGCGCCCACCGCGTAATTTCCGGCGATGTGTGAAATGTCATAGGCTTCGACTCGGTTTGGTGGCTTGAAGCCGATCTCCCGAAAACCTTCAATAATCGCCTGACGACGCCGGCGTTCTTCCTCCTTCAGCAGCGCTGCCCGGTCGCGAACAACTTTCACTCTGTTTCGCCTGACATCGGCCAGGAAAATATCTAATTTGGCCTGATCGGGTATCGCCTGAATCGCCTGAATCTGGTTGCGGATTGCTGCTGCTGTCTCAAAATCAAGCGCATCAGACGCTTTTGTCATGCTTTCGGTCAAATGCTCAACTACGCCCATAGTATCGCCGGTCAGAAAGCGCACGATCTCATCTATGTCCGCGAGATAATCTGTTCTGGCTTCTTTTTCCATATTTATGCAAACGCCCCTGCATTTGCCAATGTGATAGTTCAGGCAAGGTTTCCAGTGGCTCGGAAAATGCCGATGTCGGCAGCGCTTAAGCGCGTATATATCTGCCAGCAGATCGATGATGCGATGCATTGCGGTCACATCGGTATAGGGCCCGAAATACTCGCTGCCATCTTTCAGCTGGCGCCGGGTCTTCTCCAGCCTTGGCCAATCTTCACCTAAGGTGACTTTGATCCAGGGAAAAGTTTTGTCATCCCTCAGCATAGCATTGTATTTTGGCTTGTGCCGTTTGATGAGCAGCGATTCGAGCAACAGTGCTTCCATCTCGGTGTCGGTGACGATGTATTCGAACTCGGCAATCTGTCCGACCATCGCCCGGATTTTCGGATTCAGGCGTTGCGGCGACTGAAAGTACTGACGCACCCGGTTTTTCAAGGACAATGCTTTGCCCACATACAAAATCTGTCCCTTCTGATCTTTATGAATATATACTCCAGGCTTAGCCGGCAGCTTTTTTAAATTTTCCCGAATATCAAACATAGCCGAATTATACCTTGTTTGATGGCCTGGTGCAAACCGCTCCAACACGGCAAAAGGGCTCTCCGAAATGGCGAAAGGACAGCAGCACCAACAGCCCGACTTGATTTTGACAAGGGCAGAGACGATGGTGTATACTGACTAAGCATTAATTTTTTACTGGGGGAACTGTTTTGGCAAAGTTTATAGTAGAAAAATCACAGCCACTATCCGGAGAAGTTGAGATCAGCGGTGCAAAGAACGCCGTATTGCCTATTATGGCCGCCGCACTCCTGACCGCCGATCCCTGTGAGATCTTCGAAGTACCGGCTCTGCGCGATGTCGATGTAATGCGCGGCCTATTGGAATATTTCGGATCAACAGTAGAAAGCGACGCCTCCGGCAAGCGGCTGTTGATTCGCACAGGCGCGATTCAAACCTGCGAAGCACCTTATGAACTGGTCACAAAGATGCGGGCGTCCATCCTTGCCCTGGGGCCTCTGCTGGCTCGCACCGGCGAAGCCCGGATCGCTCTGCCCGGCGGCTGCGCCATCGGCGAACGCCCGATCGACTTACACCTGAAAGGCTTTGAGATGATGGGCGCTAAAATCAAACAGACGCACGGCTATATCGAAGCCAGCGCGCCAGAGCTGAAAGGCGCCCGAATCTATCTCGACCTGCCTTCGGTGGGAGCGACCGAAAATCTCATCATGTGCGCTGCTTTGGCAAAGGGCAACACCATTCTTGACAATGCCGCCAAAGAACCCGAAATTGTTGATTTGGCCAACTTTTTGAATAAAATGGGCGCCCGTGTCAAGGGAGCCGGAACCGATACGATAAGAATCGAAGGCGTGCCCAGCCTGCATGGTGCCCGTCATACTGTGATCCCGGACCGAATCGAAACCGGTACCTTCATGGTCGCTGCTGCCATCACCAAAGGCCGGATCCTCATCCGCAATGTAGTATCCGATCACGTCAAGCCGGTCATCGCCAAACTGTTGGAATGCGGCGTGCATATCGAAGACGGCGATGAAGGCTTGCTGGTTGCCGCCGATGACCGCGAACTGCTGCCAACCGACATCAAAACGTTGCCTTATCCCGGATTTCCGACCGACATGCAACCTCAATTGATGGCTTTGCTAACAACTGTCAACGGACCCAGCGTAGTCACCGAAACTGTCTTTGAAAACCGTTTTATGCATGTCAGCGAACTGAACCGCATGGGCGCGGACATCCGCATTGAAGGACGTAGCGCCTCGATCCCCGGTGGAAAAAGACTGCAAGGCGCCAAGGTCATATGCACCGACCTGCGCGCCGGGGCCGCTATGGTGCTGGCAGGAATGGCAGCGGAAGGCCGAACTGAAGTCTCTGAGATTTATCATATCGAAAGAGGGTATACTTTCTTAGCTGAAAAATTTCGTTCTCTGGGAGCATCTATTACCCGGATAGACGATAAGGATTAAATTTTTCCCATCCCAAAAGCCAAGGAGGTTCTTATGGATACGACACTTACCTTAGCCGACGCAGGCTTGCTGATTATTGGCGTGTTTTTACTGATTTTAATTTTCTATCTCATCCTATTAACCAAAAATATTATACCAGTCGTTAAGAATGCTAATAATATCTTGACCCAGGCTGGCGAAGTGATGGAAATCGTGAACCAGGATGTGAAGAGCGTCCAAAAGCTGTTCGACGGAATGGGCGGAACTGTACAAACCGCCGTCGGTAAAGCACAGACCAGCGAAAATCTGGTCAAAGCACTGACCGTCGTATTCAGCGTGGTACTGGCACTCAAGAAACTGATGAAAAGGTAAAGGAAATCTTGACGTTCCAATAATTGGATGTTAGTATATCATATTGGTATCTGTTTTTAGGGGGGTAACTAAATGAAAGCAACCGGTATTGTCCGCAAAGTGGACGAACTTGGCAGAATAGTTCTGCCCATCGAACTTAGACGTACCTTGGATATCGAGATCAAAGATCCGATTGAAATTTACGTTGATGACGAGTTCATCCTTCTCAAGAAATACGAACCGGCCTGCATTTTCTGCGGCAATGCGAAGAACGTCAAGCGCATTCACGACAAGAATGTTTGTGCCGATTGTATCAAAAAAATGAAGGAACTGTAGTTGTTTCCGATCAAAACATCGAAACAAATTGCGAAAACCCGGTCTGAGCCGGGTTTTTCATTTACTTGATGCAGGGACTGACTTTCGCTTTTTCTTTTGCTGCCCGCCGTGCCTCTATTCCCTGATCAGATCGCGTACTTCGTCCGGCAGATCTTCATCTTTTTCTTCTTGCGGAGCTCCTTGTTTCTTCTTGGAGCCCAGTCGTTTGATCTGCTGTTTAGTGTAGGTTGAGTAGTCCGAGCTAAGCTTTTCTTGTTGCTCGCCATCTTTCTCCTCCAACACATGGCGCACCCGGATCCGATTCTCTAATATGTTGCTCTCGCTGACAACGCCAATGCCCTCCGGTGTCATCACTTTTTCTCCGACGTCCGGCATCCCTCTGCGCAGTTCACAATAGACATCATTTTCATATTTCAGACAGCACATTAACCGGCTACAGATGCCCGATATTTTTGTCGGATTGAGAGATAAATTCTGCACCTTGGCCATTTTGATCGAAACCGGTTGAAATTCAGGGATCCATGAATAGCAACACAAAGGCTTCCCACAAGTCCCGATCCCGCCGATCAATTTCGCTTCGTCACGGACGCCGATCTGGCGCAATTCAATGCGCATTTTGAAAACACCGGCTAAATCTTTGACCAGCTCCCGAAAATCAACGCGTCCGTCAGCCGTAAAATAAAAGATGATCTTGCTGTTATCAAATGTATATTCGACATCTATCAGTTTCATTTCCAGTTTGTGTTTTTCGATTTTTCCCAGACATAATTCCAGCGCCTGGGACTTTTTTTTCATGTTTTCGTTATGCTGTGCCTCGTCTTTTTCATCAGCAATCCGAATTATGCGTTTCAAAGGAGTCGTAATGACCGACTCTTCAACTTCTTTAACTTCCTCGGCCAGCAAACCGAATTCCTGGCCTCTGGAAGTCTCTACGATTACCTTGCTGTCCTTTTCCAACTGCATTCCCGCCGGATCGAAGTAATACACTTTACCGGCTTTACGAAAACGCACTCCTGCTACCTTTATCATGCTGTCTACAGTTCCTTTCCTTTGTTGGGGGCGGCCGCCCAATCGTCTTTCGGCCCGTCATCAATCAGCAGGAGCAGCAGATTTTTAACGGCAAAGCCAGTGTTGACATTATACGCCAGGTCGCGGCGAGCAGCCTCTATATGTTTGATTGCCCGGACAAAGCGTTGTACATCCCAGTCCGGATAACCCTGCGGTTGGTTTTTTAAACGCTCTGCCAACCAGTTTTCAAGAGCGTTGATAAAATCTGTCGCAGCAGTTCGGTCAACCGTTGCCGCTGCAATCAGAGAGGTAAACTCATAGTAATATCGTCCGGCTAACAGCCCTTCCCCAGCTTGAGCAGCCAGCGCGGCAGCTTCTTCCGTCACTATCTCTGCTAAGCTACCAATTTGCCTTACCAGACAACGCGACCGGATGGTCTGCAGCAGGCTTTCCCGATTCTCAGTCAAAAGAAAAATCACGCAGGATCCGGGCGGCTCTTCAAGTGTCTTGAGCAGGCGGTTCTGCGCCCGGGTCGTCATCGTGCCGGCGTCCTCTATTATGGCGACATTGTATTTGCCCACCAGCGGCTTCAGCTGCAAACGATTTTGCAGGTTCTCCATCGCCTCATCTCGGATCGATCTGCCTTCCGGGCTCACCCGGTGTATATCTTCCTGATAGACAGTTATGGCCAAAGCAGCTTCCTCCGCTAATTGAAGCCGACTTTCAGCGCTGCCGCCTTCAATAATCCAAGCATGAAAGCTCCTATAATCCTTAGCGAAGTCCTTTTTATTCACCGAATCGCCTCCGCCAATTTTTCAAAGCCGGGATCCAAGTCGATTAGATCAGCGATTATTTCCGCATGTATTTGGTCGGACGGCTGGTCCGCCCGAATTACTCTAATCCTGTCCGGGTGCTGCTGCGCCAGATCCAAAAATCCCTGATAGACCATTCGGTGATAATCGATCGCCTCTGCTTCCAGGCGGTCATGCGCCCGGTCGATCCGGTTCAGGCCAACAGCCGGATCAAGCGCCAGTAAAAATGTCCGGTTCGGCTGCAAACCGCCAACAGCTATCTCGTTGACCTGGCGAACCGCGTCTCCCAACCTCCGCCCGACTCCCTGATATGCCAGGCTGGAATCCATGTAGCGATCGGAGAGCACAATCCGACCGGCTGACAATAGGGGCTTGATTACTTCTTCTGCGTGCTGGGCGCGGGCGGCTGCATACAGCAACGCTTCGGTCACCGCTGCCATTTCATGATTCGCCGGATCAAGAATCAACGAGCGTATCTTTTCGCCAATCAGCGTGCCGCCCGGCTCGCGGGTTTGGTACACCGGAAAGCCGGCCAACTTCATTTTTTCGGCCAACAGGCTTATTTGAGTACTTTTGCCCGATCCATCCGGTCCTTCAAAACTGATAAACCATCCTTTGCTCATGGTGTCTTCCTATGACTGTCCTTGACGTCTTTACCCAGTGAGCGGGTAAAAAACCAGCCCAGCCCGACCAGAGGAAGGCAGAGCAAGACGACAAACAGAACGCGCAGAAAAAATGTCAGACCATCCATCATATCAAGCCTTCTCAGCAGCCGCCCAGTCTTTTTTGAAACGTTCGATGCCGGCGTCTGTGAGCGGATGCCGGATCATTTTTTTCAAAACCGCATAAGGAATGGTCGCGATATGCGCTCCCGCCCGGGCACAGTCGATGACATTGGCCGGCGTCCGAATGCTGGCGGCTATAATCTCTGTCTCAATGTCATGGATCTGAAAGATTTCAGCAATCTCTTCAACCAATACGATGCCGCTGTTTCCCATATCGTCCATCCGCCCAATGAAAGGGCTGACATAAGACGCACCGGCGGCGGCAGCCAGCAACGCCTGATTCGCTGAAAAGACCAGAGTGACATTGGTTTTGATCCCCTTCTTCGATAATTCAGCGACAGCCGCCAAGCCAGGGCCTGTCATGGGCACCTTTATTGTCACATTGGGATGGATCGAGGCCAGTTCGACAGCTTCCCTGACCATTCCGGCTGTGTCGTCACTGAGTACTTCCGCGCTGATCGACCCGCCAACCAATTCGGTGATCTCCTTGACCACGGTTTTGAAATCGCGCCCTTCTTTGGCGATCAAGCTGGGATTGGTCGTCACCCCGGTCAACACGCCCCAGGCGGCGATTTCCTTGATTTCATCTATATTTGCCGTATCGATAAATAGTTTCATGGCTACATCCCCCCTGCTCCATGTCGCAACTACTTTCGATAAAAAAGGAAGTATACTCCTATTAGAATACCAATTTCGGAACAAAAAGTCTATTCAATCCAAAAGGCTGTCAGACAATCCGAAAGGCTGTAGGACAATGTCAGGCCGGCTGTTCCGCAGATGGCTGTTTCGCAGTCGGCATGATGACCGTCGCTTTGAACAGGTCGCCGTCGATCTTGATGTCAAACAAACCCTTTTGTAACCGAACTAAATCTTTGGCGATCGCAAGACCAAGGCCGCTGCCCTCGCTGCTGCGAGCTTCGTCGCCGCGGCGGAAACGCTCCATCAATTCATTTGGTGTGATGTTCAGTTCGTTTTGTGATACATTTTTAATGCTCAGAATCACTTCTTCGGGCGCATTGGTTCGATTTCCCGCTCTAGTAATATCAATGTACACCCGCGAACCGGGCAGGGCATATTTTTGGACATTTGTGAGCAGGTTTTCGATCACCCGCCACATCAGCCGGCCATCGGCAATAATGTGACAGTCTTCTATTTCGGCATTCAAGCGCACATCCAGACCCGCCGCATTAAAACCCGCCTCCATCTCGCCCAATCCCTGATTCACTAACGACAGCAGATCGACCTGTGCCAATTCCACCGGGATGGCGCCGCTTGAAGCCTTCGCTGCCTCAAACAAATCTTCGGTCAATTTCTTCAAGCGCTGGCTTTTTTCATCCAGCACCTGCAGATATTTCTCCGCGTCAGGACTGGTCAACCCTTCTTTTTTGAGCAGGTCAACATAGGTGATAATGCCGGTCAGAGGTGTCTTCAGATCATGAGATACATTCGAAATCAGCTCTGTCTTCATGCGCTGATTGATCAGTTCATTCTGAACGGCGATATGTGTCGCTTCCGAAATGCGGTTAATGCCGTCAGCTAACTGGTCAAGCTCCGTCTTTCCGTCGACCGGTATCTTGTGGCTGAGGTTGCCGCTCTTCACTTCGTTGACACCCTTTTTAATGTCTTCATATTTTCGCACCAGGCGAGGCGCGACCGCCAAGACGGCCAGCAGGACAACAGGTGCGAGATAGCGGGTCGCGGCCGCCAGCAGCAATACAACACCCCAAATGACCACCTTGCGCATCAGGCTTCCGCCATGATAAAGCTCGGTCACGCCCTTCCAGATCAGTTTGAGCAGACGTATGACCAGGCTGTCGGCCAGAAAACGTTTCTGTCTCAGACTGCGGGCAATCGCCAGCAAAGCCGCCAGAGCCAGGCTGCCGAAGAGCAAGCCTGTCAGCGCGGCCGGCGCCAGCTTCGACAAGGCCGCTCCGCTCGACCAATCGATGCGGCCATATGCACCGGAAATGACGAACGAAATTCCATAGTAGGCAAACGCCATGAAGAAAAATCCACCAAAGCCAATGGCAGCGGCCAGCCAGACCAAACGGAATTCAGTCGACCGCCTGTCCAGCCAGCCCCGGCGACACCGCCCGGCAGTCAGACAGAGGTAGACCATCAGACCCAGACCCAGCAAGGCCGGTATCAAAGCCAGCAGCAGCCAGTTCCAGACATTTTTCTGCAATTCGTTGTAGGCACTGGTTTGTTTATCGACCAGTGCCTGATCATAGAACAGTTGCAAGCTATACTGGTCGCTCCCGGCTACCTCATCTGAGTTTCTGATAAAATCGGAATAGGCCTGATTGCGCCGGTCTCCCAGATTAGTCCGCGCCTGGCGTTTTTCATAGTTCAGCCAGACTCCTTCTCGTCCGGCCATTTTCTGAATGTCTGCCCCGACCGGCAAATTTTCCAGAACCCTTCCCTCCGAACTGACATGGTAATACAAACCTTCCTGCTCATCCAGGCTGGCTTTGGTTTCGCGGAATTCATTCAACTGACGGTTAATTATTTCCTGGCGAAGCGCTTCTATCCGATCGGCGTTTTCAGCTTTAAAACGCTCAAATGAATGATTGGGGTCCGTTTGTAAAACGTCCCGGGCCTGATCATATAGCCCCGCGTCGACCAAACTTTGTTCGTATAGCTCTTCGGTTCTATCCGCCAATTCCTGCTGATCGATGAGGTTGCCCGCTTTAATGGCGTCTTCGCTTTTATAACGGCTGCTCAGCGCCAGCAGCTTTAACAGATCGTCACGCAGCGTGGCATCCAGGGTATCGCTCTGCAAATAAGGCGTCCGGTTGACAATATCATCAAGGATCGCCTCTGTTCTTTCAATGTTCACATAGCTCTCCATTATCCGCCCTGCTCCGGCTAACGCAGTTACCGCCGCCGTCGTACAGAGCAGAACGCAGAGGATGAACAGGATGATCCGCAGCGGAGATAATCTCGGCTCCTGATCTGCCGGATTCGCTGTTTCTTTAGGATTTTGATCAGATTCGTTCCATTTTGTAGCCAATGCCCCACACCACCTTCAAATACTTTGGCTCCTTCGGGTTGATCTCAATCTTTTCCCGAATGTGCCGGATATGGACAGCGACTGTATTTTCCGGCCGATATGACGGTTCGTCCCACACGGCTTCATAGATTTGCTCCATCGAGAACACCCGGCCGGCGTGTTCTGTGAGGAGCTTCAGTATGCCGAATTCGATCGGCGTGACCGGAACCTGCTCACCGTCCAAAGAGACGGTTTTGGCGGCATCATCGACGGTCAGTCCGCCGGTCGTAAAGACGCCGGTTTTCTTAACTGCGCTGCCTAAACTTGTGTAGCGGCGAAGCTGTGATTTCACACGTGCAATAAGTTCCAGCGGATTAAAAGGCTTGGTGATGTAGTCATCGGCACCCAGATTCAGGCCGGTGATTTTGTCATAATCCTCCGATTTAGCCGACAACATAATGATGGGGATGTTTTGTTTCTCCCGAATCTGCATCGTCGCGCGCATGCCGTCTAACTTGGGCATCATGATATCCATCAGGATGAGATGCACCTCGTTTTGGTCAACAGCCTGCAGGGCTTCCAGGCCATCGTGGGCCTTCAGCACCGTATAGCCTTCGTTTTGCAGATAAATTTCGATCGCATCGGCTATAGCATAATCGTCGTCGCACACCAAGATGTTCATTCCGCTTTCCTTTCGCAGGGTAAAACTCGCCCGCCACACTATCAAGTATAGGGGCGGGTTATTAGCAAACAGGTGATGGTTTTCTTAACATTTTATTAACAACAGAGGCTGATTTGATCTGCCGGTTAAATTAGTTCGGGTAGAAATATGTTTAAAAGAACTGCCGTCAGGGCGATCCAGGCAACAAAGATCCCGGCCAGCAGCAAATAGCTCAAATGTTTTCTTCTCCTGACCCCATCCTTGATATCGGTCAAAGCCTGGCGAACTTCCCCTATAGTCGAAAATCCTTCTCCGGGCACCTTTCCGGATCGTATGCATTGCTCGCCAAGCGCCCTCAGCGTACCCGGTTTGTCCTTGCCTTTCAGCCAGTTCCTTTGCTGCAAATCGCGAATCAGAAAACCGACGTCTCGAATGTCTTTGATAGCTCCGGCCTGATCGCTGGTATCGACCAGCTGAGCTTTATAAGCATCGACATCCATCACAAAAACAACGTCGTCATCAATAACAACATTCGTCAACTTGATTGCCCGATGATAGACCGGAGGCGTCAATCTATGCAGGTGATCGAGGACCTCGACCACATCGCATACCACCAGGTAGGCATATTCTTCGTTGAAGCGCCGGCTCCTGACCATGTATTCCAGTGAATCGCCCGGAACGTAAGCCCGCAATAAACAGGAGGCGGCACCCAGCTGCATCGATTCGATGTATTCCGCCAGTTTCGGATGGCTGACATCTTTCAGGTAGCGATCCGCCTTTTCTGGAGAAAACCCCGCTTCGGCATTATAGACTTTGGCGATGCAAACCTTGCGATCCCCCCTTCGACGCATCAGAAAGGTCTCGCACAAGTCGTGCTGCTGAATGTTCTGCAGCGGGTCGTAATGCTCATATAGAGGGCGCGGGTCAATTCCTCCCTCTTCGATGAAATCAACAGGCTCTATCTCCAGGTTTTCTTTCTGTTCGGTCATGTTGTGCTCCCATTCTATTTTTCTTTGACTCTTTTATTATACTAGGCATTCAGACGAACGGCCAGCTATTGATCGAGCAATCACAGTAATATTTTTACAGAAACGGCTTGATTAACGCTGCTAGATATTTTATTCTGTAATTGTTAGCCCCGCCTACATGGAAATGCATTCTTAGTTATTTTTTGGGAATTTATTCTTCGTCCGAACGGATTGTGAGGAGGTAACTTAGATGCAACAAACTTCTTGGCTTCGGAACTTTATCTATCTCGTTTTGCTGCTTGCGCTCGCAATCGCAGGCATTATGGTCATGCACAATCTGAACCTGGCCATGCAACAAGAATTCAATGTCCAACCCCTGTTGCTGTTCGGACTCAATGCCTTATTTTTTGTTCTGGCCGGCTTCATTTTAGCGCTTGAACCTTTGTATCGGGAAGCGCAAAAAATCGGCCGCTGGAAAATCGATTGGAAGAAATGGATCCTTTGCTGCCTGCCCTTTTTATTTCTGTCTCTTTCCTTTGTATTCTACTACAGCGAATGGTTCACGGTTCATTTACCTGTCCTGCAGAAACCGGCCGAATGGTTTATGACAGACGGTGACACCATTTTTCTGAAAATCTTTCAGATCGCTCTCGGCTACTTCTTCCTGACTGGTTTTTATAAAGAAGATTAACTGCCCGTCAAATGAACCTGGCGCAACCAAAGAAAAACACGTCCGTCTGGACGTGTTCTTCTTTTAACCAGCGACGCCCTATTCTCCCGGGCGGTCTCCCGCCAAGTATCGTCGGCGCAAAGGAGCTTAACTTCTGTGTTCGGGATGGGAACAGGTGTAGCCTCCCCGCTATAGTCACTGGATCCTTGCTTGTTCATTTTCCGCGCTGCTGTGTTGCTGCTTAGGAAAATGTCTAAGCAATTCTTGAGAGCGTACCCTCAAAACCGAACAATGTAGATTCTTTGGTAAAACCTTGACCTTGGTCAAGCATTCGACCGATTAGTATCCGTCAGCTTCACATATCGCTATGCTTCCACCTCAGACCTATCTACGTGGTAGTCTCCCACGGGTCTTACCATTGCTGGAGGAAATCTTGTCTTGTGGGGGGCTTCGCACTTAGATGCTTTCAGCGCTTATCCCGGCCATACATAGCTACCCAGCGATGCCCTTGGCAGGACAACTGGTGCACCAGAGGTATGTCCATCCCGGTCCTCTCGTACTAGGGACAGCTCCACTCAAATTTCCAACGCCCACAGCGGATAGGGACCGAACTGTCTCACGACGTTCTGAACCCAGCTCGCGTACCTCTTTA
>DUVF01000017.1 GCA_012841165.1 Clostridiales bacterium
ATGCCAAGAATGGATGGAACCGGCCCGATGGGTGCGGGATCAATGACCGGAAGAGGTTTGGGACTGGCTTGCAGACGCGGCTTAGGTCGTGGTCGGGGTCGCGGTTTTGATTGCAGTTTGGCGATTAACCAAACCTCCTCAAAAACGCAAAAGGAGCAGTTAGAAGAACATAAAACCATGTTGCAAAAGCGACTGGAAGTGATCAAGAAGCAATTGGAGAATCTATAATGGACATTAGAGATAACCGGAGAGACACTCCGGTTATCTCTGCTTAGGACAGGGGTGATGAATTATGGCCAGACCGATGAAGTGGAGAAAAGTTTGCTGTTTGCCTAAAAGCAATAGATTTGGGCCTCTCGATTCATCTGCCGACGCAAGGTCCTATGTAAACATGACCGTGGACGAATATGAAGCAGTGAGGCTCATTGATTTGGAGGGTCTGACCCAGGAAGAGTGCGCCAAGCAAATGAATATTGCCCGCAGTACCGTTCAAGGCATTTACATTAAAGCCAGAAAAAAGACGGCGGAATCTTTGGTAAACGGGAAAACACTGCTGATTGAAGGCGGTGAATACAGACTTTGCGAAGGATTGGGAAATGGTTGTGGCCGTAGTTGCCAAAGGCATAGACGAAACAGACATTTTGAGGAAGACGCTTGATGAAGATACTGGTGGGCAGGATCCGAGTGCGATTGTTTGCGGCACATTCATTGAAAGAAAAAAGAAAAACACTCAAAAGCCTTATGAAAAAAATTTCTCGGCACCATGGCGCATCAGTGCGTGAGATTGCCGCCCAGGATCTGCATCAGATCGTGGAGCTTGGATTCTCCGTGACCGTTCTGACGGAGACAGAAGCCCGAAATATGATCTATGATATAGAACAGACGATATGGAACAACATTGAGAGTGAGGGAGAGCTGATTTTATACGAGACAGAGTGTGTACTCCCCGGATTAGATGAAGATAGGATGATATAAATGAATATGTTTGATGTGCTGTATTCTAGGAAGTCTGTGCGCAGCTATACCGGAAGAGTCCCGTCGGAGGAACAATTAAAGGAGATTTTAAAAGCCGCCTGGGCTGCTCCGGTAGCAAGGGCGCGCTACGCAGACATGCACCTGACGGTTATAAAGGACCAGCGGATACTGAGCGCAGTTGAAGAGAATATGGGCCGGATCGCAGGAAAAGAAGTGCATCCACTGTATGGAGCACCGCTTTTAATTCTTGTTTCTGTTAAGCCGAAGCAGAAGGAAATCGTCAACAACGAATATTCGAGCGCGGCGATGATTGTACACAATATGGCACTGGCGGCAACAGCTCTGGGTCTTGGCAGTTGCGATATATGGGGATGTCTCCAGGCAGCCAACGAGAGAACGGATATTGTTGAGATGTATAAATTGCCTGAAGGCTTTGTGGCCTGCTGCGGTATTGTCATCGGAGAGACGCAGGAGAGCTTTCCTCTGCGTGATATTCCGCAGGAAAAGATCAGCACAGACTTTATAGATTGAGCGTGCGGCGGTCGTCCTAAAACGTCTATTCGATTTTGGTGTGAACCCCTTTTGTTAGACAAAATTTCTAACGAAAGGGGTATTCTTTATATGGAGAGACAGGCGGCAAGGGGCAAGCATTGTTTCAAACCTGAAAAAGGTGGTTATCAATTAGCATTATAATTATATGGCTATAGGATGGGCGCGAAAAGCTAATGGTGGAGGAATAAATAAGTCCTGATCGTAGGTCGGGCAGAAAGAGACTGAAAAATGAGAAAACATAAAAAGGAAAAAAAGGGTGGATTTTTTAGGGAGTTGCTGAAGATAGCAGGCATCACTGCGTTGGCGGGAGCCGTTGCGGTTGCTTTATCAGACGAGAAAACCAGAGAGAAGATCGTTGACGGTACAAATAAAGTGAAGGACACTTTAGATAAGGGCGTTGGTCGGGTAAAGGAAGAAGTCGGCCGCATTTTTGAAAATGAGGAGCTGGAATTCGCAGGCAGGATGCAGCAGACTGGCGTAGAGGACTATTATACGGCGGAAGATGCGGAGAAAGACGAAATATAACAAAACTGTTAAGCACTTAAACAAACAAAGCTACCAAGCCGCTAAAAAGCGGCTATGCTTTTTGCCGGAGATTGATATAATGACAGGATGAAGCGAATAACGGAACGACATTCCGTCGTTGTTGTAACCCTGATAACCTCTTTCATCGGCTCATTTGCCGGCAGCGCATTGAATTTGGCTGTACCGTCGATCGGCGAAGAATTATCGATTGGCGCTATTTCTGTCAGCTGGATCATCAATGGCTTCGTGCTGGCAGTGGCGGCTTTTGCGGTGCCCTTTGGCCGTCTGGCTGATCTGATCGACCGGCGGCGGATTTTGAATTTAGGAATTTTGACTTTTGCGCTCAGTTCCGGTCTGACGGTCTTTGTTCATTCATTTTTTCTCCTGATCGGGTTAAGAGTAATTCAGGGGATTGGATCGGCGATGATTTTCGGGACTAACCAGGCTTTGCTGATCAGCCTGTTCCCGCCGGAACGGCGCGGTCGGATGCTCGGCCTGTCTGTCGCTGCGGTTTACTCGGGTCTCACTGCCGGACCTGTGTTGGGGGGCATCCTCAATGATCAGTTCGGCTGGCGGTCAATATTCTTGGTTACGGCTTTTGCCGC
>DUVF01000018.1 GCA_012841165.1 Clostridiales bacterium
CTAGTCTGACTATTTTGTCAGCATCGGTGAATAAGTCGCCCGGTGGCCGCCGATCAATTTGGGGCGGCTGATCAGACAAGTGACGTGCGCCTGGCCGATAGTCTTGATGGAGGGCCGGAAAGGGATCTGAACAAAACGGACGTGCATGCCGATAGCGGTATCGCCGATGTCGATCCCCGCCTTGGCAGTGACATGCTCAATCACGACGGGATCCGCCGCTAAGTGGTAAGCTGCCTCTGCGCAGGCGCCGCCGGCTTTCAGCCGGGGCAAAACTGATACTTCTTCAAAACCATGGCGAAGTTGAACTTCGCGTTCGACGACCAGCGCCCGGTTTATATGTTCGCAGCCTTGCACCGCCAAAAAGATACCTTGCGGAGTGAGATAGGCCAGCAGTTCTTCAACGATGACAGCCCCGGTTTTAGCACAGGAGGCCTGGCCGATATGATGGCCCAGGATCTCGCTAGAGCTGCAGCCCAGAACAAAAATATCTCCTGCCTGCAACCTGGCAGCGGCATTGATTTCTTCTGCCAGAGAGCGAATATCCTGTCTCAGTTGGGTTAGATCTATTTGGTTGGTATCCATGCCATTTGTTTGGTGAGTTTCAGTTTGCGTCTGCTGTTCGATTTGTGTCATGATCGTCAGATTCATCTCCTTCGGTTGCTTTATAAATCGGGTTTTTATTGTTTGTCCGGGTTGGTTTGGCATCAGCTTCGGTCGTATCCGGCGTTTTATCAGCGTGGCCGGAGTAGGGGGTTAAACGAGCGAGTGCTTTTTCGTACTTTTCTTTTCGCTTTTCTCGGCGACGCTTTTCGAAGATGTCCAACTTATCGATAAAGGTGACCGAAAGGACAGCGTATATAATGAAGCAAGTCCAACCGATGATGAGAGCCTGCTTCAGCTTGTCAGGGGATACCAGGCCGACAATGGCAATCATCAACAGAATCATACCCAGCTTTATGGAAGTTTCTCCCATAAAATAGCGGACATCAAACTCATCAAAGGCGACCCGTTTGTACTTTGGGATGTGCCGGTAACCGAAGGCGACCAGCTTGTTGCCCAGACCGAAGCGCATTATCAGTCCGAATGTAAACAAAATACCGGCTATAGCGAAATGCAGGTAGACCATGCGACATCCTCTTCTATTTGATTTTTCAATTATATCATAAAGCGACACTTATTGAAAAGAAAGCGACAGCTTGAAAAACTCACATTTTTTTGATATAATTTTACATCAGGTTTGTTTCGATCAAGTTGATAAACACGTATTTTTCATGAGGGGATTTCTGCGATTAATGTTTTAGCAGAAGGAGTAAATTTCTCAGGAAGATTTTGAAAAAGGAGAGGGGAGAGTAGAGATGAAGAGAAGTTTTCTATTATTGATTCTGAGTTTACTGATGGTATTCAGTTTCGCCGCCTGCGGTAAAGACGAGCGGGCGGAGGAAGGAAACACCGGAGAATCCTACACCATAACATTGTCCCACGTTGAACCGGAAGATCGCTCGGTGCATCAGGGAGCGGTTGCTTTTAAAGAGTATATTGAAACTGAGTCTGATGGCCGCGTGACTGTGAACATTCTGCCGAACGGCCAGTATGGCGGCGACGCCGATTCGATGGAAGCAGTTGCTCAAGGTACATTGCAGATGACAGTATGCGTGTCCTCTGTTTTGACATCATACAGCGATGCTTTTATGGTTCTTGATCTGCCCTTTATCTGGGATTCCCGCGAAGCCTTCTATTATGCGCTGGATAACGAGTTGGGCGCTGATCTGAACGCTACTTTGGAAGACAAAGGTCTGATTGGTTTTGGCTATAATGACAACGGTCTGCGTCAGATGACCAACAATATCCGTCCGATTACGCAGTTGGCGGACTTCAAAGGCATCAAATTCCGGACCATGGAATCGCCGGTCTTTATTGAGATGTTCAAGTTGCTGGGTGCCAGCCCGGTTCCGATGAGTTTTGACGAACTCTACACCGCGTTACAGCAGGGTACGGTCGAAGGTCAGGAGAACGGCGCGGCGTTGGTATTGGCTTCCAAATTCCAGGAAGTTCAAAAGTACATGTCCATAACTAACCACGTCTATTCGACCAATGCCATTATCGCCAACCTCGACTGGTTCAACACCTTGAGCGCGGAAGATCAGCAGATGATCAGAGACGGTGCTCAAAAATGCCTGATTGATGAACAAAGAGAAATCGAGCGGAATAGTGACGCCAAGGCCATTGAAGACCTCAAGGCTGCCGGCATGAAGGTCAATGAAGTATCCGAAGAGGCCATGGTCGAGATGCGCAACGCGGTTTTAAAGATGTACGATGACTATAAGGCAAAAGTTGACGCAAAACTATTTGAAGACATTGATATAGCAAATGATAAGTTCTAAAATTATACTCTAAAGCTTCAACGAAGGTTATCGGACGCGAAACC
>DUVF01000019.1 GCA_012841165.1 Clostridiales bacterium
CTTCGGCCGTCCGGAGCTCTGCTCCGACAACGCCGCCGGTATCGCTCTGCTGGGAGCGCGCCAGCTCTGGCCCGGCCGGCCCAAATAAACCGGTCATCCCAGCCGGAGCACTCCCGCCGAGCAGATTAAAAAGGCATCCCGGAAGGAGACAAACCAATGAGAGCTGTTACCGTCAGCCAGTTAAACAGTTTAATAAAACGCATCCTGCAAACCGACCCCTTGTTGACTAACCTGACGGTGCGCGGCGAATTGTCCAACTTGAAATATCACAGCAACGGCCATGTCTATTTCACACTCAAAGACTCAAACAGTCGCATTAACTGTTTTTTACCGGCGGATGTCGCCACCCGCCTGCGCTATGAACTTATCGACGAGATGGAAGTCATTCTCGCCGGCTATATTTCTGTTTATGAGAAGGGCGGCAGCTATTCTCTTAATGTTCGTGATGTCAGCGTGGAAGGAGAGGGCAATCTGGCGGTGGCTTTCCGCCTGCTCAAGGAAAAACTGGAAGCGGAAGGTCTGTTTGACACGTCGAGAAAGAAAAGTCTGCCGGCTTTTCCGCATAAACTGGCGATTGTGACCTCGCCAACCGGCGCGGCCATCACCGACATGCTGCGCATCCTCTGTCAAAGGACGCAAATGACGGATATCCGCTTTTTCCCCTGCCTCGTTCAAGGCAACGAAGCTGCCGCCGACATCTGTCAAACGCTCGATCTGATCAATTGCGAATACCCCGACACGGAAGTGATTTTGCTTGGCCGCGGCGGCGGCAGTCTGGAAGACCTTTGGGCGTTCAATGAGGAGGCGGTCGCCCGGGCGATCGCCCGTTCCAACATTCCCATCATTTCAGCGGTGGGGCATGAGCAGGACTTTACCATATCCGATCTGGCAGCCGATCTACGAGCAGCGACACCTACCCATGCCGCTGAATTGGCGGTACCCGACCAGGCCATTCTGCGTCTTAGAGTGCAGGAGCAGGGCCAGCTGATCGAGCAGCGTGTGCGCCAGCAGCTGCGTCATAACCGCCTGAGACTCGATCGTCTAAATGTAGACAATCTCCTCAGCCGGCTGACCGCTTATCTGCGCGACCGACAGGAACGAAATGAGCAACTGTACTGGCAAATGAACCGGCAAATGATCAGACTGCTGAGCGAGAAAGTACAGCGCCTGCATGAGGCGGCGTTAAAGCTGGCGGCTGCCGATCCGACCCGTGTTTTGAAACGCGGTTACGCCGAAGTACGCGACAAGGAAGGAAATCCACTGACAACAGTGGAAGCCAGTCAGCCGGGCGATTTATTGACGCTGATCCTATTGGATGGTAAAATAAATTGTTATGTTCAGGAAATTTGGAGGACTTCTCATGGCAAAGAAAACACCGCTGACATTTGAAAAAGCATTGGCCGGATTGGAACAGACAGCCGATAAGCTGGCAGGTGAAGATCTGCCTTTAGAGGAAGCGCTGCAACTCTATGAACAGGGAATGCAATACTACCAGACCTGCGAAACCATACTTGAGAGTGCCCGCCAAAAGATAGAGCAATACGACAGACAAAGTGGCGAACTTAAGAAAATAGACAGGAAAGGGCAATGAGATGAATCATCCGGATTTTGTGCGCTTAAAAAAGCTGGTTGAAGATAATCTTGAAGCCTTTATCCCCGATGTCGACGATAAAAGCCATACCCTCAGAGAGGCCATGGCCTATAGTCTTCTGTCAGGCGGAAAAAGGCTTCGTCCGGTGCTGTTGCTGGCGACTGCCGAACTTTGCGGCTGCGACGCCCGCTTAGCTTTGCCCTATGCCAGCGCGGTTGAATTCATTCATACCTATTCGCTGATCCACGATGATCTGCCGGCGATGGACGACGACGAGCTGCGCCGGGGCAAGCCGACAAATCATATGGTCTTTGGAGAAGCCGCTGCCATTTTAGCGGGAGATGGTTTGCTGACGGCTGCCTTTGAAGCGATGACTCGGGATGTGCTGCTCTATTTTGAAGATCCGACTGAGATCCGCCGTCGCTTTCGAGTGATCCACGAACTGGCCAAAGCGGCCGGTTGCCAGAAAATGCTGGCTGGTCAAATCGCCGACCTGGAATCGGAGGGCAAGGTCTGCTCCCAGGAAATGCTGGAATACATCTATATCAATAAGACGGCCGCATTGATTACTGCCGCTGTCCGTTCGGGCGCCTGGCTGGGTCTGGCGGACACTAAAACGCTGGAAGCATTGACGGTTTACGGCGAGTCGTTCGGCCTGGCTTTTCAGATCGTGGATGATCTGCTCGATGTCAGAGGCGACGCCAGCATTACCGGCAAGATTTCCGGCCGGGATAAACACCAGAACAAGAGTACCTTTGTCGCGCAATATGGCGAAGCAGCGGCTGAAGAGAGGATCCGTGAACTGACCGACCGTTCTCTGGCCGCGCTGGCATCCTTTGATGATAAAGGCGATTTTCTGCGTTATGTCGCTAAAACCATGATGCACCGCATAATGTAGGGCGGTAGCATGCCCAACCCTGCAGAAGGAAGCTGTTTTCGATATGAAGGTTTTTCACTTAAATGAACTGACGCCAACCAAACTTAAAGCCATGTCTCCCAAAGAGTTAGAACTTCTACCATACGAGATACGGGATTTTCTGCTGGAAAAAATATCGCTGACCGGCGGACATCTGGCTTCCAATCTTGGTGTGGTCGAATTGACGATTGCACTGCATTATGTTTTTAACAGTCCCAAAGACAAGATAATCTGGGATGTCGGCCATCAGACTTATGTGCACAAAATCCTCACCGGAAGGGCAGGGCGATTTGACAGCCTGCGCCAGTTTGACGGCCTGGCCGGTTTTCCTAAACGTGCCGAAAGCGAACACGATATATATGATTCCGGTCACGCCAGCACCTCGGTTTCAATTGGCTTAGGACATGCGGTGGCTCGCGATCGAAGAGGGGAAGACAATGAAGTAGTAGCCGTTATAGGCGACGGCGCAATGACTGGCGGAGTCGCTTTCGAAGGCTTGAACAATGTCGCCAGCGCCCACACGAAGTTAATCGTTGTACTGAACGATAATGAGATGTCGATCGATCAGAGCCGGGGCGGGATTGCCCGCCACCTGTCCAGGCTGCGCACTTCGCAGACCTATCTGGGCTTCAAAAAGCAACTCAAAAAAACCCTGCACGGCATCCCGCACATCGGCGACAGTCTTTACCACGGCTTTGAACAGCTGCGCGATTCGGTCAAATATGCCACCCTTGACAAGGGGGCTATCTTTGAAGAATTAGGCTTTACTTATTTTGGCCCGGTCAACGGTCATGATCTGCCAGAGTTGATCGGGATTCTGCAACAGGCTAAAGACAGCCGGCAACCGGTGTTGATCCATGTCGTAACGCAAAAGGGCAAGGGCTACATCAACGCGGAAAAAAATCCCAGCTATTTCCACGGAGTTGGTCCCTTTGACCGGTCGACCGGCTGCGCCGTATCGCTCTCGGACGAACAGACCTATTCGGAGCTGTTCGGCAGCCACCTCTGTCAGTTGGCTGATCAGCGTTCTGATATAATGGCGATCAGCGCAGCGATGGTAGACGGCACCGGGCTCTATGATTTTCAAAAACGGTACCCTGATCGTATTTTTGATGTCGGCATCGCGGAACAGCATGCGGTTTCTTTTGCCGCCGGCCTGGCCGCCTCAGGCTTTAGACCAACAGTTGCCATTTATTCCACATTTTTGCAGAGAGCCTACGACGAAATCCTATCCGACATTTGTCTGCCCGGCCTGCCGGTTCTGTTCATGCTTGATAGGGCGGGAATCGTCGGTGCAGACGGAGAAACGCACCACGGTTTGTTTGATCTGTCATATCTGACGGAGATGCCGGGAATGACTGTTTTAGCGCCCAAAGACGGGCCAGAGTTGGTGGCTATGATGGATTATGCGCTTACCTTAGATCATCCTGTGGCCATCCGCTATCCCAAAGGAAAAATCTGGCGCTACCCCTATCCGGAAGGCGTTTCAATCAGCCCGATCGCTCAGGGTTGCGAATTACTGGGACAGCCTTATACCGGCCAAGCCGGCCGGGCTGTAACCTTGTTGGCAGCCGGTCGCATGGTGCAGACCGCATTAAAAGTGCAGCAGATGCTGGCTGAAAAAGAGATTGCCAGCGAATTGCTCAATGCCCGCTTCATTAAACCGGTCGATTTAAAGCTGATTATCGCTTCGCGGCAACGCACCGGAGCGTTGGTGACTTTAGAGGACAATGTGCTGACCGGCGGTTTCGGTGCGTCCGTCCTGACCTTGCTGACAGCTGAAAATAAAGTTGACGGTCCCGTTTTGTGCATCGGCTGGCCCGACCGCTTTATCCCGCAGGGCAGCATGGCAGAACTGGACGCCGCCTTTGGCATGGATGCCGCGGCGATCGCACGAAAGGTGGAAGCCTTCCTTGGCCGCTAAACAAAGATTAGATGTGTATTTGGTGGAAAGCGGACGCTACGCCTCCAGAGAGAAAGCGAGAGCCGCCATTATGGCGGGTTCTGTTTATATAGACGGAAGAATTGCCGATAAGGCGGGCATGTCTGTCCCGGCCGGCGCAGTGGTTGACATCCGGCAGGAAACCTGCCCCTATGTCAGTCGCGGCGGTCTCAAACTGCAAAAGGCACTGACCGTTTTTCAAATTGATGCAACCGACATGCTGGCCATGGACATCGGGGCTTCCACCGGAGGATTTACCGACTGCCTGCTGCAAGGCGGTGCAAAGACTGTCTATGCAGTCGATGTCGGCTATGGCCAGTTAGACTACCGCCTCCGAACGGACGAGCGGGTAATCAACCTGGAGCGCTGCAATATTCGCTATCTCGATCCGGCAGTGGTCGGACAACCGCTGAATCTGATTACAATCGATGTTTCCTTTATCTCACTGCGCTTGGTTTTTCCGGTGGCAGCCGGGCTTCTGAAAGACGATGGAAACCTGATCTGCCTGGTCAAGCCGCAATTTGAAGCCGGCCGGGAGCAGGTTGGAAAGGGCGGCATCGTACGTAACCCTAAAATTCATGCAGAAGTGATCGAACAGGTTTGCAGTTACGGTCTGGACAACGGCCTTGATCCAGCCGGTCTGACCTGGTCACCGGTCACCGGCGCCAAAGGCAATATAGAATATCTGCTGCACTTGATCAAGCGCCCGCCGACCGGCCGACCGCTTGCGATAGAAGACCAGGTCGCCGAAGCCCATGCCCGGCTTGACGGGTCTGAAGCCCATGCCCGGTTAGATGGGGGAGAACCGCCATGCAACTGACGCCGATGATGCAACAGTACATGAATATCAAACAGGATTATCCCGATTGCATTCTGTTTTTCCGGCTGGGTGATTTCTATGAGATGTTTTTCGAAGACGCGTTGATTGCCTCCCAGGATATGGAAGTCACCCTGACCGGTAAAAGCTGCGGCCTGGAAGAACGCGCGCCGATGTGCGGCGTGCCCTATCATGCCGTCGACAGCTATGTCGCGAAACTGATCGACAAAGGCCATAAGGTAGCCATCTGCGAGCAGATGGAAGATCCGGCCACCACTAAAGGTATCGTTAAACGGGAAGTCGTTCGCATAATTACTCCGGGGACTTTGATGAACCGCGGTCTCTTAAATGAAAAAGAGAGCAATTATCTTGCGGCAGTATCTTTTGGGGACAGCGGTCAGACCGCGGGAATAGCCTACTGTGACCTGTCGACTGGAGAAATCGGCGCCGCAGAATACAAGGGAAAGCGGGCCCTTGGACAGCTGGACAGCCAGATCGCCCGCTTGTCTTTAAGCGAATTGGTATTGGCCGATCAGCCGCTTGATTCCGAAACCGACAACTGGCTGTCAGGCCTGCAGTGCGCCCTGACCCGCCGCCCGACCTTCGATTTCAGCGCCGGAGAAGCGGAAAAAACGATCCGGCGTCAATTTAATGTTCTGTCACTGGAAGGACTGGGGTTGGAGAATCGCGCGCAGGCCGTCTCTGCGCTGGGGGGTTTGCTGGCATATTTAGCGCACACCCAGAAACAACAGCTGACGCATCTGCAGGTGCTGAAGGTGATGGACGAAAAGGGCCGTATGCAGTTGGACCGGGCGACCGTCCGTAATCTGGAACTGACAGAAACGCTGTACGATAAAACGATCAAAGGTTCACTGTTAGGAGTGTTAGATCGCACGCGAACAGCGATGGGCGCAAGATTGATCCGGCAGTGGATTAGGGCGCCTTTGAATGAGGCGGAAGCTGTTGAAGAAAGGCTTGAGGCAGTTTCCGTTCTGACCGACCAGCTGCTTTTGCGAAATGATTTGCGCGAAGCCCTGCGTCTGATCTACGATCTTGAACGTTTAACCGGCCGGATTGCCTGCGGCGGCGCGAACGGCCGCGATATGGTCGCGCTGACCCGTTCTCTGCGCGTATTGCCTGAGATCAAGGCTGGAATCACGGGTACCGGAGCGGCGTTGTTAGACCGGCTGGCCGCTGCGATCGCCGATCTGTCGCCGGCTGCCGATCTGATCGAAAGCGCATTAGTCGAAGAACCGCCCGTTACCATTAAGGATGGCGGCTTGATCCGCCCGGGCTATTCCGAACCGCTGGATGAGCTGAAGCGTTCGATTGCCGACGGCCAGGAATGGATTGCCGGGCTTGAAGACAGCGAACGCAAACGCAGCGGTATCCGCAATCTGAAAGTCGGCTTCAACCGAGTGTTTGGCTATTACATTGAGGTGACCAAAGCAAATTTGGCGGCCGTTCCGGAAGATTATATCCGCAAGCAAACGCTTGTGAACAGCGAACGCTATGTCACACCCCAGCTGAAGGAAGTTGAGGCTAACGTTCTCAACGCCGAAACCCGCATCAACCAGACGGAATACGAGCTGTTTCAGGAACTGAGAGACAGTCTGCAGGTTTATGTATCGGCTATCCAAGCCACTTCTTCGGCCATTGCCGCAGTAGACGTGCTGTTATCCTTCGCACAGGTAGGCGCCGATAATGGTTACGTCAGGCCTGAAATAAGCTGTGCCGACGTGATATATATCCGCCGGGGCCGTCATCCGGTACTGGAGCAGATGAGCAGCGGCGGTCAATTTGTGCCCAACGATACCTATATCGACCGGGACGAGCAGAACCTTCTGCTCATTACCGGCCCTAACATGTCCGGTAAATCGACCTATATGAGGCAGACGGCGCTGATCGCCATGATGGCCCAGTGCGGTTGCTTTGTGCCGGCCGAAGAGGCGAAAATCGGCCTGATCGACCGGGTGTACACCAGGATAGGGGCGTCGGACAATCTGACGCAGGGACAGAGCACCTTCTTTGTTGAGATGAGCGAACTGGCCAACATTCTCAACACCGCCACCGAGCGCAGTCTGGTCATTTTAGATGAGATCGGACGCGGCACCAGTACCTATGACGGGCTTTCGATCGCCTTTGCGGTAATCGAGCATCTGCTGCATCCGGAAAGAAGGACGCGCACCCTGTTTGCCACCCATTACCATGAGCTGACCATACTTGAGGAAACCTTGTCGGGATTGACCAACTTGAATGTAGATGTCAGCGACCGAGACGGAGAGATCGTCTTTCTGCACCGCATCGTAGCGGGCAGTGCCAGCCGCAGTTACGGCATACATGTCGCAAAATTAGCGGGAGTACCGGAATCCGTGTTGGATCAAGCAGACAAGAAACTGGCGGAACTTGAAAATGCTCCGACGCCGGTTCCGGATCAGGTTCCGGCGGTTCCGACTTCGGTTTCGGCTACGGTCGAGCAAGCCACCGCGATCAAGGAACAGCCTCAACAATTAAATCTCTTCGACAGCCTGCACAGCCACTCTGTGGTGGAGCGCCTGCGCAAGCTCGATCTGATGGAAATCACGGCTTCACAGGCAATCGCGATATTAGAGGAACTAAAAAATGCAGTCAGCCACGATGACAATTAAAGTTCTGGATAAGGATGTTGCTTCACGGATCGCCGCCGGTGAGGTGGTCGATCGACCGGTTTCGATCGTCAAAGAATTAGTCGAAAACGCAATTGACGCGGGCGCCGGCGAGATCAGCGTTGAAATTTCAGACGGCGGACGAAACCTGATCCGTGTAACAGATAACGGCTGCGGTATACCGGCCGAGCAAGTCGCGACTGCTTTTTTGCGCCACGCGACGAGCAAGGTCAGCACGGCAGAAGATCTGGAAGCGATCAACACATTGGGCTTTCGCGGAGAGGCGCTGGCCAGCATCGCGGCTGTATCCGAGACAGAAATCATCAGCCGGCCGCCGGATCAAGCTGTCGGAAAGCGCTTACTGCTGAGTGGGGGAGAGAGAGTCGAAGAAGGGGATACCGGCTGCCCCGCCGGAACGACTATTCTGGTAACTAAACTTTTCTTCAATACGCCGGCCAGACTGAAATTCCTTAAAAACGATCGCAGCGAGGGTGCTTTGATAGTCGATCTGGTTTCAAAGTTAGCTTTAGCATATCCGACGATTCGTTTTAGAATGGTACACAATCAGAGGCCGTTGTTTTCCACTCCTGGGAAAGGTGTAGTTTACGATACTGTTCTTACGGTCTACAGCATGGATATAGGCCGGAACCTGCTCTCAGCAAGCCGGCAGGATGACAGCCAGGGCGAAATTACCATCTATGCTTCGCCGCCGGAACACACCAGACCGAGCCGTAAATACCAGATTTTCTTTGTCAACGGACGTTACATCAAGAGCCCGCTGTTAGACCAGGCGGTGGCGCAGGCTTATACAGAACGACTTCCGGAAGGCAAACATCCTGTCGTTCTGCTGTTTCTGGATTTGAAGCCGGAACTGATAGATGTCAATGTGCATCCCCATAAACGGGAAATAAAGTTCTCCGAACCGGAAAAGGTAAAAAGCCTGGTAGTGGAGACGATCAGACAAATACTGGCCCGGCCGGTTTCTGTTACAGCAGCGGACCGCAAGACCCTGTCACCAACTACGGTCGATGCTTCGGTAAAAGAGGCAAAAGCGATCGTGGCCGCCGAACAAGTTGACATAAAATCATTACTGTCAACCAAAAGAGCAGAAGCTATTAAAAAAGCGGAATCTATTGAAAGAGCGGAGACTATCGCCGAGACAGCCGGCGCAGTCTATGCGCAGAAACCTGAAATTCCGCCTCATGAAACCCCGCCTTTCGATATACTGTCTATCCGCTTGTTCGGCTCGCTTTTCGGAAGCTATCTGACCGGAGCGGACGACCTTAATTTCTATCTCATTGATCAGCACGCCGCTCACGAGCGGATAATGTATGAAACCCTCTTAAAAAGTGTGGCCGGACAGGCGGCTGATCGCCAGTTGTTGTTGGTTCCACAACGGGTGGAAGTTCCGCGCCGCGCCCTGATCGATGCGGACAATTGGTTAGAACCACTGCAGCAAATGGGCTTTGACCTGGAACCGTTCGGCAGTGCGGTCTATTTATTGCGAGCCGTTCCGGCTATCTTAGATCTTCAGGAAGCGGAGGATTTTTTAGAGGATTATTTAGAAACAGCCGATGATTCGGAGAAATACCAGAATCCCGAACGCTTACAGAAGATCATCAGCCGTTCCTGTCAGGCAGCTATTAAAGCCAATCGGCAACTGGATAAGCGTGAGGCGGAGAGACTGCTTCAGGATCTGGCGCTATGTGACAATCCTTATTCCTGCCCGCACGGAAGGCCGACCATAGTCCGTCAATCTAAAAAGGATATCGAAAAATGGTTTCAACGGACTTAATTCCTTTGATAGCAGTAGTGGGGCCGACCGGCGCCGGAAAAACCGAGATCGCCGTCTGGCTGGCCGAGCAGCGCAACGGAGAGATTGTCTCTGCCGATTCGATGCAGGTTTACCGCGGTATGGATATTGGAAGCGCGACTCCGTCAGCTGCCGAACTGATGAAGGCGCCGCATCATCTCATCGATTGCGTAGATCCGGATACCGCCTGGACGGCAATGGACTATCAAGTCGCGGCACAGTCGGCGATAAGAGACATCCACCGGAGGGGCAGACAGGCTATTTTAGCGGGCGGAACTGGTCTCTATGTCAGTTCCATTTTGTTCGACCTGGATTTTTCGGCAGTGCCGGCAGCCACCGTTCGCCGGCAGGAATTGGAACAGCTGGCCCGAGAAACTGGAAGACAGGCGCTGCATGATCGCTTAGCCAAATTGGATCCGGCGGCGGCAGCCCGCATCCATCCCAACAACATCAAAAAAATCATCCGGGCGATAGAAGTCTGTGAAACCACCGGCAAGGCTTTTCCAGAGTTTTTACCGGAGGAAAAATTCAACCCGGCCTACCGCGCGGCAGTGATCGGCCTGACCTGGGATAGGGAAGAGCTCTACCGCCGGATTGAGCAGAGAGTTGATCGGATGGTCGCCGACGGCCTGGCAGAGGAAGTGCGGTCGCTGGAAAAATATAATTTGGATGATGGTTGTCCGGCCTTGCAGGGAATCGGGTATAAAGAGTATATAGAGTACTTCCGTAAAGGCGGTGATGAGGAAAGCTGCATCGCCGCCATCAAGCAGCATAGCCGGAATTTTGCCAAGCGGCAGTTGACCTGGTTCCGCCGCTATCCGCAGATTCGCTGGTTCAACCGCTCGGAATTATCAGGGAAAGAACTCCGGCAGGCAGTGCTCGAATATGTTGACCGAAGATTGGAAAGAAAATGAAGTCGATTAAGCCCCAGCCAGGCAGAGAGACTGCGTCAAACAATCGAAAACCCTTAAAAGTCCGCAATATCACCGGTAAACCGGATAATATTGTGCGCAAAGAAAATCGCATTTTTTTGAAATGCCGCGAGATCGAAGCCGAATTGCCGCGCTTTTTGAATGTTTATTTCTATTATTTAAAAGGCAATGTGCTTCCTTTAAGCCGCCTGGCCTATCTCCGGGATCTGCGGTTTTTCTGCCGCTATCTAGTCGAACAGACCGACCTGACTTCGGCCCGGACGATCGATCAGTTGACGGTCGCAGACTTTGCCGGGCTGAAGGGCCGCGACATCAATATGTTCATTGAATACTGCCGCTGCTATGAGGTCGAAACGGCAAACGGCCTGACCGTCTACACCAACGACAACCGCTCGCTGGCCCGCAAACGTTCTGCTTTGTCGGTTCTTTTCAAATTTCTCTACCGCGAGGAAATGGTCCCCCGCAATATCACCGATCTGTTTGACCCGATCCGGGTGCCCAAGCCGGGTGAAAGAGAGATCAAAGCCTTACAAGATGATGAAGTGATGAAAATGCTGGATGCGGTGGCGACCGGCGAGCATCTGACCAGTCAGGAAAAGACATTTTGGAAGAAGACCCGCTATCGCGACCGGGCGATACTGCTCTTCTTCCTGACTTATGGCCTGCGCCTGTCTGAGTTGCAGCAGCTCAATCTATCGTCGATCAACTTTGGCCGGGGCGAATTTCTGATTTTCCGGAAACGAGGCAAGGAATCGACCATGCCCCTGAACCGCACGATAGAGAAAGCGCTGAACGACTATATCGAGCTGGAGCGTCCGGCGGAGGATCGGATACGGGAAGAAGACCGGGACGCGCTCTTCCTGTCCTTGCAGGGTCGGCGCATCACCGAACGACAGATCCGCGAACTGGTAAAAAAATACAGCTCAATCGCGCTCGCTACCTCCCGCCGATCCGGCTATAGCCCGCATAAACTAAGGGCGACCGCAGCGACTTCGCTGATCGGCCGGGGCAATTCGATCTATGATGTACAGGCCTTGCTGGACCATGAAAATGTCACCACAACGCAACTCTATGCCGCTCATAAACTCAATGTCAAACGCGATCTGATCAAACGCTTTGAATGGGATGAAGATTTAGACGAGAAAACTGCCAAAACATCCACACAGGAGGACTAACCGCATACAGGAGGACTAATCGCATGTTGAATCAATTGCTGACCGAAAATCTGGGCATCCGCCCCGATGTGCTTGAACTGGTCGACCAGGCGGAACAGAAGATCCAGCCGGCCTTTCAAAAGTTGAACGAGATCATGGCCTATAACCAGTATAAAGTGCTGGACGTCTTTCAAAAATGCCGCATTACCGATGTGCACTTCAACTGGACGACAGGCTACGGCTACAACGACGCCGGGCGCGATGCTTTAGAGGCTGTTTACGCCCGTCTGTTTGGAACTGAGGCGGCTCTGGTCCGTCCCATCATCGTCAGCGGCACGCACGCTTTGACTCTTACCTTGGCCGGAATTTTACGACCGGGCGACGAATTGATCTACTGCACCGGCCGTCCCTACGATACGCTGGAAGAAGTGATCGGCCTGAGAGGCGAGGGGAGGGGGTCTTTAAAAGAGTTTGGCATCAGCTACAAACAGGTTGAATTAACACCGGATGGGCGCATTGACCTGCCGGCTGTGGCTGCTGCGATCAGTCCTAAGACCCGAATGATGACAGTTCAGCGGGCGACCGGCTATGACTGGCGCAAGGCCATCACCATAGCGGAAATTGCTGAATGGGCGTCCTTTGTAAAAAAAATCCGGCCTGATATTATATGCATGGCGGACAATTGCTACGGCGAATTCCTGCATCCGCAGGAACCGACCGAGGTCGGCGTCGATGTGATGGCCGGCTCATTGATTAAAAACCCCGGCGGCGGGCTGGCCCTGACCGGCGGCTATATCGTCGGCCGGGCTGATTTAATTGAAGCTATTTCCTATCGGATGACGTCACCGGGGATAGGCGGTGAATGCGGTCTGATGTTCGGGCAGACCCGCACCATGTTGCAGGGCTTGTTCATGGCGCCTCAAACCGTCAATGGAGCAGTCCGGGGCGCTATGCTGTGCGCCCAAGTCTTTTCCGATCTGGGCTGCGAAGTCAATCCGCTGCCCGAAGATGAGCGCAGCGACATCATCCAGTGCGTCAAGCTGGGCAGCGCCGATCGGGTGGTCGCTTTCTGTGAAGGCATTCAGGCAGCCGCGCCGGTTGACTCTTATGTCACGCCGGTTCCTTGGGAAATGCCTGGCTACAGCGATCCGGTAATCATGGCGGCGGGCGCCTTCATTCAGGGTTCATCGATCGAACTGTCGGCCGACGCGCCAATCCGACCACCCTACATAGTCTATTTCCAGGGCGGACTGACCTATGAATATTCAAAATTTGGAGTTATCAAAGCTCTGCAGCGTTTGCGTGAACGCGGATTAATCTAATCGCTTTTCGGGAATAAATTTTTAAAAGGGGAAAAAGGGGAAAAATTCTCGTCATGCAAAAAGCGATATCGGTTTTTAAATTAGCTCTGATTGCTATGATTGCCGTCGGTCTGCCATTGCTGCTGATTTGGCGGCAGCCTGAATTCGTTGATCAGTTTCGAACTATCGACGGTGTTAACGCGTTTCTGGATCGTTACGAAACCATCGGAATGTTCGTATATATCGGAATGCAAATAATACAGACCGTCATCACTTTCATTCCCGGACAGGTTGTACAAATGGCCGGCGGTTATGTCTACGGAGTGTTACTGGGCTTTGCCTTGTCCATCGTCGGCATCGCTATCGGTACAATAATCGCGTTTTATATCTCCCGGCTTTTAGGCCGCAAAGCGATCTATGTTTTATTCGGAGAAGAAAAAATCAATCGCTTTGTGACGAAACTCAACAGCAAACGCGGTTTTGCCATCATATTTGTCCTTTACCTGGTTCCCGGTGTACCCAAAGATCTGATCGTTTATGCGGCCGGTATATCGGAAATGCGTCTGCAAACTCTGTTGATTTTGTCGCTGTCCGGGCGGACGCCGGCAATGTTGATCTCTCTGTTAATTGGAGTAATGCTTCAGCAGGGACGCTATTCGATCATGATCGTACTGGCTGTCGTGGTCATATTGTTAGCGATTATTGGTTACTGGAAACGGGATCAATTGACGCATCTGACAGATCGCATCTATCAAAAATTAAACAAGTAAAAAAAAGAACAAATGTTCGAAAAACTATTTACAAAGAACAAATGTTCTGGTATGCTCTTCTCATGGGCGAACAAATGTTCGCCGGAGGGGAGATTACACCATGGCAAAGCGCAAACGCAAATATTACCGCATCAAGCCACGTTTCAGATTGATCGTTGCTCTGAGCATAACGGCGCTTTTAATATTAGCAGCTACAAGCATAGCCGCAGGCTTTGATCCGGATTCAGAAAACAAACTGACAGCCGGCCAGCAAATCGTAGTTCAGACCGGCGACACCTTATGGAATATCGCTAAAGCTTATGGACCGGCTAATCAAGATGTCCGCAAAACGATCTCGGACATCTGCGAGTTGAATGAAACCTCGGCTGACAAATTGCGTCCCGGTCAGACGCTGTGGATACCCGAAAATGTCTAAAACTGTCTAAAAGTCAAAATTTCAAATATTGACGATTATCAGACTTAAAAAAACAGGATCAGTAGGTCGATTAGGGCAAAAAAAGTCGCTTAAATCGGCGATTTTTCGGTCATGTTTTTTGGGTTTTCCTGAAAGCCTTGCAATAACTGGGGAACAGCGATTAACTGCGGCGGATTCAAGATATTTCAGACATGTGCGACGCCCGGCTGAAGATATCGGCCAGAAAATATATCAGATGGTTCATAAGCTGTCGGGGAGACTAAAGATTCAAAAACAAATAAAAAGAAGAGTAAAAGAAGGGAGATAAAAATAAAAGCTGAGTGAAATGGTCGATTGGTCAGAAAAACGTTGTAAAGACGCCGTTCAAGAGTACTTTATGAAATACGATACATCAATTCCGAAAATGAATATTTAAGGAATAGTTGCTCTTGTTTCCTCTTCTCTCTTTTTCATTTTTTCTTCATTCCTCCATTTGAAGCATTTCTCCAATTATTCATTTTCTCATTCCCTTAAAGATTTCCGCCGGCTGCGCAGGTCCAGATAATTTTGCAGGATGACGACCGCCGCCTGCTGGTCGATCAGCTGCTTGCGCTTCGCCCGGCTGAGGTCGGCTTCGAGCAGAACTTTCTCGGCCATGGCTGTGGTAAAGCGCTCGTCGTAGAATTCTACCGTCACATGACTCATGCGATTGCTCTTTAATTTGTTCATAAGCATGGCAGCAAACTCACGCGCCAATTCCGTCATCGGACTGTCGCCGCCGTCAAGCCGTAGCGGTAAGCCGACTACAACCTGCCCGCAATCATGCTCCCTAATCAAATCGAGGATTTTACCGGTATCCTTGCGCAGACCGACGCGTTCAATTACACCGTATCCTTGAGCGATCAGCTCCAGTTCGTCGCTGATTGCCACGCCGACCGTCTTTGTACCGACATCCAATCCGATAATGCGCAAAATCCACCCTGCCCTTCCGCTATAGCCGGTTTTTATACACCTATTGCTGTGGCATATTTTTTATGCCTGCTTTGTACCTATGAAAGAAAAACGGGCCGGCGGCCCGTTAAATTATCAGGTTCTCCAAAGTTGTTTGGGAAGCCGAATATCATTACGAATTATTTCTTTAGAAAGTTTCGCAACAACTCTTCGACCAGGTCGTCTCGCTCCAGATGCCGTATGATGTTGCGCGCGTTATTATGCCCGGTGATGTAGGACGGATCGCCGGACAATATGTAACCGACCATCTGATCGATGGGGTTATAGCCCTTTTGTTCGAGCGCCTCGTAGACGGTTTTGAGGATGTTTTCGGTCGTCTGTAGTTCGCCCTTGTCCGATGCGTTAAATAGTATTGTGTCGCGTTCCATGATATCAGCCTCCTGAACCTTGCTTATGCCGATTACAAGGTCATTATATCAGACAGTTTCAGGGTTCTTCAAGGAATTATTGGAAAGTATAGTATTTTTGGTCGAAAAGCAAGCACAGACGCCTTATAAATTGCTTTGTTGTTTCAATTTTCTCCGGATTAAGGCACTTTTAATTTCGTCATTTAATGATTTTTTCTTGGATTCCACTGTATAAATTCCCGCCGGTTCATTTACGATGTTATAATTAACTCGCTTAACTGACAATTGTAATCCCAGAGGAATCATCAGCTTGACCAGCGTGTCGAGTTGTGGAAGGTTCTTCGCCTTTTCCATTCTGCATATGGCCTCCTGCCTTACACCGGACAGCTTTTCCAGTTCCCGTTGAGAAATTCCCATCTCCTGTCTTGTGACGATGATCTGACTTATTATCTCAGACATCATGTCAATTTCCTGCTTTTCTTCCTCAGTCAACGATGTCATTGACGCTTTAACTTCCTGCCAGGTTACATATTCATTCATTATAACGATACCTCTCTTCCCAATCTTCCATTTTTTTAATGGCTTTTTCCAATTCACTTTTAGGTGTTTTATTAGCGCTCTTTCTGAAGAAATGCAAAAGCACAATGTTATTTTCAAACCAGGCAAAAAATAATATTCTGTTATAACCCGGGCGTAGTTCCCATATCCTATTTTGTATGTGCTTTACAAATTGTTCTCCTGCCCTTGTTCCCAATTTTTCAAGAATGTTTATGTGAAATCTTATTTGCTTAAGCTGAATACGTTCATCTTTGCTTGTGACCGCTTTATTATTCAGTTCTGTAATTAGATCCAAAATATCGCTAACTCCGTTTTTGTCTTTGTAGAAGATAATATTGTACATATTGATTCTCCTTTTGATGATATATTTATCATCAGGATTAATATATCATAAATTGACAAGCAAGGGAACTGAAAAATCAGCTCCCTTGCTTGGTTTATAATTCGTGATTTTAATTTCAAGCCAAACTGCTGATAGCTTCGCTGGCCGCCGTGAAGGCTTCATCGATTTTTGTAGGATCCTTGCCTCCCGCCTGGGCCAGGTCGGCCTTGCCGCCTCCCCCGCCGCCGGCGGCTGCCGCCACCTGCTTGACGATTTTGCCGGCGTGGTAGCCCTTTTCGAGCAGGTCATCGGTCACCGCGACCAGAAAGTTGACCTTGTCCGGATGCCGGGATGCCAGCACCAGCACGCCGCTGGTCGCCAGTTCTCGGATTTTGTCGGCCGCCAGGCGCAGTTCATTGGCGTCTAAACCGTCGTAGACCTTGGTGATCAGCGGTATGCCGTTAATCGTCTTGGCGTCGCGGAGCAGACCGGCCGCATCGTCGGCCAGTGACTGGTTGCGCATTTCGTCCAGCTCGCGGCGCTGAGTTTTGATCTCGTCGTTCATGGCGCTGAGCCGGGTCAGCAGTTGATCAGGATTGGCTTTGACGATTTCCGCCGCCTGGCGGACGGTTTCTTCGCGTTTGTTCAATTCTTCCAGCACACGTTGGCCGGTGATCGCCTCGATTCGACGGACGCCGGCGGCAACGCCGCTCTCCGACAGGATCTTGAAGCTGCCGATCTGACCGCTGTTCTGTACATGAGTGCCGCCGCAAAGTTCCCGGCTGTAGTCGCCAATCGCTACGACGCGCACCTGGTCGCTGTATTTTTCATCAAACTGGGCGACAGCGCCGGCCTTCTTTGCACTGTCAATGTCTGTTTCAGTGACAGTGACCTCTAAAAAGGCTATAATCGCCTCATTGACGCGCCCGGCTATCTTTTTCAGGTCTTTCTTCGAGACAGCTTCGAAATGGCTGAAATCAAAGCGCAGGCTGTCGGGGCCGACTGCCGATCCGGCCTGGCTGACATGTTCGCCTAACACTTCCTTAAGGGCTTTGTGCAGCAGATGTGTCGCTGTGTGGTTGCGCGCCGTGCTGTGGCGCAGGCTACGGTCAACTTCAGCTATCAAATTATCGCCGATCCTCAACTCGCCCTGTCCGACCTTTATTTTATGGGAGAAAACGCCGTGGGTCTTGCTTACCGCCAGAACATCTGCCTGGCCGGCCGGCCCGGTCAGCCTGCCCCGGTCTGCCGTCTGTCCGCCGCCTTCTGCATAGAAAGGCGTTCGATCCATGAGCAGGGTGGCTGTCTCCCCTTCCCCAACTCTGTCAACGGCACCCTCGGCTTTGAATATTTGAATAATCCGGCTGTCGCTTGTCAGATCGCTATAGCCCAGGAATTCGGTCTCCGGCTGACCGTCAAGCAGCGGCTGGTTTTCCGCCCAGCCATCGTCTGTTTCAGTTTTGCGGGCCGCCCGGGCGGTCTCCCGCTGAATCTGCATCAGTTCGCGGAAGCGCGCTTCGTCTGCCGTAAAGCCTTCTTCGCGGAGGATCTCATCCGTTAGTTCGATTGGAAAACCATAGGTGTCATAGAGCCGGAAAGCTTCTTCCCCGCTCAGAACAGTTTTGTTTTCGGCCTTCATGCGCCGGATCGCGTCGTTCAGGAGGCCGTTACCCTGATCGATGGTATCCGAGAATTTAGTCTCCTCAATCGACAGGATCTGCTTGATATAATCCTGTTTGTTCTTCAGTTCGGGGTAAGCCTCGCCGGATGTTTCAATCACCCGTTGGGCCAGCTTGGTTAGGAATCCTTTTTCAATGCCCAGCAGACGGCCGTGCCGGGCAGCACGGCGCAGCAGACGGCGCTGCACATAGCCCCGGCCCTCGTTGGACGGCAGAATTCCATCGGCGATCATGAAGACAACCGAACGGATATGGTCGGTGATGATGCGAAGTGAAATATCTGTCGGCGCCTGACCGGCCTGATACGGAATGCCGGCCATTTCCACGACTCCGTCTAAAATATAGCGGATGGTATCGACCGCGAAGATCGAATCGACATCCTGCATGATGCAGGCCAGTCTCTCCAGTCCCATTCCGGTATCAATATTTTTCTTGGCTAAAGGAGTATAGCTGCCGTCGTTTTCTTTATTGAATTGAGTGAACACATGGTTCCAGAACTCAACGAAGCGATCGCAGTCGCAGCCAGGCCGGCAATCCGGCTTGTCGCAGCCGAAAGCCTCTCCACGATCATAATAGATCTCGGAGCAGGGTCCGCAGGGGCCGGTGCCGATCTCCCAGAAATTATCCTCTTTACCGAGGCGGACGATGCGCTCAGGCGGAATGCCGATCATGTCCTTCCACAGCTCAAAAGCTTCGTCGTCGTCTTCATAGATGGTCACCCAGAGTTTTTCCGGCGGCAGGCCCAATTTTTCTGTCATAAATTCCCAGCCCCACTCGATCGACTCTTTCTTGAAATATTCGCCAAAGGAAAAGCTGCCCAGCATTTCAAAAAAGGTACCGTGGCGCGATGTATGACCGACATTGTCGATGTCGCCGGTGCGGATGCACTTCTGACAGGTCGTCATGCGCGGCGCCGGCGGGGTCTCCAGGCCGGCAAAATATGGTTTTAAGGGTGCCATGCCGGAGTTTATAAGCAGCAGGCTCTTATCCTTCTCCGGAACCAGCGAAAAACTTCCTCTTCTATAATGTTCTTTGTCCTGATAAAAGCTCAGAAACATCTCTCTGAGCTGATTTAAACCGATGTGCTCCATTCCTGTCTCCTCTGAAAATGATGAATTATTATAGCATGCCGCAGCCTAAATGTGTAGTCCGGTGCAGCAAATAGTGGTAGAATACGGTATATGCGTAGCTTAACCCTTGGCCGTTCCGGCCTTCTTGTAACTGAAATCGGCTTTGGTGTCCTGACCATCGGGCCGGCCCAATTAAACCTGCCGCTGGCTGAAGGCGCGGCGGTGCTGCGTTATGCCCTGGATCGCGGCATCCATTTTTTGGATACCGCCCAATATTATCGGACATACCCCTATATCTGCCAGGCATTAAAAGGGTTTTCGGCCCCCGAAAAACTAGTCATTGTATCTAAGTCGCTGACGCATGACGGAGCGGCTATGACGGCTGCCATTGAAGAAGCGCGCCGGGAATTAGACCGCGATGTGATCGAGGTTTTTCTCTTGCATGAAGTGCGGCACGACGGTGATTTTGAATACCGGCAAGCTGCCTGGGAAGCGCTGCAGGAAGCAAAGATCAAAGGACTGGTCAAAGCGGTCGGCGTCTCCACGCATCATGTCGATGTCGCCGAACAGATGGCCGAGCGATCGGATGTCGATGTTTTATTTCCTTTGATCAACCACCGCAGCATCGGTATCCGCCGGGCTTCCGAGCCGGGCACGAAGGAAGATATGGCTGCCGCGATTGAAAAAGCCGCGGCCGGCGGCATCGGGGTCTTTGCGATGAAGGTATTAGGCGGCGGCGTCATTTTGAATGAATATCAGGAAGCCATCTCCTATGCGCGCGCCCTGCCGGGCGTCTGCTCCATCATGTTGGGCTTTGGCAACACGGCTGAAGTCGACCGCATCTTCGAGCTGGTGGAAGGCAGTCTGACGCCTGACTACCAGCCTGACCTGAGCGGAAAACATCTGCAGGTCGATCAGGGCGACTGCGAAGGTTGCGGTCTGTGTGTCCAGCGCTGTCCGAATCACGCTCTATTCTATAATGAAAACGGTTTAGCGGAAGTCAATCCCGACCTATGTATGACCTGTGGCTACTGCGCGCCGGTTTGCCCGGTGCGAGCAATAGTGATTATTGGATAGCGAACTTTGAACGCAATGTTTTCGCTTGATCGCAGTGTTTTCACTTGATCGAGTTCACAAAACCGTCGGCCGCTCTACTTCAACTGCTTTGTTTCAACTGTTGATAATCCCGCCGCCGATCAGGCGGTCTCCGATATAGAAAACAGCGGATTGGCCGGGAGCTGGCGCTCGTTGAGCTTCTTCGAAGTTAATGGTCAAAAGCCTTTGTTCAGCTTGCCAGTCGCAGAGCCTGGCGGGAGCTGCTTTGGCAGCCGATCGGATCTTCACTAAAACGGTCGGACCGGGCGTCCCGGCGGTTCCGGCTAAATCGGCGTCATCTTTTTGGGTGAAAACGACATCTTCCACAGTGATTGATGAATGAAACAGATCGGAATCGTCTCCCAGCACTACCGTGTTGGTTTGAGCGTTTATTTTGGTGACATACATCGGCCGGCCAAGACTGATTCCTAAGTTCTTGCGCTGGCCTATCGTATAGCGGGCAATTCCGCCGTGACGGCCTAAAATGTTGCCTGCCTGATCGACAAAGTTGCCCAACTGGTCTCCAAAGTCGCCTGCCTGATAAACTTCTTCTTTTTTGAGCCGCCCCTCCCCTGATTCCCGGTTAAAAAACTCAATCAATTCGATCCGCTGCGCCTCATCGACAAAGCAGATTTCCTGGCTATCTCTTTGATCGGCGTTGAGCAGACCGGTGCGGCGAACTTTTTCACGGACGGCTTGTTTGGATGCGACTTCGCCTAAAGGCAGCAGCAAGCGGCGCAAGACCGTTTGCTCCAGCCGGTACAACATGTAGGATTGATCTTTAGGCAGACAGTAGGCCTGTCTGATCGAACAGTCAACCGTGCGCTCAAGACAGTCGATTGTGGCAGTTTCATGACCGACGTCAGCCATGGTTTCTTCACCAAAACCCATGCCTGGCTGATTTGGACGGTCGATCCTAGCGTAATGTCCGGTCGCGATCCAGGGATAATCATACAAGTCAGCCTGCTCACTTAAAACCCGGAATTTGATCAGCGGATTGCAGATTACACACGGATTAGGCGTGCGCCCGAGCAAATAATCTTTGCAGAAAGGCTCAATCACCTGTTGCTTAAAACGTTCGGCGACATTAACGCTATAGAAAGGCAGCTTCATTTGATCAGCCAGTGCGGCGGCATTCAACCGGACGCTGTCGGCTTCCGCTCCTAAAACATCGATAAAAAGAGCGCCGACTTCATAGCCGGCGTCCCGCAGGAATAAAACGGCCGCAGTACTGTCGACGCCGCCGCTGAATCCAACCAATACTCGTTTTTTAGTGGTCGTGCTCGAATTCGGCATCCGGATCGAATCCCTTCAGTCCTTCCAGCTCTAAATCATGTTCTTTGGCATACTGATAGATAGCCCGCTTGATTGCCTGTTCGGATAATACTGAGCAATGCACCTTGGCTTCCGGCAGACCGCCCAGTTCCGCAACAAAATCATTGTTGGTAAGCGCCAACGCTTCTTCCAAGGTTTTGCCTTTGATCATCTCTGTCGCCACACTAGACGAAGCAATAGCTGAGCCGCAACCGAAGGTGCGGAATTTAGCATCTTCGATCACTCCATCGGTGATCTTGAGAGAAATCTCCATCATATCGCCGCAGACCGGACTGCCGAAGGAACCGACCGCGTCGGGGTTTTCCATGGTGCCGGCGTTGTGCGGATTGGTGAAATGTGACATTACTTTTTCGTTGTACATACTCATCTGGTTTTGCTCCTATTTCTTTATCAGGTCGTATATTTTTTTGTACTTGGTCAATTTACTCTTGTGTGAAAGGTGAAAACGCACGCAGACGCTTCACCGTTGCATTTAGGACGCTAACTGTATGATCGATATCTTCCTTAGTGGTAAAATCACCCAGGCTGAAGCGCAGAGAACTGTAAACCTGTTCAATCGGCAATCCCATAGCTGTCAGCACATGCGAGGGCGCAAAACTGCCAGAAGAACAAGCCGAGCCGGTTGATGCGGCGATGCCGTTGATATCCAGATCTAACAGCAACGCTTCGCCTTCAATGTAGTTGAAGGTAGCATTCACGTTCCCCGGCAGTCGTTGCTCTCTGGAGCCATTGATTTGAACATCGGGTATGTCGGCAAGCAAGCGGTCGATGAAATAATCACGCAAGGTAGTTGTTTTTTTTATATGGTCGTTTAAATTCCGGGCCGCTAATTCCGCGGCTTTACCGAAGCCAACTATTCCGGGAACATTTTCGGTGCCGGCGCGGCGTTTGTGTTCCTGGCTGCCGCCGTGTATAAAATTGGAGATCGCAGTCCCTTCTTTGATGTACAAAGCTCCGATGCCTTTGGGACCGTATATCTTATGCGCCGATAAGGACAACATATCGATGCCTAACTGCTGGACATTAATGGGCAGGTTTCCGGCTGCCTGCACTGCGTCGGTATGGAAGATGATCCCGGCCGAATTAGCGATCTTTGCCAGCTCAGCAATCGGTTGAATTGATCCGACTTCGTTGTTTGCAAACATGATGCTAACCAGACAGGTTCGCTCATTGATAGCCTGTTTGAGTGCATGTGGTTGGACAAAGCCTGTCGGATCCACTTCAAGATAGCTGACAGAGTGCCCCTTTTCTTCAAGCGCGGCACAGCTGTGCAACAAGGCATGATGTTCAATTTTTGAAGTGATGACATGTGCTCTGCCGGCCGGTTGGGCTCCGGCAACGCCTTCCACTGCCCAGTTATCAGATTCTGTTCCTCCGGAGGTGAAATAAATCTCAGAGGCTTTGGCTCCGATCAATGCGGCGACCCGTTCACGGGCCAAATCTACTGCTTCGCGGGCGGTATAGCCAAATTTATGTAAACTGGATGGGTTTCCATATTGAAGGCTGAAGAAAGGCAGCATTTCTGCCAGTACTTCCTCTTTTACCGGCGTTGTGGCAGCATAGTCGAGATAGACTTGCCTCACGGCAGGTTCCTCCTTTTACAGCATGTACTTACTGCTTAATTTGTTGGAAATATTATATCACAATAAAGTATTATATCATGCTTTATAAAAAGGAGAAACCCTAATTCTACATCCAGGAGCGCGCCCGGAGCGTTAAATTCGTCAATAGTCGACGATTTCCCGGGATCTGACCTGAAGGCAGATAGCCCGGCCAGTCTTCGAAGATCCGCTCCGGCATTCCTTCTTTTTCCCAGGCCAGCTTGACGGCATGTCTGATCGAACGCTCAACTCCGCAGACCGATGTCTCACAAGCCTCAGCCACCGCAGGATAGAGCTCTTTTGTGACCGCATTAAGAATATCGGGGTTTTCGATGGTGATGCGCAGCGATTCAGCCAGACATTGATAGCCTTTCAAATGAACAGGTATCCGGATCTCTTTCAACAACCGGGCAATGATCTCGTCTTGCCGGTAAGTTCCGCCCGACGATATTTTAGCATTTTGATTCATTCGATAGTCACCTCGCCTTTTAGTTTTGCTAATGTTTTCTCACCTATTCCATCGACATTTAGCAGCTCTTCGACGCTGCCAAAGTTTCCGTTTTCTTCACGAAAGCGAACGATTGCTCCCGCAGTCACCGGCCCGACGCCGTTGAGCGCTTCCAACTCAGCGGCTGTTGCCAGATTGATGTTGATTTTCGCGCCGCTTTTTGAACCGCCGCATCCTCCAGTGGCAGCAGACGGTCCGACTCTGTATCTGGCATCGCCGGAAATGGACTTTGAATCAGCGCTGGCCTTCGATGACTGAGAACCTGCCGAAGTATGACCCTGTGTCGGGATGTAGAGTTTGCTTCCGTCGATCAGGGGCGCCGCCAGGTTGATGTCGCGAGTGTCTGCCTGTGCGCTGAGGCCTCCGGCAGCATCTATGCCCTGGTATACTCGCGTGTTTGGTGGTAGTAGATAGACAGCCGGCTTTTTTACTGCCCCATCGATATCAACAGCTATTCGAGCAGCTTCATTCTGCCCTGCCCCGCTTTGATTCTCTGTCTCCGTTCCTTCTGCATTGATACTGTGCTCACTAGCATTAATGTTTGCTTCGCTTTCTATCGAGATCGTTTTTTCACCAGCCAGCCGGCTGTTTTCCTTATCGATCTCCTTTCCGGCGGTTTGAGAAAGGACATAATACAACACGGTGACGGTCAATAAAAAAATACCTGCGACAAGCTTGATCGTTTTGTGATGTTTTTTATAAAACTCCATCTCCTACCTCCGACAACAATGGATGGTAAAATATGTAAATAGAATACACTGTCTGGAAGATTTTGTCAATCGTTTGCCTTTGAAATTGACCGGTTTTGTTGCGACCGCTTCCGACACCAACAATAAAAAGCACAAAGCTTTTTAACTTTTTAATCTTCAATTAAAAACAGCCGCTGTCCTGGCTAAGACAGCGGCTGTCATTTTATTTATTTTACAATAGTTAGAGCTGAGTTTAGTCTGCCCAAACTTTATCAGCATCAAGACCCGGTTTGCTGTCGTCGGTGTAACCAAGACGGCTGATGTTGATCATATGCTTGTAATCGACGTTCTCACTGACACTGTTGCCGCCCCAGGAACCACAGCCCAGGGTTGCGGTGGGAGCAAAACCGTTTGAGGGAGCTCCGCCAACGCCGGAGGAACCGACGCCATTGACCAGAATACGAGAGACCGGCAGCGCGATGGCAGCCTTTTCGATATTGGCCTTTGTATTGGAGTGAATGACGGAACTATGTCCGGCTCCTTCCAGAAGCAGGTTTTTGACAGCGATATCGACCGCTTCATCCCACTCTTTATACGGGAAGGCAGTCAGAACGGGGAAGAGCTTCTCTTTGGAGAAAACATCGGCTGCGCCGGGGCCGTCCGCCTTGGCGATCAGCACTTTGGTGCCTTCGGGCACTTCGATGTTGGCCAGTTTGGCAATTTTTTCCGCGCTCAGTCCAACGACTTGCTTATTCAGCTGACCTTCCGGGAACACGGTGTTGCGCAGATCGATGACTTTCTGCGGGTCATCAATGTAGTAAGCGTCATGCTTGGCGAATTCTGCCATCAGCTCTTTTTCCATCTCGATCGGATAAATGCAGTTCTGTTCGCAGGTGCAGAGTACGCCATTGTCGTAGGTGCGGCCCTTCATGACTTTGGGAACGAATTCGGCCGGGGTGGCGTCTTTGTCAACCAAACATTGCATATTTCCGGCGCCTACGCCCAGAGCCGGCTTGCCGCTGCTGTAGGCTGCCTTGACCATACCGGGGCCACCGGTGGCGAGACAGACGTCTGACATCTGCATGACCAGACTGGATATTTCCAGAGTCGGTTCTGCGACGACCTGAACCAGATTTTCCGGTGCACCGATCTTGGCCAGAGCTTCATTGATGGTTTTAACAGTTTCCACACCGGTTTTTTTGCCGGAGGGGTGCGGGCAAACGATAATGGCGTTGCGGCCTTTTAATGCGATCATCGCATTGTGCATCGGCGTCATGACCGGGTTGGTGACCGGTGCGATCGCTCCGACTACGCCCATCGGTTTGGCGATAAGAACCATGTTCAGCTTCTCGTCACGCTCGATAATGCCGACGCTGGGTTTGTCTTTGAGCCAGTTCCAAACAGCCATCGCCTTGCCTTTGTTCTTCATGATTTTATCTTCATACTTGCCCATTTTGGACTCTTCAACTGCCATCTTGGCCAGTTCATCGCCGCGATCATAGATCGCCTTGCCTACTGTTTTTACCAGCAAGTCGGTTTGGGCTTGGTCATAGTTCGCAATTTTGGCCTGCGCGACGCGGGCTTTTTCAATTAAATCAGTTACAAATTCTTTTGGATCCATCTCTCGTCTCCTTTATTTCATACTATGATTGATTAGGAACGGGAAAGGCGTTACCGCC